>NZ_JBGLOV010000003.1:0-314261 GCF_041402665.1 Komagataeibacter sp. SM21
TAAAAAGATACGCAAAGCTACCTAGACTAGTCTCACCCAGTCCAGACCGCCAATCATCGCCCCTAAGAGCAACAACCGCGCCGCCAGCATATCCCTTCCAGATACTCTCATATTCTCTTGTCAAAGACCCGCCGGAGCAGCATCGCCGTCCGGTGAAGGGGCTTTTACGGATATAAGCCCCCCCTGTCAACGCTCCACTAAAAACGCCAAAAAGACAGAGAATTCAGCCATAAAACAGCAGTTCCATTCCCTATCCGAACCAAAAAACCGGAAGAAAAATGAAAAATAAATGAAAAAAGGAGGGGTAAGCCCCTCCTTTCTCCTGATCCGGTATGGATAGCCGTTATCAGTCGGCATCCACCTCGGTGCCATTGATGGTCAGGTGGTCGTCCCTGGCATCGACCGTAACCGTTTCCCCATCATGAATGGTGCCTTCCAGCAGCAGTCCGGCCAGCGGATTCTGCAAGGCGCGCTGGATCACGCGCTTGAGTGGACGGGCGCCATACACGGGGTCGTAGCCTTCGTTCGCCAGCCATTCCTCTCCCCCCTTGTCCAGACGGAGCTGGATGTTGCGCTCGGCCAGCAGCTTGCGCAGGCGCCCGATCTGGATTTCCACGATCTTGCCCATATCCGCCTTCTGCAGGCGGGAGAACAGGATGATCTCATCCAGACGGTTGAGAAACTCGGGCCGGAAGTGATTGCGCACGACCTGCATGACTTCGGGACGCACGGTCTCGACCGCTTCCCCATCCGGCAGATGGGCCAGCACTTCGGAGCCAAGGTTGCTGGTCAGCACGATCAGGGTATTGCGGAAGTCAACCGTCCGCCCCTGCCCGTCCGTCAGGCGGCCATCATCCAGCACCTGCAGAAGGATGTTGAAGACATCTTCATGCGCCTTCTCCACCTCATCGAACAGGATGACCTGATAGGGACGCCGGCGCACGGCCTCGGTCAGCACGCCACCTTCCTCATAGCCGACATAACCCGGAGGCGCGCCAACCAGACGGGAGACCGCATGCTTCTCCATGAACTCGCTCATGTCGATACGCAGCAGGGCTTTTTCGTCATCGAACAGGAAGCGGGCCAGCGCCTTGCACAGTTCCGTCTTGCCCACACCCGTCGGACCCAGGAACAGGAACGAACCGATAGGACGGTTGGGGTCCTGCAATCCGGCGCGGGCACGACGTACGGCGTTGGACACCGCTTTCAGCGCCGGTTCCTGACCCACCACGCTCTTGCGCAGTTCATCTTCCATGCGCAGCAGCTTGGCGCGTTCGCCTTCCAGCATCCGGTCCACCGGCACACCAGTCCAGCGCGACACGACAGCGGCGATACCCTGATCGGTCACGGTGTCGCTGACCATGCCGTCGCCCTTGCTGATCTGGTCCGCTTCTTCCTGCGCCTTGGCAATCTGGGCCTGAAGCTGCGGCAGGCGGCTGTACATCAGCTCCGATGCCCGGGCCAGATCACCCTTGCGCTGGGCAATCTCGATATCCGAGCGAATCTGGTCCATCTCTTCCTGCAGCTTCTGCACCGCGTTGACGCGATCCTTTTCCGCATGCCACGCCGCTGTCAGCGCATCGGACTTTTCCTGCAGTTCGGACAGTTCGGCTTCCAGCTTGCCCAGCCGTTCCCTGCTGGCCGCATCGTCTTCCTTGCGGATGGCTTCGCGTTCGATCTTGAGCTGGATCAGACGGCGGTCCAGTTCATCAAGTTCTTCGGGCTTGCTGTCGATCTGCATGCGCAGGCGGCTTGCGGCCTCATCCACAAGGTCGATGGCCTTGTCGGGCAGGAAACGGTCGGTGATGTAGCGGTTGGACAGGGTCGCCGCCGCCACCAGCGCGCCGTCGGAAATACGGATACCATGATGGAGTTCGTATTTCTCCTTGATGCCACGCAGGATGGAGATGGTGTCAGCCACCGTCGGCTCACCGACGTAGACCGGCTGGAACCGCCGGGCGAGGGCCGCATCCTTCTCGATATACTTGCGGTATTCATCCAGCGTGGTCGCACCGATGCAGTGCAGCACGCCGCGCGCCAGTTCGGGCTTGATGAGGTTGGATGCATCCATCGCGCCATCGCTACGCCCGGCACCGACCAGCGTGTGCATTTCATCAATAAAGAGGATGATCTGACCTTCGGCGGATTCGATTTCCTTCAGGACGGCTTTCAGCCGTTCCTCGAATTCACCACGGAATTTCGCACCAGCGACCAGCGCGCCCATGTCGAGGGAGAGCAGCTTCTTGTTTTTCAGCGCCTCCGGCACGTCGCCGTTGACGATACGCTGGGCCAGCCCTTCGACAATGGCGGTCTTGCCCACGCCCGGTTCACCAATCAGGACGGGATTGTTCTTGCTGCGGCGGGCGAGGACCTGAATGGCGCGACGGATTTCCTCGTCACGGCCGATCACCGGGTCCAGCTTGCCCTGCAGGGCAACTTCCGTCACATCGCGCGCATATTTCTTCAGCGCGTCGAAATTGGCTTCTGCGTTTTCACTTGTCACTGTGCGTCCCTTGCGGATGGCTGCAATCGCCTTGTCCAGCGCCTGCGGTGTGGCGCCCCCGCCCCGCATGGCCTGCCCCGCCGGCGTTTCGGACGCGGCGATGGCGGCCAGCAGGCGGTCCTGCGCCACGAATTCATCACCAGCCTTCTGGGCACCCTGTTCGGCGGCATCAAGCACGCGTACAAGATCGCCCGTTGCGGTCGGCTGGCCCGCACCGCTGCCCTGCACCTTCGGCAGCTTGGCAAGGGCGGCGTCATTTGCAGCCGTAATGGCGGGAACCTGCCCCCCCGCCGCACGGATAAGGGAAGCGGCAGCCCCCTGTTCATCATCCAGCAGGGCCTTGAGCAGATGTTCCGGCGTTAACTGCTGGTTGTAATCCCGCATCGCAATGGTCTGCGCAGCCTGCAGGAAACCGCGTGAGCGTTCCGTAAATTTCTCGATATTCATAAGTTCCTCGTCCCTTTCAATCAGGCGACATAACTGGTTGTGCCATGGTGCCGTCCCTCAACAGGCAACGGCATGGCGCTGGATTTCAGATGGGATCACCCGGATGTTATTACAAGATGCCAGAAGCTGATTCCCCCCCCATCCGACTGTCCCGCGCCGTTAACGGCTGACCCTTCCATAATGATGACAGGTGACCATTAGCACCGTGTTGGCAACCTTGATTCAGGTCAAGGGTGGCCTGCCGTGTCGGCGCAACGGCCATTCGCCCTACGCTGGCACCCGCCTGCCCCGACCGGGCACAGGCGGGAAACCGCACGGATCAGCCCTTTTTGGCGACAGCAGGCCCCAGCAGCAGCAGATCCGCCGCCGAGAGGCGATCCGAGGCCGTGCTGGCCTGATGCCAGTAGGGATAGATGAGCGGCGGCGCGCTGGCGGCATCAAGGCGGCTGATTTCCTCCGCCGTCAGGTCCAGTGATGCGGCCTTGAGGTTATCGGTCAGTTGCGCCTCGGTCCGCGCACCGATCACGACCGATGTAATGGCGGGACGCTGGGCCACCCACGCCAGCGCCACCTGCGCTGCGGAAATGTCCCGGGCTTCGGCAATGCTGACCAGCACTTCCACCACATCATACAGTTTTTCAATGTCATGAACCGGCGGCTCGCCCCAGTTCTCGATCTGCCGCGTGCCCGTAGGCTGCGGCTTGCCGCGCCGGTACTTGCCTGAGAGCAGCCCGCCCGCCAGCGGGCTCCATACCTGCACGCCAATGCCCTGATCGACTGCCAGGGGCAGCAGTTCGTATTCCGCGTCGCGTGCCTGCAGGGAATAATAGATCTGCTGGGACACCGGGGCGATCAGCCGGTTGCGTTCCGCCGTGCCCAGCGCCTTCATCAGGTGCCATGCGGAAAAGTTGGAAACCCCCGCATACCGGATCTTGCCCGCGCGCGTCAGGGTATCGAGTGCTTCCAGCGTTTCATCAAGGGGGGTCTGACCATCCCATTCATGCAGGTAGTACAGGTCGATATGGTCACGACCCAGACGTTTCAGGCTGGCTTCGCACGCGCTGACCAGATGGTAGCGCGACAGACCGGCGTCATTCGCCCCGGTGCCCATACGGAACCGGGCCTTGGTAGTGACCATGATGTCATCGCTACGCCCCTTGAGGGCAGCGCCGAGAATTTCTTCCGAAACACCGGTTGAATAGATATCGGCGGTATCGAACATGTTGATCCCGGCATCGATGCACAGGTCGATCTGACGGCGGGCGCCGGCAAGGTCGGTATTGCCGGTCTTGGCGAAATCGCCCTTGCCCCCGAATGTCATCGTGCCCAGCGTGAATGCCGAGATCCGCAGGCCGGAACGGCCAAGCTGACGATAATGCATGTCTTGCAATCCTTCTGCGCGAAGCGGCGTGCAAAGCCGCACACCCTCATGCCAACTATGGGCGTGCGGGCAGGGAGATGATAATCACCTTTACCCGGAAGCAGCTTGCACGAAGGAAATCAAATATATGCGTGACATCACCGAAATGGCGGTATTTGTCACCATTGTACGCCATGGCAGCCTGTCCGCCGCGGGGCGGGAACTGGGTCTGGCCACATCCGTCATAAGCGACCGGCTGGCGCGGCTGGAACGCCGCATGGGCACGCGCCTGCTGGTGCGCACCACGCGCCGCCATGCGCTGACGGCGGCGGGACAGCTTTACTACCACGAAGCCTGCGCCATTGTGGAAGCGACCGCACGGATGGAAGCCCGCACCCGCGCCATGGCCACGACACCGGCGGGGGAACTGCGGGTCACGGCCCCCATTCCGTTCGGGCGATGGTGGCTGACACCATTCATGACGCAGTTCGCCCATCGTCATCCCGATATCCGTATCAGCCTGACGCTGGAAGACAGGGTTGCGGATATCGTGGGCGAAGGCTTTGACATCGCCATCCGCGCGACCCCCGCCCTTGATACGATGCTGACCGGGCGGCGCATCATGGAAACACGGCGCGTGATCGTGGGCAGCCCCGCCTATCTGGCGCGCAAGGGGGTTCCGACGCATCCTTCGGAACTGGAAAACCATGACTGCCTGAGCCATGGCCCCACCCCCCACCTGCATACGCAGTGGCGGCTGGGGCGCGGCGCGCAGGTCCGCACGGAACGGGTGCGCGCGCGCCTGGCCTCCACCGATTCCGAAATGCCGGTGCACTGGGCGCTGGCCGGTCTGGGTCTGGTCCAGAAATCCCTGTGGGAAGTGGAAGGCTACGTGGCCGGGGGGCTGTTACAACCCGTCATGGAGGAATGGGAGCCGGAGCCCATATCCTTTTTCGCCATCCATCCGGTCAGTACGGCCCATTCGTGCAAGATCGCGCTGTTCATTGATGAACTGGCGCGCCATCCCGCCCCGACCGTGGCGGCACGTGTGCCGCATCCGGCCTAACCGGTATAGGTGACGTTAAGTTCGCCCACGCCCGCGCAGACACCATGCATCACATCGCCCCGCCTGACCGGCCCCACACCCGATGGCGTGCCCGTCATGATCAGGTCGCCCGGTTCAAGGGATACAAAGCGGCTGAGGCAGGAAATGATTTCCGCCACAGACCATATCAGGTCCGACAGGTCGCCTTTCTGCCGCAGTTCCCCATTGACCGTAAGCGTGATGGCGCCGGTGGCGGGATGGCCGCAGGCTGATACGGGCACGATGGGCGAAATGGGACAGGACTGGTCAAACCCCTTGGCCAGCGACCACGGGCGGCCTGCCTTCTTGGCCACGGCCTGAAGGTCGCGGCGCGTCATGTCGAACCCCACGGCATAGCCGTAAATATGGGAAAGGGCTTCTTCCTCTGCAATGTCATGCCCTGACCGCCCGATCGCGGCGACGAGTTCCACCTCATGATGCAGGTCGGACGTGCTGACGGGAAACGGCAGCAGTCCCCCCTGCGGCACCACGGCATCGCCCGGCTTGGAAAAGAAGAAGGGCTCGGAACGTTCGGGATTGCTGCCCATCTCACGCGCATGGGCGGCATAGTTCTGCCCCACACACCATATCCGCCGGACGGGAAAGGCACCTGCCGTCCCCTTCACGGGTACCACGGGCTGGGGACTGGGGGGAAACACGTAATCCGTCACGGTACGGCGCTCCTGCAATGCTGTCGGGCGCGCATGGTGGCACCCGTCAGGGGGTGTGTCACGGCAAATGCAGGGAAATACGGGCAAAGCGGACATAAAAAAAACGCCAGCCGGGACAGCCCGGCTGGCGCTGGAAAAAGGCGGGGCCGAAACCCTGCCCCCTGTGGCGTAGATCAGTTGCGGGACTTGTCGACCAGCTTGTTCTTGCCGATCCACGACATCATGCCGCGCAGCTTCTCGCCCACCTTTTCGATCTGGTGTTCGTTGTTGCGCGCACGGGTCGCCTTGAAGCCGATGTTGCCGGACTGGTTTTCCAGGATGAAGTTGCGCACGAAGGTGCCGTCCTGGATGTCGGTCAGGATCTTCTTCATCTCGACCTTGGTTTCCGGCGTGATCACGCGCGGGCCGGACACGTATTCACCATACTCCGCCGTGTTGGAGATGGAGTAGTTCATGTTCGCGATGCCGCCTTCATAGATCAGGTCGACGATCAGCTTCATTTCGTGCAGGCATTCGAAATACGCCATTTCCGGCGCGTAGCCCGCTTCGACCAGCGTTTCGAAACCGGCGCGGATCAGTTCGACCAGACCACCGCACAGGACAGCCTGCTCACCGAACAGGTCGGTTTCGACTTCTTCCTTGAAGGTGGTTTCGATGATGCCCGCACGGCCGCCGCCATTGGCGGAAGCGTAGGACAGCGCGATTTCAAGCGCATTGCCCGAAGCGTTCTGCGCCACGGCCACCAGCGACGGCACGCCGCCACCCTTCTGGTATTCGGAACGCACGGTGTGGCCCGGACCCTTGGGCGCGATCAGGAACACGTCCAGATCGGGGCGCGCTTCGATGATGCGGAAGTGGATCGCCAGACCATGGGCGAAGGCAAGGGCCGCACCCTGCTTCAGGTTCTTTTCCAGCGATTCCTTGTACAGCGCGCCCTGACCTTCATCGGGGGTCAGCACCATCACCACGTCGGCCCACTTGGCGGCGTCGGCGGGCGTCATCACCTTGAAACCGGCGGCTTCAGCCTTGGGCACAGCCGTCGACTCGGGACGCAGGCCGACCACAATGTCGGTCACGCCGGAATCCTTCAGGTTGTTGGCATGGGCATGACCCTGGCTGCCGTAGCCGATGATGGCCACTTTCTTGCCCTTGATCAGGTTCACATCGGCATCGCGATCGTAATAGACGCGCATGATCTCACTCCTTGGAGAAATAAAAACGTATGGAAAGGTAAAAACCGGAACCCTTTACAGGATCGCCGCGCCGCGGGCGATAGCGACGATGCCCGTGCGTGACACTTCGGCAAGGCCGAGCGGACGCATGAGGTCGATAAAGGCATCAAGCTTGTCAGTTGCACCCGTCAGTTCAAAGACGAACGAGGTGGCTGAAGCATCAACAGGATGGGCGCGGAACGCCTGCGCGATACGCAGCGCATCCGCACGGCGTTCGCCACTGGCGATGACCTTCACCAGCGCCATTTCACGCGCCACATGCGCGTCCTGCTTCGTCATGACCGAAACGCGGTACACCGGCACCAGCCGTTCAACCTGCGCGCGGATCTGTTCCAGCACGCGCGGGGTGGCGGTCGTGACGATATTGATGCGCGACTGGTGGCGGGTTTCATCAACCGGGGCCACGGTCAGGCTTTCGATATTATATCCGCGACCGGAAAACAGGCCGATGACACGCGCCAGCGCACCGCTTTCGTTTTCGACCTGAATGGCAATGACCGCGGAGACGGGGATCTCCTGCTGCGTGGTCATGATCGTAATTCCTGACTGCTGAAGGCGCCGCCATGGTGGCTGTATCTGCACACATGGCGGCAGGAAGGAAGAAAGGCTGCCGACAACACGGCGGCAGCGGGGATCAGACCAGCATGCGGCCTTCGGCGCTGATCTCGTCATCCTGACCGGGGCCGAGAAGCATCTGGTTATGCGGCGCGCCCGACGGGATCATGGGGTAGCAGTTTTCTTCCTGCGCCACACAGATATCCGCCACCACCGGGCCGGGGTGGGCCAGCATCTCGGTTATCACGCCATCCAGTTCGTCCACGCATGTCGCCCGCAGTCCCCGGCCGTGGAAGCTTTCTGCCAGCTTGACGAAATCAGGCAGTGCGGCGCTATAGCTTTCGGAATAGCGGGATTCATGCAGCAGTTCCTGCCACTGGCGCACCATGCCCATATACTGGTTGTTCAGGATGAACACCTTAACCGGCAGGCGGTACTGCGCGATGGTGGACAGTTCCTGAATGTTCATGAGTATCGAGGCTTCACCCGCGATATCGATCACCAGCGCATCGGGATGCGCGATCTGCGCGCCCACGGCGGCAGGCAGGCCGTAACCCATGGTGCCCAGCCCGCCCGATGTCAGCCAGCGGTTGGGCCTGTCGAAGCCGAAATGCTGGGCCGCCCACATCTGGTGCTGCCCCACCTCGGTCGAGACATAGGTGTCACGCCCCGTGGCGGTGGCCAGTTCATGCAGGCGACGGATAGCGTATTGCGGGCGGATGATCGCACCCGGCGTCATGTCCTGCGTGAAACCGAGGCTGTCGAGACCACGCCATTCACCAATCTGGTGCCACCACTGCGCAAGGTCGATGGGCTGGCGGGGATTGGCGGGGGTGCAGTCCCATTCCTCCAGCATCATTTCGATCACGCGGCGCACATCGCCCACTATACCTACGTCAACACGCACGATCTTGTTGATCTGGGAGGGATCAATATCCGCATGGATCTTGAAGGAACCGGGGGAGAACGCATCCAGCCGCCCCGTCACCCGGTCATCAAAACGCGAACCCAGCGCGATCAGCACGTCACAGTCATGCGTCGCCATGTTGGCTTCGTACGTGCCGTGCATGCCCAGCATGCCAAGGAAACGGCGGTCGTCCGACGGCATCGCCCCCAGCCCCATAAGGGTGGACGTGCAGGGAAAACCGGTTTTCTCGACCAGCCTGCGCAGGGCGACGGAGGCTTCGGGTCCGGCATTGATGACGCCACCGCCCGTATAGAACAGCGGCTTGCGCGCACCCTTCATCGCGGCCACGGCACGCGCGATCGCCTCACGTCCCGGTTCGGTCTGGGGCTGGTAGGACGGATGCGGCGCGCGCGGCGGCGCGGTGTACGGCGCGGGGCCGACCATCAGGTTCTTGGGCAGGTCCACCAGCACCGGGCCGGGGCGTCCGCTGCGCGCGATATGGAAGGCTTCATGCACGCTGGGCGCGATCTCGTCGGCGCGGCGGATCAGGTAATTGTATTTCGTGGCCGGGCGCGTGATGCCGGTGGTGTCGGCTTCCTGAAACGCGTCGGTCCCGATCAGCGGCACGCCGACCTGCCCGGAAAAACAGACCACCGGGATCGAATCCAGCATCGCATCCAGCAGGCCGGTCACCGTATTGGTGGCGCCGGGGCCACTTGTGACCAGCACCACCCCCACCTTGCCGGTGGAGCGGGCATAGGCTTCCGCCGCATGCACGGCCGCCTGTTCATGGCGGACCAGCACATGACGAATCGCGTTCTGGCGGAAAATGGCATCGTAAATGGGCAGGACCGCCCCGCCGGGATAGCCGAAAATGACTTCGACCCCCTGCTCGCTCAGTACGCGCAGAAGCACTTCCGCACCGGTCTGGACAACGGATGTATCCGTGCCGGCGGTGTGAGGCTTCAGGTCGGTCTGGTGCGGTGCTGCGTTCATGGTTCCTGCTCCTTCGCCCCGGCGACCGGGACAACCGGCCTGCCACCAAGGGCGAAATCCCGGGCCGGGTTTACGGAAACCCTTGGCCCGCGTCAATGCGGTTAATAACAAAAGAAATGATTTTGTTTGTCCATCTTTCCATTTGTTGCGCAGTGGCACAATTTTCAAACCGTTTTTCATACACAACACTGTCCGCCGGGGCGGCTAGTGGATGATGGGCGAACCATGTCGCCTGACGCTTTGTATATTGCCCGGTCAGGCGGATGGCCCGTTCGGCCGCCGCCTCCCGCGTCATGTCCCCGCGCAGGACGGCGGCCAGTTCCGGCACCCCATGGGCGCGCATGGCTGGCAGCGCGGGGGACAGATCCTGTTCCAGCAGGCGGCCAACTTCCTCAAGCGCGCCATGGCGCAGCATGTCATGGAAGCGACGCGCAATGGCGGCGCGCAGTTCCTCGCGGGGCGGGTGCAGGCGCATTGCGATGAAGCGGGCGTCCAGCGGCGGCAGCACCGCCTCCCGCCGCCACCAGGCCAGACCATGCCCGGTCGCCGCATGCACTTCCCATGCACGGGCGATACGCTGGCCATCCGTCGGGCGCAGGGTGGAGGCTGTTTCGGGGTCACGTTCATGCAGCAGGGCATGCACCGCCCCCGGCCCCAGACGGGCGACCATTTCGCGCGCCTGTTCGCGGATGGCGGGCGGGGGCTGGGGAATATCGGCCAGCCCGTGGATCAGCGCCTGATAATACATGCCGGTCCCGCCACAGAATACCGGTACGCGCCCCGCATCCCATGCCGCATGGGCCGCCGCGATCGCCTGCGTGCGCCACCATGCCACGCTGCCATTTTCCGCAGCGGGCAGAACACCATACAGGGCGTGGGGCACACTGGCTTCATCATGCGGGTCGGGACGGGCTGTCAGGATGCGCAGTTCGCGATATACCTGCATCGAATCCGTATTGATGATCGTGCCATTCACCTGCCGGGCAAGCACCATGGCCAGCGCGGACTTGCCCGAACAGGTCGGACCCGCCACGATCAGCGCCACGCGCCCCCGTCCCGCGGGGGCGTGTTTCATTGTCTCACCCCTGTCATATCCCGGACCTCATGGCTGATTCTTCTCCTTCCTTCTCCCATACCCTTGTATTGGTGGCCAATCGTGACGCCACATCCCTTACGCAGGTGGATATCCATGCGGCGCGTGATCTGGTGCACGGGGCGGCTCCCGTCACCCTTTCGGAAGGGGAAGCTGTCGAGATCGCGTGTCATGCCCCTTCCACATGGGATGCGCCAGATATCGCCGCGCTGCGCACGGTCTTTGCCGGGCGAGGAATGGACGTGCTGGTAACGCCGCGACACGGCCGCCGCAAGCGCCTGCTGGTGGCGGACATGGACAGCACGATCGTCAACTGCGAAACGCTGGACGACATCGCGGCCCATGCCGGGATTGGTGAGAAGATTGCGGAAATCACCACGCGGTCCATGAATGGCGAGATCGAATTCGAAGCCGCCCTGCGCGAGCGCGTCGCCCTGCTGCGCGGCCTGCCGGTCAACCTGCTGGACAAGGCGTGGAAGGATGTCCGCCTCAATCCCGGCGCGCTGGAACTGGTGCGCACCATGCGGGCGAATGGCGCGCATACGGCCCTTGTATCGGGTGGGTTCACGTTCTTCACCAGCCGCGTGGCCCAGCTATGTGGCTTCAACGAAAACCATGCCAACACGCTGCTGGAAGCAGATGAGCGGCTGACCGGGCATGTCGGCCTGCCCATTCTGGGGCCGGATGCGAAGCTGGAACACCTGCGCCGTCTGGTCGCGCATGGCGGGATCGACATGCACGACGCAATGGCGACGGGCGACGGGGCCAATGACCTCGCCATGCTGCGCGTGGCCGGTGCGGGCATCGCGTTTCATGCCAAGGCCGCCGTACGGCGTGAGATCAGCAATCAGGTGAACGAGACAACCCTGCGCACCTTGCTGTTCGCGCAGGGTTACCGCGCGGACGAATTCGTCACGGCGTAGGCGCACCTGCCCCGGTGGTGGCCACGCCCGCGGGCTGGGTGTGGCTGTCCTGTGCCTCCACAAATACACGCGTGACATCGGGGTAGTGCTGCTTGATCTGGCGTTCCAGTGCGCTGACCACCGTCTCGACCTGTCCTGCACTCATGTCATTGCGGAAATCGACGCTGATCGCCACCAGCACGTCATGCGGGCCGAAATGCATGGAACGGATCTCGTTCAGCCGTTCCACCCCCTCCGCCGCCAGCGCCATGCGCCGCAGGGCGACCAGAACTTCGGGGGCCACGCCTTCCCCCGTCAGCAGGGACTGGGATTCGCGGGCGAGGAACCCCGCCGTCACCGCAAGGATGCAGCCGATCACGATGGACGCCACGCCATCGAACACCGGCATGTCCAGACATTCGGCAAGGATATTGCCCACCAGCGCCACGGCCAGACCGGCCAGCGCCGCCGTATCCTCGAACAGGACGGTGAAGACGGTGGGGTCCTTGCTGACCTGCACCGCCTCGACCCAGCCGCGCTTGCCCTTGCCATCCTTGCGGAAAGCCCGCAGGGCGAACAGCCAGACAGACCCTTCGAAAACGATGCTGGCGACCAGCACGGCGTAATTGACGGCCACATGCGCCAGTGGCTGCGGGTGAAGGATGTGGACCACGCCTTCAAAAAAGGAAACGCCAGCCCCCAGCCCGAAAATCAGCAGCGCCACAACGAAGGTCCAGAAATACAGTTCCAGCCCGTGCCCGAACGGGTGCAGCGCCGTGGCGGGACGGGTCGCGCGCCGGATGCCGACCAGAAGCAGGCCCTGGTTGCCGGTATCGATAAGGGAATGGATGGCCTCGCTCAGCATCGAAGCGCTTCCCGTCACGATGGCCGCACCGAATTTCGTGGCGGCCACCAGCAGGTTACCCAGCAGGGCCGCGAAAATGACTGTTCGGGAAGAAGCGGAATGTGCCATTGATTTTCAACCTGAAATACATCCCCATCCTATGCCCCTTTCCCCCCTTTTGACAGACTGCGCGGCTCATCCCTGCCAGTTGCGGTTGGCGGGGTGCCTGTCCTATGGTCGGACGATAATGCCTGTGGAGGTCTCCGCCTTATGCGCACCACTGTGATCCAGATGGCGCCCGGCGCATCCGCGCCTGAAAATATCGACCGTGCCCGCGCACTGATCAATGCCGCCGTCAGTTCCGACAAGCCCGATCTTGTCATCCTGCCGGAAATGTGGAGTTGCCTCGGGGGCACGCGGGACATGAAGTTCGCCGCCGCCGAAAACCTGCCCGCCCCCGATGACAAGGGCGAAGCCGGACCGCTGTACGCGTTCCTGTCCGGCATCGCGCGCGAACATGGTATCATGCTGCATGGCGGTTCCATCGGGGAACGGCATGGCGGCAAGCTGTTCAATACATCCCTGTTCTTTGACGCCGAAGGGCATGAGCGCGCGCGCTACCGCAAGATCCATCTGTTTGATGTAACCACCCCCGGCGGCGAAGGCTACCGGGAAAGCGATACCTATGAACCCGGCTCCGATATCGTGACCGTGCCGCTTGACCACGGGCTGAAGGCCGGGCTGGCCATCTGTTACGATATCCGCTTCCCCGCCCTGTTCCACGCGCTGCGCGCACGCGGCGCCAATGTCCTGCTGGTTCCCGCCGCCTTCACGGTGGAAACCGGTCTTGCGCACTGGGAAACGCTGCTGCGCGCGCGCGCGATCGAAACCCAGTGCTGGATGGTCGCCTGCGGCACCACCGGCACCCACACGGACGAAAACGGCCAGAGCCGCCGCACCTATGGCCATTCCATGATCATCGACCCATGGGGGACGATCGTGGGCCAGGTATCGGACGGACCGGGCTGGAGCACCGCGCGCCTTGACCGCACGGTGACGGAGAGCATCCGCGAGCGCATGCCGGTCATGGCACATCATCGCCTGTCCATCCACACTCCATGAATGACGCGTCATACCCGGACTGGACTGACGGCACCCTTCCCACACGGCTGCATTTCGCCGCCGCCCCCAATGAAAGCGCCGAACTGTGGCTGGACCGTCTGGTCGGGCAGTACGGGCAGTGCCCGCCGGAAACGGCAGATGCCCTGATCTGCCTGGGTGGCGACGGCTTCATGCTGGAAACGCTGCATACGACACTGGGGCGCAGGCTGCCGGTTTATGGCGTCAACTGCGGAACCGTGGGTTTCCTCATGAATCCGGCGGTGCCGGACAACCTGCCGCAGCGTCTGGCGGCAGCACAGGCCGCAACCCTGCACCCGCTGCGCATGAAGGCCACGACACGCGGAGGGGAATGTATCCACGCCCTGGCGCTGAATGACGTGTTCCTGTTCCGCCAGACACGGCAGGCCGCGAAAATCCGCATTGAGGTGGACGCCCGCGTGCGCATGCCCGAACTGATCTGCGATGGCGTGCTGATCGCAACGCCTGCCGGTTCAACGGCCTATAACCTGTCCGCGCATGGACCGATCGTGCCCCTTTCGGCCAACCTGCTGCCGCTTACCCCCATCAGCGCGTTTCGCCCGCGGCGGTGGCGCGGCGCGTTGCTGCCCTCCACTGCAAGGGTGCGCTTCGACATTCTGGAAACGGACAAGCGCCCCGTCGCGGCGGTGGCCGATTTTACCGAAGTGCGCGATGTCGTTTCCGTCGAGATCAGCGAAGCACGCGAACTGCATACCACCGTGCTGTTCGATCCGGGCCAGAGCCTGTCGGAACGGATCATAGCCGAACAGTTCACCGCCTGATCCCGCTTCAGGCGGGCACCATGCGATGCAGGCTGGCCCCGTTGGCATGCAGCCATTTTTCCGCCTGACGGCGGTGCGGGGTCAGCCTGTCCACCAGCAGCCAGAAATCCGGGCCGTGATTCATATGGCGCAGATGCGCCAGTTCATGGGCGATGATGTAATGCTGTACTTCCTGCGGAGCCATGACCAGCCGCCAGCATAACATGATGGCGCCATCGGACGAGCAGCTTCCCCAGCGGCTTTTCGTATCGCGCAGCCTGACCTGCGTGGGGCGAAGGCCGCACTGCCCGGTCAGCAGGCGCAGCCGCGCGGGCAGCAGCACCTGCGCCTGCGCACGCAGATAGGCCGCCACACGACGGGCAATGAACTCCTCGGCCCCGCTTACGTGCAGTCGCCCGTCCTCCAGCCACACGCCGCGCCGCGCATCAGGACAGTGGCGGATTTCATGCCTCTGTCCGTCCAGCAGGACATATCCCCCGTCGCATAGTTCCGGCGTGGGCGGCAGGCGGGACAGTCCTGCCGCCACCCAGCCTGAATGCGCGCGCAGCAGGGACAGCCCGTCGGCCTTGCGCGCGCCGCGTGGCAGGGTGATGATGACATGCCCGCTACGGGGATCGATGCGCATGGAAATCCGCCGCGCCTGCCGCGAGGGCCGCCATTGCACCGTTACCTGACCGGAGGCGATGGGCACGGTTTCCACAGCCGCGACAGCGCCCGCCACCATCAGCGACGACGCGGCCGCTTACGGCAGAAAGCGCCGCGGGGCGCTTCCCCCGGCCAGTCGATCACATGGTCTTCCAGCATCCCTGCCTTCCGTTCGCTTATGACCCGGCCGCTTACGGATATTCCGGCCTCATGCACGGTCTCGCGCGTGCCCGATACCAGCGGATGCCACCATGGCAGCGGTTCACCATCACGCACCAGAATGTAGCCGCAGGTGGGGGGCAACCAGTCGATGTCAGCCACCATTTCCGCCGTCAGGCTGATGCAGTCCTGCACGCGGCGCTGACGGTTGGCGTAATCGGTGCACAGGCATGTATCGGTATCAAGCAGGCGACAGGCCACATCGGTGAACAGCACCTCGTCCGTGTCCTCCTCACGCAGCTTGTGCAGACAGCACCGGCCACACCCGTCACACAGCGACTCCCACTGTTCGCGCGACATCTGCTCCAGCGGGGTCGTTTCCCAGAATGGGGGCGTATCGTGCGTCATGCGCGTGATCCTGACGTATCCATGCGTAAAAAACCTTAAGACCGGGCAACCGCCACCATGGCGCACAGGGCGATCATGATGATGGAAAACGCCGTCACCCCCGCCACCGGCCCCCCAAGCAGCGGCAGCCACAGCAGCCGTATCCTTGCCTTCGTATCCGCGCCCAGCCCGCTGGCCGTACGCACAAGGCCGGGCGGAATCCGATCCAGCACACGCAGCAGCGGCCACATGGCGGCAGGGGCCAGACATATACCCTGCATGCCGCTACCTACCATACCCGCCATGCCCATATGGGCGGGCCACCACAGGGCAAGCCCCAGTCCCGGCAGCACAAGGGCCAGCATCAGCCCGCGCAGCAGGACACACCGTTCAGGCCATGCCCGGTACAGCACGGCCTGCACCGCCAGCACCAGCAGACAGCCCACCAGCAGCCCCGCAGCCGTACAGCCCATATCCAGCCCCAGCAGGCCGGCAGGCCGGAACGCAATTTCGGGTATCATCAGGTCGCGTTCCGCAGCCACGTATCAAACCGCCGCGACAGGGCGGCGTAGTGGGTCTGCCAGAACTGGACATCCACGGGTAGGACCCTGCCCTGATGGCCGGGGTCCGGCACGGACGCCGGATACAGGCCAAGGAAGGCCGCCTGCCGGTCAGGCTGGATAATAAAATGCAGCAGGTTGCGCGACTGGCCCAACTGCTCCGCCGACTGGCCAGCCACTACCCCCCATGACAGGCCATAGGACAGCGCCATATCCGCATTCACGCCAATCGTGTCCCTGCGGGCGGGGGCGATGGTCCGTACCGCGTCCCCCGGCGCGCTGCTCATCAGCACCTGTCCGTGTTCCAGGATGCTGGCGGCCTCCGCTGGGGTGGACCACCACGTTATGTAAGGACGCAACTGGCTCAGCTTGCGAAAGGCGCGGTCCACCCCCTGCGTGGTTGCAAGCTGGTTATAGACATCATCGGGGGGCACCCCATCGGCCATAAGCGCGATTTCAAGCGTGGTGCGGGGATCATGCCGCAACCCGCGCTTGCCGGGAAAGCGGACGATATCCCAGAAATCCGCCCAGCGCGGGGCGGTTCCGCTCCATGCCCGGTCCCATGCCACCACTACCTGTGTGGTCAGGCCCGGCACGCCACAGCCATCGGGGTTGGTCGTACTGCCCGCCAGATGCACGACCAGCCCCTGCACGCATGCGGCACGGATGGTGCTGTCATCGGTAAAGACCAGTGACCATGATCCCCTGCCATCCGCATGCAGGCCATGGGTATCGAGCTCCTGCACGGTGCCATGCCAGACCCTGTGGATCACCGGCTGCCCGGACATGCGGGCAAAGGGCTGGAAAAACGCAGCATTCTGCGCCTGTTCCAGCCGCGAATCCATGGTCGCCACCACCAGGGCCGGTTTATGGCGTGCCCTTGCCGCATGACCTGAAACGGGCAGCAGGGACAGCCCCCCCGTTGCCGCAAGCAGGCAGAGCAGGGCTGAACGGATGGACCAACGGGACACGAACTGAAACACGGACAGGAAACAGCCTTTTACGCAGATGCTGACGGATGCCGGACGCTACCCCATTTCGCCGCGGAACGGAAAGGCAATTGCCTGCGCCGGCTGCCAGGCCAGCATGGCCGTCTGTCCCGGCTTCACACGTTGCAGTCCCGGCGCGGGGGGACGGCGGGCAAGCAGTTCCTCCCCATTGGCCAGCCGGAAACGCAGCAGGACATGATCGCCCATCTGCCGCAGGTCGGTCAGCGTGGCTTCCAGCAGCGGCGGTTCATCGGGGTCGGCGCTGACCGCCATGCCGGGGCGGGTCGGAAAGATGACCGCGATACGGTCGGGACGGATGCACAGCGTGGCAAGCTGGTCCGCCGCCACGTCGGGTGCCGCCATGGCTTCGACCGGCAGGCCACCGGGCAGATGCGCCCGCGCCACGTCATCATCGATACTGGCCACGCGGACCGTCAGGCTGTTGGCATGGCCGAACCCGGTGGCAACCCGGTCACAGGCCGGGCGGTCGAACAGATCGAGCGCCGTGCCCGTCTGCACGATTTCCATGCCCGACATGTAGGCGATGGTATCACCCAGAAGCAGCGCATCCTCACGCTCCCGCGTCAGCAGGACCACACACAGCCCCCGCGCCTGCACAAGCCGCCCGACAAGGCGGCGCATGGCAACACGGCTGACCGGCGGCAGGGATGTGAACGGATCTTCCAGCACCAGCACGGCCGGGTCCAGCACCAGCACCCGACCGATCATGACGCGCAGCGTCTGCTCGCGCGTGAGGGAAAGGGGACTGGCGTTTTCGAGTCCGTCGAGTCCCAGCAGCGCCAGAACCGCGCGCACCCTTGCCGCCACCGCCTGCGTTCCCACGCCGCGTGCGCGCAGGGCAAAGGCCAGGTTGGCCTGAACATTCATATGGGCGAATAGCGGGTCCCGCCAGCCTGCCAGCACGCAGGGTCGCCTGCCTGCGGGCAGGGTCGTGATATCGACCCCGTCGACCTCGATCCGGCCCGCATGCACCGCCGTCTGCCCCACCAGCATGTCCGCCACGACCGACAGACATTCGGCGCGGTCATTCACAATGGCCAGACAGGACCCTGCGGATGCAGAAAACGACAGCGCGGACGCACCGGAAAAAGCCCTCAGTGCGTTGACAACCAGCCGTAAGGAGAAAGGAGACATGCGATAACAGAAACCTGACTGGGGAGATAACGCGTTATAAGCAATGGTTGCCTCCTTACCAGAGGATTATGGACTTTACCCTTCATAAAGGACCGGACAATGAGCAAGACAGACACCATCAAGCAGGTTACCCATGAAGACCTGCAGGCCCTGAAAAGCCAGATCGAAAACCTGCTGGGCGCACACGGCAAGCAGGCGCTGCATGATGTCGCGGGCAAGGCCGAGCATCTGGTCAGCAACGCACGCGAAACGATCGCGGAACACGCGCCCAAAAGCGGTGGCTCACGCGCTCGTTCGCTGGTGGCTATCGCCATTTTCTCGGTGATCGGCTACTTTCTTGGCCGCGCGACGAAATAAGGCGTTTTAGCCTGCTGCAACCAGAGGATATGCGAGCATCATGAGAATAGGCGAAATCGGCAGAACCATCATCGAAGGGGAACTGACCCTACGCAAACTGATGGCAATCCGTCTTGGTCGTCAGGCCGCATTTCTGGTTGTCGCAGCTATATTCGCTTTCTTTGCCGTCATTTCAGGGCACGGCCTGCTGTGGGCCTTCTGCTACCAGACGCTGGGCTTCAGCGCGCTGGGGGCGGCGGCCACGGTGTTCGCGGCCGATGTGCTTGTGGTTCTGATGGGGCTGGTCATGGGGCGGCGCTCCTACATGACCCCGGAAGAAATCCGCGTGCGATTCGCCCGCGAACATGCCCTGAACGAACTGCGGCAGACGGTGGCCCTGTCCGCCGTGGCCACCACGGTGGCGGGACCGCTGACACGTCACACGCTGCGTGCCGTGTGGGGCGTGCTGCAGACCCTGATGGGCCGCCGCAGATAAGCCAGCACCCCTGCGCCCGGACTATCTGGCAATGATCTACGTCATTGCCAGATAGTATCCATGCCGAAATTGCATTGGCTCACATTGTCGTTTTCTGGAAACGTGCAGCGGTTGGATATAATAAGCACGCAAATGGTTTGCATGCTTAATAACTGCATGTCCCCGCTGACGGAACACAATGCCCGATTTCGAGCGCAACGAGAAAGAACTGTCGTTCGGTCGTCGTCTTGCCCGGCTTGGCGCCGCATGGCGGCGGCAGGTCGACAATGACCTGCGCGACTATGGCCTGACCGAGGCGACATGGCGGCCCGTTCTGTATCTGGGGCTGCTGCCGCCACCCGTGCGCCAGACGGACCTTGTCCGCGCGCTTGAAATCGAAGCCCCTTCCGTCGGTCGCCTGCTTGACGTGCTTGAACGCCGCGGCCTCGTGTTCCGTTCCCCCGACCGGGCGGACAAACGCTCCAAGCTGGTCAGCCTGACTGACAAGGGCGAACATATCGCCCGGCAGGTCCGCCATGCGGTTGAAGCGGTATCGAGCCGCCTGCTGGACGGCATCTCCACCCCCGAACTTCAGGCCTGCTATTCGGTCTTCGAACGGATCGAGGCCAATCTGTATGACCGGACCGGCGCATCTGCCGAAGTGGCGGGGGGACCGTCATGAACTTCCCGGTCGCTCCCCTTCCCCCCGTTCGGGTCGGACAGGACACATCCATAATGGCACCCGATGCCGGATGGACCCGCCATGATGGCGGCAAAAGGCGGACATCTTTGCACTTTGGCGCCATTGCCGGTTTCTTCCGGTCGCCCGGTCCGCTACAGATAGCGGCGGACACGCGGGGCATCTGCCATCGTCTGTTCCCGCCTGCTTCTCCTTCAACGGGACCGTTCGGAATGAGAACCGCCTGATGCTGAGCGAATTCAATCTATTCGGTGTCTTCATGGCACCGATTGTGGTCTATGCCGTCGCGGCCCTGCCCGTCACCATGCTGTTGCGCTCGCTGTTATGGTGGTGTGGCATCATGAAATGGTTCTGGCATCTCGCCCTGTTCGAGGTCGCGCTATACACTTGCGTCCTCTGCCTCATGATCCTGTACATCTGACTGCCCCAAGAAGGTTCGAGAAATCCCCATGCCCCTCCTGCGCACCCTCATTCGTGTGGTCCTGACCCTGGCGGTCGTAACGATGGCCATCGTCATGGGAATCACCTTATGGGACACCTACATGATTGCCCCGTGGACGCGTGATGGACGTGTCCGTGTCTATGTTGTCGATGTGGCGCCGGAAGTATCGGGAACGGTGGTGCAACTGCCGGTGGTCGACAACCAGTACGTCCATCGTGGCGACCCGCTATTCGTGCTTGACCCCGTGCGTTTCCGTCTGGCCATCCGCGAGGCGCAGGCCCGTCTGGACGGCGCGCTGGAGGACCTGAAGCTCAAGCAGAATGACGCACGCCGCCGTATGGGGCTGGGTGGCATCGTGTCGGCGGAAGAGCAGGAAGTCTTCAACTCGAACGTCGCAACCCAGATCGCATCGGTGGACGCGGCCCGCGCGGCCCTTGATCTGGCCAAGCTGAACCTGCAGCGCTCCATCCTGTATTCCCCCGTCAACGGCAACATCACCAACCTGAACCTTCGGGTTGGTGATTACGTGACCGAGGGACATGCCCGGCTGGCGGTGATCGATGCGGATTCCTACTGGGTCAACGGCTATTTTGAAGAAACCAAGATGTGGGGCGTGCATGTGGGTGACGAAGCCCGCGTCAAGCTCATGGGTTACAAGGACATCATCCCCGGTCATGTCGTCAGCATCGCGCGCGGTATCAACGACCAGAACGGCAAGCCCGACGGGCTGGGCCTGCAGGATGTCAGCCCGATCTTTACATGGGTGCGACTGGCGCAGCGTATCCCGGTGCGTATCCATCTGGACCACGTGCCTGACAGCGTGACGCTGGCCGCCGGCATGACCGCCACGATCAGCGTCGGGCCCCAGTCCCGTACCCAACGCGGCCGTCTGACGACCTGGCTGCAAGACCATCTGTAAGGCGCCGGGCACGATCATGAACATCAATTCCGTTACCCGCAGGACCGGCCTGTTCCTGACCGCGGCCATCTTCCTGACCGGCTGCACGGTCGGGCCGCGGTACCAGCCGGACCGCATGAAACCCCCGGCCAAGTTCACCGAGGACGATCACGCCGCCACGCCGGAGGAGATCGAGGAAACCGACCGGGAACTGAAGCAGTGGTGGCATCTGTTCAAGGACCCTGAACTCGACAGGCTGGTCGACAAGGCGATTGCAGGCAATTACGACCTGCAGGCAGCCGGGCAGCACATCCTTGCGGAACGCGCCATCCGCGATGTGCAGGCATCGCAGTGGTATCCGCAGCTTGATGCCGATGCGGGCGGCGGCAACGTGCGGTATTCGATCAATATCGAAAACTGGCCCCTTCGCCCCGGCAACCCGGCCAACCACCCGGATGCGAACTACCTGACCTACGGCATGGCCGGAAGCTGGCAGCTTGACGTGTTCGGTCGCATCCGCCGCAGCGTGGAAGCGCAGAAATACGCGGTCGAGGCGACGATCGAGGAACGTCGCGCGCTGATGGTCATGATCCTGTCCGAAGTTGCAAGCGATTACATGATGCTGCGTGACCAGCAGTTGCGACTGGAAATCGCGAACAACAACATCCACGTCGCGCAGGATGCCTATGATCTGACCAACCGCCTGTATCTGGAAGGCGTGGGCAACACGATGCAGATCGCGCAAGCCAAGGCGGAACTGGATTCCCAGACCGCGGCGCGTGAACCGCTGAAGACCCATATCTCCCAGATCACGCATGCGCTTGATGTGCTGATGGGACAGATGCCGGGCACGTCGGAAATCGAACTGAAGGTAGCCAAACCGCTGCCCAAGGTGCCGGAATTCCCCGCGGCCCTGCCGTCGATCGTCCTTGCCAACCGTCCCGACATCCGCACAGCCGAACGCCAGTACGCCGAAGCCACGGCGCGAATCGGCATGGCGGTGGCGCAGCTTTATCCGAATTTCAGCATCCCCATCAGCTTCAACCCGAACGCATCCGTTATGTCCCAAATGACGGAAGCCGCCACGATGAGCTGGCAGTTCCTGATGATGGCATCGCTGCCGCTGATGCACGGCGGCAAGATGACATCGCAGGTCCGCGCAACGCAGGCGGCGGCGGAAGCCAGCCGCCTGAACTATCGCCAGACCGTGCTCAAGGGCTTCCGTGAAGTCGAAGATGCGATGGCCGCATGGCATGATGATGAAGAACACACGGAACTGCTGGCCAAGGCGGCGGAAGACAGTGCGCTGGCCAGCGAACGCGCCCGCAAGCTGTATGCCGCCGGTCTTGTCGGCTTCCTGGAAGTGCTGACGACGGAACGCACCACCCTGAACGCCCAGAATGCCGAAGCCATGGCGCGGCTGGAGCGCCTGCAGGATGCCATCAACCTGTACACCGCACTGGGCGCCGGGTGGCAGGGCATAGCCCTGACCAATACAACCCTGCCGGTATCACTTGAAAAGCAGAACATACTGGCCCGCGCATTCCAGCAGTAAGTTTTCCTGATACTGGCCTGCGCGGACGGGCGGGCCAGTATCAGAAACACGCCTCCATTCCTGCACCTATGCATGTCGGGTGGAGTCATCCGGCTGACAGCCCAATAAAATCCCTGCCTGACGATTGTCCTGCGCCCCACTTATGCTAAACAGGGCGGCATATGCGAGCTTGGCGGAATGGTAGACGCACGAGACTTAAAATCTTGCGCCCGCAACAGGGCGTGCGGGTTCGAGTCCCGCAGCTCGCAGACCATGACTGGTTATATATTATTAAGTAAAAACGTATGCTTTATATGTTTTTACTGTCGCGGCACGGGCAGCCTGCGGCAAGATGCCTCATATTACAGATCTGTATTCAACCGGGAGCATGCGCTCCTCAATTCTCCTGCTAAAATCGTAGCGCGTGCAGGTCGCGCCACAGCCTTTATTCATTAAAGGAAATATTTCTTCTCGATTGAATTATATAATATTAATTCAATCAATGTAGATGAAACGTAACCGGAAGCAATACATGTCTGCCATTCAGATTTGTTCCCGGTGCCGAACACTGCACCTTTGTGGCGGCAGCAAGGGCGGTGCTGTCCAGATCATCGTAGCCGGTGCCGGTTTTCAGGGTCGTCTGTAGCACCTGTCCCTGTTCCCCGAGTGTCAGATCCACCACTGCACTGCCTTCTTCGTGCATATGCCGCGCCATTGCGGGGTAACGCCATGAAGGCTGGGTGCAATGTGGTGCCGTAGAGGATGATGCCGTTGTCCCTGCTGTCGCGCCATTCTGTGGCGCAATGGCGGGATGGCTCGCGCTGCCTACCTGTTGTCCGCCCGGTGTAGCAACCGCGCCTGCGCTGCTGTGGCCAGATACAGCATGCGCCGGAACGGGCGGAGCCGCCGTGGGTGCCGGACGTACCACCGGCCGGCGTATTTCATCCTGCTGTCGCACCTTTGGCTGTGGCTGTGGCTGTGGCTGTGGCTGTGGCTGTGGCTGTGGCTGTGGCTGTGGCTGTGGCTGTGGCTGTGGCTGTGGCTGTGGCTGTGGCTGTGGCTGTGGCTGTGGCTGTGGCTGTGGCTGTGGCGTAGCCGATGTGGGCGCGGGCGCAACCTCCGGCCGGTCAAAAAAGACCTGTATGCTGTTTTTTTCGCCCGCCGGTTCATGCACCGGCGTCTGGCGCGGTAACAGCCATGCCCCGATCATGCCATGCACCAGTATCGCCAGAAGCACGGCCCAGCCGGCAGCCATGGCGCGCCAGCCCGGACGTTCGGGCATGGTGGAAAACGGTGTGGCAAGCCTGCCTGCGCGTCTGTCCTGCTGCTGCACGCTTCTATCCATTACGGTGGCAAGACCTTACCCAGATTTGACAAAAACGTAGGCGTATCCGAGAACACATACCCGTTACCGCCCTTATCTTACAGCCAGAAAGCACCCGTTCAAACATGGGCCACGCCCGCCACCCTTTCCTGCATGACATGCCTGCGATCCGCTGGATCATGGTGCTGTGCGCATGCCTGGGGCTGTGGGGGCAACTGCTGATTGAAAGCCGCAGCCTGCCGGGTGAACTGCCGCGTTCGACCATCATGCGGCTGACAGGCATCGACATCGCGCCGATGCCCCACATGGCGGACATGCCGCAGGCCGATGCCAGCCACGACACCATGATGGATGACATGGGGCCGGGACATACCGACCCCATGAGCCAGCCGGGCCATGACCATACCGAAGGCTGCCCGCTGTGCCCGCTGCTGCACCTGCCTGCGCTGGTCCTGACCGTCCTGCCCTTTGTCCCGCTGCCGCCCGTTACGTGGGCACGCCCCCGGCATGCAATCAGCCAGCCGCGCGCGCCGCCGCCCGTCATACTGGGGCTTCCCCCTGCGCAGGGGCCACCTTCCGTATCCTGAACCCCCATGCCGCCGCATGCCCCGTGGGCATGCGCTTTCCGGTCTCCTGTTCAGGACATGAAAAGTGACTTCCATAAAATCACCGGCCACGCTTATCGCGATGGCCGCTGGCGGCAGCATGCTGGCCGCTGGCCTGTGCCATGCCGCACGGGCTGAAACCACCGTAACCCTGCCCGGCCTGTCGATCGAGGACTCGGCCGAAGATACCCCAATGGGCGAACGCCTGCTGTCCGCCAGTTCGCCATCGCAGGCGGATACCACCGCCGCGCGCCTCAGCAGCCCCGACGCGGTCAGCCTGTTCCGTAACCAGCCGGGGGTCAGTGCCTATTCGGCGGGGGGGCTTGCCGCACTCCCCGCGCTCAACGGCATGGCCGATGACCGGGTGGCAACCGTGGTGGACGGGGTACGCATCCCCTCCGGCTGTCCGAACCATATGAATCCCGCCCTGTCCTTCATCGATTCCGACAGTGTGGAAACCGCCACCGCCATTGCGGGGATCACGCCCGTCAGCATGGGCGGGGACAGCACTGGCGGCACCATCGACGTGGAACGCCGTGACCCGCAGTTCGCACGGCATGGCAAGATACTGGTTACCGGCCACGTAACCGGCACCTATCGCAGCAATGGCGGCGGATATGGCGCATCGGGCAGCCTGACGGTGGCGAATGACATGTTCAGCCTGCGCTACAATGCTTCCTACAGTCAGGCGGGCGATTACAAGGGCGGCGGGGATGCCGGTCTGGTCCGTTCGACCAGCTACCTGACCTACAACCATGACGTGACCTTTGGCGTCCATAAGGACAATCACCTGCTCACCCTGACCTTCGGGCAGCAGGACACCCCGCATGAGGGATTCGCCAACCAGTACATGGACATGACCAACAACCGCTCCACTTATGTAAACGGCAAGTATGTCGGCACATTCGACTGGGGCGAACTGGAAGCGCGTGGCTACTGGCAGCGCGAGGACCACGCGATGGACTTCCTGCCCGACCGGCGGAAAACCACCCACATGCCCATGAACACCAATGCCCGCATGGCGGGCTACAGCATCAAGGCCACCATTGCGCTGGCGGAAAAACATACCCTGCGGCTGGGCAGTTCATTCGACCATTCCGGCCTGAACGACTGGTGGCCACCGGTCGCGGGCAGCATGATGATGGGGCCTGACACCTATCACAGCATCAATGACGGCCACCGTGACCGTCTGGGCCATTTCGTGGAATGGGAAGCCGCGTGGACACCACGCGTCTCGACCCTGCTGGGTTTCCGCAATGATCTGGTCATGATGAATACGGGACCGGTCGCCCCCTATTCCACCATGCCCTCCATGATGAGCAACGCGAACATCGCCGCCGCCAGCCAGTTCAACGCCACCGACCGGGGCCGGACGGATGTAAACTTCGATGTGACCGCCCTTGTCCGCTGGAAGCCACGCCGCGACCTGTCGATCGAAGGCGGCTATGCCCGCAAGACGCGCTCGCCCAATCTGTACGAACGCTACGCATGGGGGCGTTCGGCCATGGTCACCAGCATGATCAACTGGTTCGGGGACGGGAACGGCTATGTCGGCAATCCCGATCTCAAGCCGGAAGTCGCCAATACCGCCAGCATCACTGCTGACTGGCATGACCCCGACGGCGATCGCTGGGACCTGAAAATCCAGCCCTATTACACCTACACTCATAATTACGTGAACGTGCGGCGCATCGCGTCATCGGGGCAGTTCTCGACACTGGAATTCGTCAACCACAATGCCCAGAGCTATGGCATCAACGCATCGGGCAATTATCGCCTGTGGCACAATGCCCGTTTTGGCCATGGCGAGATCGTGACCAACATCAATTGGGTGCGCGGACAGGATCTGACCAATGGCGCGGGCCTGTATCACCAGATGCCGACCAACGGAAACGTGGCGCTGCATGAACAGTGGAAAAACTGGACCGGCCGTGTGGAAATGACCTTCGTCAAGGCTAAGGATACGGTGGACTGGGTGCGCAATGAACCCCGTACCCCCGGCTATGCGCTGCTTGGGCTGGGAGGACAGTACACCTGGCGTTACATGACGCTGGATGCCAGCATAGACAACGTACTGAACCAGAAATACAGCCTGCCGCTGGGCGGGTGGTCGCTGGCGGATTACGCCGCGACCGGATCGCTGCGCGCCCTGCCGGGCATGGGCCGGTCATTCAATGTCAGCCTGACCGCACGCTTCTGACCGCCCGCCACCCACCCGCCCGGCACAGGACAGGCCGCGCCCGGTCCGGGGCTGGCGGGTGGGTGATGCGCTTTCGCTTTGACGTGGGGGGCAGCGCGCGCTACGGCAGGAACATGCTTGCCGAACCTGTTGTCCGATACGGTCATCATTCCTACACGCGGGGGGCGTTGTGAACGGCGTTCTCGATTCTGTTGCCGGTCTGGGCAGGACGGTTCTGGACATCATCCGCACGGCCGGACGGGTGGCGCTGTTCGCCGCCGTCGCCCTGTCGCATGTGATCCGCCCCCCCTTCTACTGGCGCATCCTGCGGGGCACGCTGGTTGAAATCGGCTATTTTTCGCTGCCGGTCGTAGCCCTTACCGCCCTGTTTTCGGGTGGGGTGATCGCACTTCAGTCCTATACCGGCTTCGCCCAGTACCATGCACAGAACGCCATTGCCGGGATTGTCATCCTTGCGGTCACGCGCGAACTGGGGCCGGTTCTGGCCGGGCTTATGGTCGCAGGCCGGGTGGGGGCCGCGATGTCGGCTGAAATCGGAACCATGCGGGTGACGGACCAGATCGATGCGCTGAGCACGCTGTCCACCAATCCCATGAAATACCTCGTTACACCCCGGCTGGTCGCGGGCACGCTGGCGCTCCCCTTCCTTGTGCTGGTGGCCGATATCCTGGGCGTGCTGGGCGGCTTTACCGTATGCGTGATGAAGCTGGATTTTTCCGCATCCGCCTATATCGCGGCAACAGTGGCCTCCCTCAAGGTGATGGATGTGACCGTGGGACTGGTGAAGGCGGCCATCTTCGGCTTCCTGATCGCGCTTATGGGCTGTTACCATGGCTATAACAGCCGCGGCGGCGCGCAGGGCGTGGGGGCGGCCACGACCGCGGCAGTGGTTGCGGCATCGATCCTGCTGCTGACATTCGATTATCTCCTGACGGACGTATTCTTCTCGCAATGACCCAACAGACACCCAAGATCCGCATTCGCGGCCTGAAAAAGGCGTTCGGCCCCAAGGTGGTGCTTGATGGGGTGGACCTTGATGTCATGGGGGGCACATCGTTCGTGGTCATCGGCGGGTCCGGCACCGGCAAGTCGGTGCTGCTGCGCTGCATACTCGGGCTTATGGCGCCCGATTCCGGTTCCATCGAAATCGACGGCGTGGAAATGACCACCCTGTCCGCCCGGCAGCGCGAACCCTACATGGCCAGAATTGGCATGCTGTTCCAGAACGGCGCGCTGTTCGACAGTCTGAGCGTGTGGGAAAACGTGACCTTCGGCCTGATGGCGGCGGCACGCAACGGCCATGGCCCACGCCTGACCCGCGCGCAGGCCCGCGAACGCGCGGGCACATTGCTGGAACAGGTGGGCATGGACCCTGCCGTGGGCGGCCTGTCCCCTTCCGAACTGTCCGGCGGGATGCAGAAGCGCGTGGGACTGGCACGCGCGATCGCAGCCCGGCCTGAAATCCTGTTCTTTGATGAACCGACCACCGGCCTCGACCCGATCATGGGGGCCGTGATTGACGGGCTGATTGCCGATTGCGTGCGAAAGCTGGGTTCCACCGCCATCGCCATCACACATGACATGGCATCCGCCCAGCGGATCGGGGATCAGGTCGGCATGCTGTATGAAGGCAGGCTGATCTGGCAGGGTGCGCCGTCCACACTGTTCAACAGCGGCAACCCGGTCGTGGACCAGTTTACCCATGGTCGGCGCGAAGGCCCGATCAAGGTTGACGTGCCCACCTGATTCCGGGGCACCGCCACCCCATATGAAACCGGTCTGTTCTTGCGCAAGGAGCCATCATGGCGCGTCGGCCCGCCAATCGTTTTGTCTGTCAGTCCTGCGGGGCGGTCTTTCCCAAGTGGTCGGGCCGGTGTGACGCCTGTGGTGCATGGAACAGCATTGTAGAAGAATCGGTTGAACCCACCGCGACCGGTGGCACGAACGCGCGCAGGCGTAGCGGCGCGCGTATCAATCTTGTGGGGCTGGCGGGCGACACGCCTCCGCCACCCCGGATAGAAACGCGGATAAGCGAACTCGACCGCGTGCTGGGTGGCGGACTGGTGCCCGCATCCGTGGTGCTGGTGGGCGGCGATCCCGGCATCGGCAAGTCCACGCTGCTGTTGCAGGGGGCCTGCGCACTGGCGCGTCTGGGGCGCAAGGTCATGTATATCTCGGGCGAGGAGGCGGTTGACCAGATCCGCCTGCGTGCCCGCAGGCTGGGACTGGAAGCGCCCACGCTGGAACTGGCTGCCGCGATAAACGTGGCCGACATCGCCGCCACGCTGGAAGCGGAAAGCGATCTGGCGATGGTGGTAATCGACTCGATCCAGACCATGTGGATGGAAACGGTGGAAAGCGCGCCCGGCACCGTCAGTCAGGTCCGGTCCAGCGCGTTCGAGCTGATCCGTCTGGCCAAGCAGCGCGGTTTCAGCCTGATCCTTGTAGGACACGTCACCAAGGAAGGGGCGCTGGCCGGCCCCCGCGTTCTGGAACACATGGTTGATGCGGTGCTGTATTTCGAAGGCGATCGCGGCCACCAGTTCCGCATCCTGCGCGCGGCCAAGAACCGCTTTGGCGCGACCGATGAAATCGGTGTTTTCGCCATGACCGATCAGGGGCTGGAGGAAGTGCCCAACCCTTCCGCCCTGTTCCTTGCGGAACGGCGCGGTCATATCGCAGGCTCCGCCGTGTTCGCCGGTATGGAAGGCACCCGTCCCGTCCTTCTGGAAGTGCAGGCCCTGCTTTCACCCAAAGGGGGGGATGGCGCGCCACGCCGGGCGGTGGTCGGCTGGGATACCGGGCGGCTGAACATGCTGCTGGCGGTTCTGGAAGCGCGCTGCGGCATCAAGCTCAATGCAATGGATGTCCATCTGAATGTGGCGGGCGGCCTGCGCGTGATGGAACCGGCGGCGGACATGGCGGTGGCTGCCGCACTGGTTTCGGCGGCGACAGGCCAGCCCACCAGCGCGGGTTCCGTCTATTTCGGCGAAGTCGGCCTGTCGGGGGAAGTGCGGCAGGTCTCCCAGCCCGATACACGGCTGAAGGAAGCGCACAAACTGGGCTTCGAACACGCCTACCTGCCGCGCCGCATCGCGCGGGGCAACCGCCGCCCCACCGCGCCCGACGGGCTGGGCCTGCATGAAATCGGTCATCTGGGCGATCTGGTCAGCCTGTTCACCCAGGGGATGGAGGAGGCCCCGGCGTGAGTGCACCCGAGCGCTTCATGCTACAGGCCCCCGCCATGCTGGAGCGGGAAATAAAGAAAAGCATCTTTCTGGCGCAGGCCGCCCCCGTCGCCACCCCGCAGGAAGCCATGGCCTTCATCGCCGCCGTCAGCGATCCCGATGCGACCCATAACTGCTGGGCCTATCTGATCGGCCAGACCTACCGTAGCGATGATGCGGGTGAGCCGGGCGGCACGGCGGGACGCCCGATCCTTCAGGTGATCGAGGGGCAGGGCTTCGACCGGACGGTGGTGGTCGTGACCCGCTGGTTCGGCGGTACCAAGCTGGGCGCGGGCGGGCTGGTGCGCGCCTATGGCGGCACGGCGGCGGAATGCCTGCGTCTGGCCCCGCGTCAGCCCATTGTGGAAATGGTGGCCCTGACCTTTGGCTGCGGTTTTTCCGAACACGCCCTGCTGCGCGCCCGGCTGGAAAGCATGGACTGCCAGATCTCTGGGGAAGAATTCGGCGCGGCGGGCGTGACGCTGCATATAACGGTGCCCGTCATACGCGAAGCGGAGGTGCGCGCGCGCATTACCGACATAACCCGCGGGCAGGCCACGATCCGCGTGGTGGAGGAAGATGCGTCACAGGGTGTTGGAGAGTAAGGGCATTGCCGCTATGTCAGACAGCGTTTCACGTTCAGCATACGGAAAAGACCAGATATGACCGATACCCCGCCGGACCGTCTGTCCGTCAATCCCGCCAGCCCCTTTTATGACGAGGCCCTGCTCGATCGCGGCATTGGCGTGCGCTTCAAGGGCATTGAGAAAACCAATGTCGAGGAATACTGCATAAGCGAAGGCTGGGTGCGTCTGGCCGTGGGCCGTGGCACCGACCGTTTTGGCAACCCCATGGCCATGAAGGTCAAGGGGCCGGTGGAAGTCTGGTTCAAATCCTGAAACGCACCCCCCATTCATGAAAAAAGGCCGCATCCCCAAGGATGCGGCCTTTTTCATTTCATCCCCCCGAAAGGATCATTCCGCGTCGATCGACCGCTTGGGCAGCAGGGCCGGGACGAAAACAAGGGTCGCAACCAGCGTGCAGCCCAGCGACAGCAGCAGAAGCCGCCCCATGCTGGCCGTGCCCGGATGGTGCGATGCCGCCAGCGATCCGAAGGCCGTGCCCGTGGTCAGCGCCGAAAACAGTACCGCGCGCGCCGTCGGACTGGACAGCGGCAGCTTGATCCCCGCCCGCCAGTTCATGACGAAGTAGATGTTGAACGACACGCCCACCCCAAGCAGAAGCGGCAGGGCGATGATGTTGGCGAAATTGAGCTGTTCAGGCACCACGATGATCAGGATCACCGTCATCAGCGCCGAAAGCAGCAGGGGTGCGAGTACCAGCGCGGTATCCAGCAGCCTGCGCAGCGCGACCGACAGGATGATGGCGATCATGACAATGGCCGCACCCGCCGCCGTGACAAAGGCATGCACCATGGTTGCGGCACTCTGCACGATATCGATGGCGGACCCTGCCGCCATCGGCGCGACCTTGCGGATTTCATCGACATAGGTGTGCAGCGCGCGATTGCCCTGCATCTCATGGCTGGGATGGACTTCGACCAGCGCACGGCCATCAGGCAGCAGGTAATCATGTGCCAGTTGCGCGGGCACATCAGCAATTGTCACCGGCTTGGCCTGAAGCATGCCGCGCAGCATGTCGAGCTGCATGGGCAGGAAGCGGACCAGTGCCTCGTTCGTAGCCAGAACGCGCTGGTCATCGGCCTTGGACAGATGCGCAAGGGCCGACTGGATGCGCCGCAGCGGATCATTGGCGGGCAACTGGTCCAGCACGCCGCCCAGTGCGGCAGCGGTCCTGGCGGCAGCGGCGCGCAGTTCGGCCGCATCCGGCGCAGGCTTGGGATTGGGAACCACCAGCGTCGGCAGCAGCAGGCTGGCCGCATCCTGAATCAGCGGGAGCTTGGTCTTCTGGTCGGATGGCACAAGGGAGCCAAGCCACAGCGCGTCATGCACCAGCGGCAGGCCGGACAGGCGCTCCGACATGGCGGCGGCCTGATCCAGATTGGGCAGCAGCACATCCACGGTATAGGGCGAATACTGCGGCTCCGACATCAGCATGCCCAGCGTGACCATCCCCTCCGATTTGGGGTTCTTGGTATGCAGCGGGTCGGCATCGAATGTCAGGCGTGGCGTCAGCCCCAGTCCCACAAGCGCGATCACCACGAAAACGGCAAGGATCGGCCAGCGATGGCGGCGGATCGCGTGGTCCACGGGCCGGGCGAAGGTAAAGCCCATGCGGCCATGGCCTGCGGTCGGCCGGAACAGGCGCAGCAGCGCGGGCAGCAGCGTAAGCGTGCAGATGAAGGCGAACAGCATGCCGAAGCCGGCAATCAGCCCAAGCTGGGCCACGCCGACAAAAGCGGTGGGCGTAAACGCAAGGAAACCGGCGGATGTCGCCATGGCGGCGACAAGGATCTGGTGCCCCGTTTCATTCCCCGTGCGCTCAAGCGCGTCCAGCAGGCCGGGGGAAGAGCCGTCGGGCTGTGCCTGCGCCCGGAAGCGCACTGAAAACTGGATGGCGAAATCCACCGCAATGCCCACGAACAGGATGGCGAACGCCACCGAGATCAGGTTCAGCTTGCCCACCACGATGGCGGCGAAGCCCGTGGTCAGCAGCAGGCCGGATACCAGGGTGACGATAATGGGCACGATGATGCGCCATGTATGCACCGCCAGGATCAGCCACAGCGTAACCAGCACCAGCGAACCCAGAAGCCCCGCGACCATGCCTTCGGCCACGGTTGCGAATTCCTCATCCGCAATCTGCGTATCGCCGGTGATGTGGACATGCGCGCGTCCGTTCTTGACAAACGGCAGGTCATTGGCGGCGGCCCGGATCGCATCCGATGCCGCGCCGCCGGGCTGGAAGGAATCATAATCCAGCTTGGGCTGGGTCACGACAAACTGGAACTTGCCGCCCAGATCCGCCAGATCACCCGCCAGCAGCCGTTCCCATGACAGGGGTTCAGGACTGCCATCGACCGAATGCTGCAACGTGGTGGCGAAACCGTTCAGCGCCGCCTGAAAGTTGCCCAGATCCGCCTGCCCCTGACTGACGCCAAGCGCGATCAGGTCCAGCGCACTGAACAGCCCCCGCCCGGACGGGTCGGCTGCCAGTTCACTCAGGAACGGCTGGGCGGTGATGGTGGTGTTGAGCACACGCTCCAGCGCCGTCGGGTCAAGGAACATGAGACCGTTGCGCACAAGGTAGGGATCGGTCTGGGGCGTGGTGACGTAATTGAAGTGGGCATGGTCATCACGCAGCTTCGCGGCCAGCGCCAGCGCGGTCTGCTGCGCCTCCTCCGGCAGGGCCGCATCGATTACGGCGACAAGCTGGTCCTGCTTCTGCGGGAACAGCCGCCCCATTTCGTCCGACCGCTTCTTCCAGTCGAGCGAGGAGGAGAACATCGTGTCCGTATCGGTGGTCACGCCCAGCAGCATGTAACTGGCATAGGTCGCGCCCGCTATCAGCACGGCAAAAGCCAGCACGACCGCAATGGCACGACGGGAACAGAAAGCGACAAGACGCCCAAGCGGTACCGATAGCATGACGAGTATTCAGCCCTTCAGAAACCTACGGCGTACCGCGTGGCGCGCGGCAGTCCGTGAAGATGCCCGGTTTGGCCCATGATGCGGTCGTGATGCAAGGTGGTTCTTCATGACGCACGCCTACGCACGGAGCGTGGCGATATCATGATCGACCGGACAGATGTATTTCCTTCGCATGGGCGGGCTCGGGACGTATCCAGCGCATTTCCATCACCTGCCATGCCAGAAGCGATGGCAGGCCCCATGCGATTTCCCGCAGGCGCTTGATCAGGGAAAGCGCGATCCCCACCTGCGGCGACAGGCCGAACAGCCCACCGATCAGGATATACCCCCCTTCGGACACGCCCAGCGCGCCGGGTACGGCAAAGCCTGCGGACTTCGCGGCCTGTCCCACGCTCTCGATCACAAAGCTGTCAGCAAGCGAAAGGGGATGGCCCATCGCGTCGAGAACCAGAAAAACCTCGAACGTGCCCAGCGACCAGCCCAGCAGTTGCAACGCGCCCGCACGCAGCGAATTTTCATGGGTGCGGTAAAGGGTCAGGATTTCCTGATGCAGGCCACGGATATCCTCCACCCCGTCCCATCCCAGATGGGCCGCGATCCGCACCAGCAGCTTTTCCACAACCGACACCGCGCCCAGATACTGGCTGCCAAGGAAAACCGCACCCAGCGCCACGGCTGCGAGGGCACTTTCCATAAGTTCATCCGTAACGGCGGAACGATGGACCAGACAGAACAGCACCCCCAGCCCGATAAGGGTGAACGTCACCTGACTGAGCAGTTCGATGGTCAGGTCGCATATGGTCGCCGCCGCCGCGCGCCGCAGACCCACATGATGCCTGCGCGCCAGAAGGCGGGTGGTGATGACCTCGCCCCCCACCTGCGCCACGGGAAGAAGGTTGTTGATCCCTTCGCGCGCGCAGCGCAGGGCGAAGAAATCGCCAAAGCCCAGACGGGCGCGCCCGGTCTGGGCCAGCATGCGCCATGCCTGCGCCGAAGCGCAGACCTGTGTCGTATGGAAAAGGATGATGACAGGGATGCTCCATCCCCCGGCCGCCATCAGCCAGAGAATGTCATGCAGGCCAAAACGCCCCAGCATCCATATGGTCAGACCAATTCCGAATGCCCCGGCGATGAGGGTGAACTGCCGCATCCGCCATCCCTGTCCACAGATTGAAACAGGACCATAAAGGGCCGTTTTCAGCCATTTATGGTGTCCTGTGGCATCTTAGCAGCCTCTGATTTTCTGAAGCAATGCGAGACTTTCGACACAGGCCGCCACGGCCTCGCGTCCCTTGTTGTGCACGTCATCACGCGAACGGACCACGGCCTGTTCATCAGTATAGGTCGTCAGCACGCCAAAGGCGATCGGCACTTCCGTATTCAGCGATGCCTGCTGCAGGCCGATCGCCGTGCCAAGGCTTATGAATTCGAAATGCGCCGTATCGCCCTTGATCACGCAGCCAAGGCAGACCACACCGTCGTAACGGCCCGTGCGGGCCAGCGTCTGGGCCAGAAGGGGCAGTTCGTAGGCACCGGGCGCATACATGACGTCATCATCACGCATGGCGATCGCATGTTCCGCCAGCCACGCCAGCGCGCCATCACGCAGCCCATGGGTCACGTTTTCATTGAAACGGCTGACCACGATCGCAATGCGCGGCGGATGGGCGAAATCAAGTTGCGCGGGGGCGGAGGGGATGTTGGTGCTCATATCCAGCTTTTATCCGTGTCTGTCGTTATGATTCAGTGCGTATCCGCCGTTTCCGGCTGGCACAGGGCATGGCCCATGCGGGTACGCTTGGCTTCCAGATAGGCGCGGTTGAAGGGATTGGCCGCCACCGTCAGGGGAATGCGTTCGCGCACGTCAAAGCCGTGCTGCTGCAGGGCACGCACCTTGTCCGGGTTGTTCGTCAGCAGGTCGAGCCTGTTCACACCCAGCGCGTGCAGGATGGCGGACGCTGCCTGCCAGTCACGCGCATCGGTCTCGAAACCAAGGCGATGGTTCGCATCGACCGTATCCAGCCCTTCATCCTGCAATGCGTAGGCGCGGATCTTGTTGGCCAGGCCAATGCCGCGCCCTTCATGCCCGCGCACGTAAACCAGCACCCCGGCCTGCGCCTGCCCGATCTGCTGCAACGCGCCCTGCAACTGGGCGCCGCAGTCGCATCGCAGCGACCCCAGCGCATCCCCCGTCACACATTCCGAATGCAGCCGCACCAGCGGCACGGTACCCGCCCTGTCGGGCTGGCCCTTCACCATGGCGACATGTTCGGTGCCATCGGGCGCGCGGAAGGCATGGATCATCATGTCCGGGCCGCCAAAGCGGCTGGGCAGATGGGCACGGGCCACCTGTTCGATGCCCGGTGTCGCGTCCGCCGTCGCATCCAGCGGGTGCGATTCGAGCCAGCGGGCCAGTTCCGCGATGGACAGGATCTGCAGCCCGTGCCGTTCGGCATAGGGGCGCAGGTCATCCATGCGGGACATGGTGCCGTCCTCGTTCATGATCTCGCAGATCACGGCGGCGGGTATCAGCCCGGCCATGCGCGCCAGATCGACCGACGCTTCCGTATGGCCCGGCCGCGCCACCGTGCCGCCGGGCACCGCACGCAGCGGAAAGATATGCCCCGGCGAGACAAGATCCGCCGCCGTCGCATCAGGCTGCGCCGCCACCAGCACCGTACGGGCGCGGTCGGCTGCGGAAATGCCGGTTGTCACCCCTTCGCGCGCCTCGATCGAGACGGTGAAGGCCGTGCCGCGCGGGCAGGTGTTCACCTGCGTCATCATGGGCAGGTTGAGCTGCGTGATCCGTTCGGGCGACATGGGCATGCACACCAGACCACGCGCATGCGTGACCATGAAGTTCATCGCCTCCGGCGTCATGCACTCGGCGGCCATGACCAGATCGCCCTCGTTTTCGCGGTCCTCGTCATCCACAAGGATGATCATTCCGCCCCGGCGGATGGTGGCAACAGCCTGTGCCAGCGCGGGGGGCATCAACGATACTGACATATGCTCTCCACATATTTGGCGATGACATCGACTTCGACATTCACCGCATCCCCTGCCTTCAGGGTGCCAAGGGTGGTGTGATCCCATGTATGGGGAATGATCATGAGGGCGATGCGGAACGCATCGGGATCGCTGCCCTCCGCCCCCGGCGCACCAACCTCATTGAGCGTCAAGCTGATGCCGTCCAGCGTGATCGAGCCCTTTTCCACAAGGTAGCGCCGCAGCCGGGCGGGAACGGAAAAGACAATGCGCCGTCCCTCCCCCGTCTTTTCGACTTCCAGCAGACGCGCGGTCCCATCCACATGGCCCTGCACGATATGACCCGAAAGACGGGTACCGGCAGTGACCGCACGTTCAAGGTTGACGGTGCGCCCTACCGCGATCCGCCCAAGGGCCGTGCGGTCCAGCGTTTCCGAACTGATGAAGAAGGAGGCCTTACCCGCGGCGTCAAAGGCGGTGACGGTCAGACACACGCCATTGACGGCGACGCTTTCGCCCAGAGCCAGATCGGTAATGCCGGTTTCCACCGTTATTTCCAGATCCCGGTCCAGTCGCCGCGCGGCACTGACGTGCCCCTGGTACTCGATAATGCCAGAAAACATCTTTACTCCTTCATACCGGAGAGTTCGGGGAAAAGGCGCAGCGGGCTCACATCCCCTTCCCGCACACGGACATCGTAGCGATCCATGCCGCTGCCATCCGCCGTGATGGTCAGCCAGTCATGCCACAGGTTACGGGCCACGATTTCAGCCAGCAGCGCAGGCCCTGCCTCCACCATCGCCCAAGTCACGCCCGCCTGCCCCAGCATGTCCGGCAGGGCCGCGATATCGGTGCAGACCCGAACATCGAAACCACGCGCACGAGCGGCCAGCAGGTAGGCTTCGTCCACTTCCCCCATCCGGGTGCAGATGGCGAGGATACGCGGCGCACGACCGGGATGATCCGCCACACGGCGCACGGTCAGGGCAGGGCTGTCAGCGCGGATGGTGCCGCTGGCGGTAATCACCGCGTCCGTGGCCCGGCGCAGCTTATGCGCAAGGTCAAGGGAGGCCGGCGCGCTAAAGGTCGTCTGACCTGCGGGCGGCACCATGGAACCCGTGGCGTCCAGCGCCTGCTTGACCGTAATCCATGGCTGGCCGGTACGCATGAAATGCGCGAACGGGGCCAGCAGGCTGCGGCAGGCCGCAAGGGCCGCCGCATGCGTGGGAACGGGCTGGAGCACATGCACGCTGCATCCATGCTGGTGCAGGTAATCCGCGCCGCCACCTTCCACATGCGGGTTGGGGTCACGCAATCCGATCCATATCGTGCGCACCGGCGTTGCCAGCAGCGCCTGTGAACACGGACCCGTACGGCCGGTATGGTTGCACGGTTCCAGTGTCACCACCGCCGTATGCGCGCGGTCCAGCAGGCCGCGTTCACGGCACTGGTTTATGGCCTGTATTTCGGCATGGGGAGTACCGGCGCGGTGATGGCCACCAACGGCAAGGATGACGCCATCACGGTCCAGCAGCGCACAGCCGACAGGGGGATTGGGCGCCGTGGCGCCCACATGGCGCGCGGCCTCATCCACCGCGGCGCGAAAACCATGCGCAACCGCTTCAGGCAGGTCAGGAGCGGGAAAGGGCATGATGCCCCGTGGCAACGCGTCCAAGCAACAGTACTCCATCCATCTGGACGGACTCAGGGCGCGTAAAACCATCTGCCTGCCTTCCATGACGGAAGGCGGGTGTACAGTTCTCGTTCTCTCTCATCCGGACTGTAACCGTCGGTTCCGGAATCACACCGGATCTGCTTGACCCCGCCCGCATGACTGCGACCGGGCGCTCGCGGACTTATGCCCCTGCGGACAGGGAACACTCACCGCCGGTGGGGAATTTCGCCCCGCCCTGAGAACGCCTGCAAACCGGGTCTGGGACCCGATTCGCGTTTCTGGTTATGATATTGGGAATAATTTGCGCCGATTGCAAGTAGGCTGCCTGCCCATCACTGGCGGGGCGTCCCCTGCGCCCCCGCATGACGGCCCGGATGCAGCAGGGAAGGGATGCGGCCATGGTGGCCGAAATTGACCAGCCGCGCCTCCTCCACCTCGATACGTCCCAGCAGGCGCGAACGCAGCAGCCAGATCGCAAGTGCTGCCCCCATGAAGGGACCAAGCACATAAATCCAGAACGCCTGCCACTGTCCCGCCATCAGCGCCGGACCAAAACTGCGCGCCAGATTGGAGCTGTTACCCGACAGCCAGGCCGAAATCGGGTTGCATATGAAAAAGAACAGCCCGCCCGCCCATGGCGTCACCACTTTCCATGTCGGATGGGCGGCAAGGCAGCACAGCATCAGCACCAGCAGGGCGGTCAGCGCCACCTCCGTCACCAGCGGCCAGATAACCGCTACCCCTGAAAAGGGAACGGTCGCGGCATAGGCGGATTCGTGCACCATGCGCCCCCACCCCGGAAGCAGATGCCCGAAAAGGGCGAGGAGAAAGGTGGCGACACAGGCGCCCGCCATCTGCGCCGCAACGTAGCCGCACAGATCGACACCCCCCAGCCGTCCCGCGAGACTGAACGCCAGCGAGACGGACGGGCTGACATGCGCCCCGCTGACACGGCCAAACGGCGTATAGGCGGCCACAGTCCCCGACAGGCCAAAGAACAGGCCGCATAAGGCGGTCTGGAGCAGGGGATGGGGCGCAAGGTCCCTGCCGATGACACTGAAAGGGGCCGTCAGCACCGTCACGGAAATGATCCCGCAGAGCATCAGCACCACGGTGGCGACCATTTCGCATCCATACAGCTTCCAGTGAAAGGGATGGTCAGGATGCGGCATACCGGCCAGCGGTCGGTCCTCGATGGGACGGGAACCCGATTGCCGGGATTCGGTCATATCTCTCACTCCCATGTCAGTGCATGTAAAGGACTTGAGTTAACGGCAGAAATGTTATGAAATAAAGGAAATCATGCGAATATATGTCGTGCGTATGAATATTTAATGCATAACAGATAAACATTTTTTCTATATAAGATGCAATCCGTTCATGTATTACGCATGTTATGTTGCCGGCGAAAGAAAACAGACGGTATCTGCTGCCATCTGCACACAGCCGATATTATCCCGTGCCCGTACCCGGCACGGGTGGATTTTGTTAATCATGTATTCAGGGGCTGACGCGCCAGACTGATGGATTGCTGTTGTAAAGAAAGCTGCCTGTCCTGCACCGCAGGCAGGCAGGCCATCATGTGGGGCGGGGTTGCGGTGCTGCTGGGCGGCATGATCATGCCGGATTGCGCGCGGGCGGATGACATGGCGGAAATCCGTGCCATCCATGCCGAAATGCGACGGCTTGAAGCCAAGGTCCAGCAGATCGAGGCCCGCCACGGCGGGGCACAGAACGCGCAGCACATGCCAGCCAGCCGCACGCTGCGTTCCGGCGGGCGGGCCAGTACGGCGTGGACCGCCCCCTCGCCTTCCGGGCAGATCACCGCCATGCCCGACCTGTCGCGTCTGGTCATAGGTGGCCCTGCGCTGTCGGATGATGCGCAGGCCGCGGCAGCGGCGGAAAACACGATGACGGAAAGCATCATTCCCAGCCAGCCCAAGCTTGACCTTGATTCCTCCAGCCCGCTTGCCATTACCCAGACGGGCGTGGACAGCCTGCCCCCCGTGTTCCGCATTGGCGGGGTTTCGGTACGGCTGGGCGGCTTCATCGACTTTTCAAACATCTATCGCAGCAAGAACCTGACCAGCGGCCCCGCCACAAGCTGGGGCAGCTTCCCTTACGCCAACAGCCCCAACGCCCATACGGGCGAGTACCGCCCGTCCGCGCAGCTTACGCGCCTGAGCGTGCTGCTGCAGGGTTCGCCCACCAAGGATGAAACCCTGTCCGGCTATATCGAGACGGATTTCGGCGGCGCGGCAGGCACGGCCAACAGCTACCAGACCAACAGCTACACGCCGCGAATCCGGCAGGCGTACATGACCTACAGCAACACCAAATGGGGGTTCCATGTGCTGGCCGGGCAGGCATGGAGCCTGACCACGGGTTACACGCAGGGCCTGCTGTCACGTCATGAACAGCTACCGCCGGTAGTCGATAACAACCAGATACCCGGTATCGTCTTTACCCGCGTGCCACAGATCCGCTTCATCAAGGATTTCGGGCGCAAATGGTGGCTGGGGCTTTCGCTTGAAGCGCCGCAGGTGGCTTACGCGGCATCAGGCAGCAGCAGCGATCATCCGATGCTGAGCGGCACCGATGATGATATCCTCGCCTCATCCGGCACGCGCATACTCTACAGCAACGCTGGCTCGGGCATGCTCAATCCCAACGCCAAATACAGCATGGATGTCGCCCCTGACATCGTGCTGAAAGGGGCGCTGGACACCAAGCCCGCCCATTACGAGGTTTACGGTCTGGCGCGCTGGTTCAAGGCCATGTCGCAGTCCGCCACGGGTGGGCCGATCCGCGAACGGGTGTCCTTTGCGGGTGGCGTCGGCGGGGACGTGACGGTGCATGTCATTCCCCGCTTCCTGCAGTTTACCGGCAACGTGCTGGCGGGTGAGGGCATTGGCCGTTATGGCCCCGGCATGCTGCCCGACGCCACATTCAAGGCCAATGGCACGCCCGCGCCCATTCCTGAAATCATCGGCAGCATGGGGCTGATCGGCCACCCGACCCCCAACCTGCTGGTCTATCTGTATGGTGGCGTGGAACATGCCGGGCGGCGGACCTATACCGGCACGGATGGCTACCAGTATGGCTACGGCGTGAACGACCTGTCGCTGAGCAGTTGTAATGTGGAGATGATTACCGGCGGTAGCTGTGATGCCCAGACCCATACCCTTGCCGACCTGACGGTAGGCGGCTGGTGGCATGTGCTGCAGGGCGGCTATGGCGCGGTGATGACCGGCGTGCAGTACACCTATCTGCGCAAATTCGCCTATAAGGGCGGTGATGGGGCGTCCCCCACCACCGGTGGCAATACCGTCTACGTCACGTTCCGTTATCTGCCGTTTCAGTAGGCAGGCCAGCCGACAGGGCGGCAAGGCAGTCCGCATTCTGGTGGGCCAGATGGATGTCATGCACCGCACCGATGGCGCGGATGCTGTCCTGCCGCCAGCGCGCCGGCATGCCATGGGCGGTGCACAGCGCCCCCGCCCCCAGCAGCGCGCCATTGCCCGGATCAATTATGGACAGCACGGCATACGGATTACGCGGCAGGGCCTGACGCAGCGATGTGCGCAGGCGGCTGGCGGTTGCATCATCAGCATGAGTGATCAGGTCAGGCACCAGTTCGATCCACCCATCCCAGCCAGCGGCCACGGCGCGGCGCAGGCGGGGCCATGCCTTCTGTTCATCCAGCGCGTGGACGGTGGCCTGCGCGCCTTCTTCATGAATCTGGCGGGCAAGGGCGCGGGCGCTCAGGCTTGACGCGGTTTCGGTTGTGGCCGTGGTCGTGGGCAGACTGGCCGCGAGTGCTGTCAGCCCGGCGGTGGGACCAAGCAGGACCATGAGCAGCATCAGCCGGGGAAACGATCTTATACGCATGGTCGCTGTTCTCCCTTCTTACTGGTGTTGCGCCATGGTCGACAGAACGGGGTAATCGTGGCGCGGGCGGGGCAGGGATAAGGAAAATCATGGGCACGCCGGTTGCGGCGCGCGCCGCATGTGCCTATAGCCTGCGGCGATGCCCGTGTTCCGACGGGGCAGCCGCGCGATCCTGACCGGACCGGCCACGCGCGTTGACAAACGGGGCGTATCCGGTCCTGATCCTATTCCCGGCTGGTCCTGCCATTGTGGAGAACATACGTTTCATGGGTACCATGTCCTCTTCCGAGATTTCGCGTCTTCAGGTCTGCCTGCGTCGCCTGCTGGGCTCACCGGGTCTGACCGTCAATGCACCGCCGCGGGCGGGCCTGTCGGTTGAACTGGCCGTCAACGGCGAAGTGGTGGGTACGGTCCACCGCGATGAAGATGAAGGTGAAGTGTCCTACGCCGTGCACATGACGGTGCTTGAGGAAGACCTGCCTGCCCCGAAATAACCGGGTTTCTGCGCGGCGGGCGCATTATCCCGCCACCACGCGGCCTAGGGCTGCGTCACGCGCTGCGGAACCGGCCCGGCCGACGCCTCGATCAGGGGCTGCTGGCGCGGGGCGGGTAGTCCCACGCTATGAATCTTCCACTGAAAACCGTGGATGCGCATCTGAAGGCGCAGCGGCGTTTCATTTTCATGCCCGGGCATGATGACACTCGCCTCGAACACGCCGGGATGGGTGAAGTGCATGTGCACACGACCCAGCATGCCCACCATGGCGGGCACACCCATGGGCGCCGCAACCTGTTCATGGGGCATCAGGTGATCGACCAGATTGCCCAGCCTGTCGGGGCGCACTTCCTCATCAATCGCGTTGGACACGGCGGAGGACGCGAAGGACGAGCCGAATTCCGGCAGTTCATCATCCGCATGCGTGGGACCGATCAGGCCATCCACAACCTGATTTTTCAGGCTGCTGCGCACCGTGTCCCACTTGAGCGTGGTGTTCAGGCTGCCCATGTCGTGGGCGCGGATGGCGGATGTGATGGACCACAGCGTGAAAAAAGGCGACGCGGCATACAGCGACGTGGCGGCGGCCAGCGTCCCGGCACAGACCCAGCGCGCCTGCTGGCGACGCAGGGAGGACAGGCCGGATGGAATTTCCATACGGGAAAGATAAGACATTGATTTATACTCCCCCTAATGGTTTCACGCCGTAACTGGACTATACTGGAAACATATCCGGCATGCATTGGTTTCATGATTGCATGAAGAAATTATCACGTAATCGTGAACTCCCGCACGCGGCTTCCGGCTGCGTTGTGGCGCGGGCGGGGTGTATCCGCCATGAAGGGGCTGCGGGATCGTGCAGGAGACAGGGATGAATTTTTCCGAAGACGAGATCCAGCGCTACGCGCGCCACATCCTTCTGCCCGAAGTAGGCGGAACCGGGCAGGACGCCTTGAAAAAAGCCAGTATTCTGGTTGTGGGCGCGGGTGGCCTGGGGTCGCCCGTGGCGCTGTATCTGGCGGCGGCGGGTGTTGGCCGGATCGGGCTGGTGGATGACGATGTGGTCGAGCTGTCCAACCTGCAGCGCCAGATCGCGCATGTGACCGACCGGATCGGTCAGCCCAAGGTCGATTCGGCGGCACAGGCGCTGCGTGCGATCAATCCGGGAACGCAGGTCGATTGTCATAACGTCCGGCTGACGGCGGACAATGCGCGCGAACTGGTGCGTGATTACGACCTCGTCTGCGATGGCTGCGACAATTTCGCCACCCGCTATCTGGTGGCCGATGCCTGCGCGCTGGAAGGGCGCACCCTCATCTCCGCCGCCGTGCTGCGTTTTGAAGGCCAGCTTTCCACCTTCCGGCCCGGCGGTCCGTGCTATCGCTGCCTGTACCCCGAAGCTCCGCCCGCCGGTACCACCCCTTCCTGTGCCGAAGCGGGGGTCTTTGGCGCGGTAACCGGTGTCATGGGCACGCTTCAGGCAACGGAAGCCCTGAAGGAAATCCTGCAGATCGGCGAAAGCCTTGCCGGTCGCCTGCTGGTATGGGACGCATTGGCCATGCGCTTTCACACCATCGCCCTGCCTGCTGACCCCGACTGTGCCCTGTGCGGCGCGCATCCCACCATTCACGACCTGTCCACCCATCGCCACGCCACGGCCCCGACCTGCCGCATCCCGGCGGAGGCCACGCATGACGCATGATGACGGCGCGCTGGCCATCCTGTTATATGATGGCGCATATGCCCGCGCCCATTATGCCTTTGTCGTAGCCGCAGGGGCGCTGGCCATTGGCCGTCCCGTCACCCTGTTCGCGGCGGGGCGGGGCGTGCATGCGCTGGCGCGTGACTGGCATGGCCTGCACGATGCCGCCGATGACATGGAAGTGCGCGCACGCGGTGTTGCGGGCATGGATACGCTACGGGAGGCTGTGATCGAATTCGATGTGACCCTCATGGTATGTGAAGCCGCGCTGAAATTATGTGACCTTGACCCCGATCTCCTGCTTGATGGAGTACAGGTTGCGGGTATTCCCACCTTCCTCGAAGCCGCCCGGGGGCGGCAGATCATAACCCTGTAAGGATTGAAGAACGCGATGGCGCAGTGCGTGCGGCATGAATTCCTGGCGCGACCGGCCCCGGCGCCGTCCCGCGCCCCGGTACGGTGGGGATATCTGGCAGGCTGCGTGGCCGTGCTGGCCACAGGCATGGGGCACGGCTACGCAGCCGCCCCCGCGACCACCACCAAAACAGCGCATCACCATGCGCATCACGCGGGGCAGGCTGCGACCGCCCATAGCAGCACCCATGCGGCAGCCAGCAGTCTGGGCCATGCCCATGTCCACGCGGCCACCGAGAAAAAGGTGAAATCCCATACGCCCCGCCACCACCATGCCGCAGCCGTGGCGGCAGGCGTCGCCGCCGGTGCGGGGGCCGGTATCGTTGCGGCGAAAAGTGCGGCGCATACCCCGCCGCCGCCCGCACCAGCCACGCCGGATACCGCCACGATCCAGCCGGTGGACAACAGCAAGGGCAGCGTGACCGGCCTACCCCTGCCCCGCTTCGCCGCCTTCCGCGCTGATGAAGTCAACATGCGCACGGGGCCGGGCCAGCGCTATCCCATCGACTGGGTCTATCATCGCCGTGGACTGCCGGTCAGGATCGAGCGGGAATTCGATGTCTGGCGTCTGGTCGAGGACGCGGACGGACAGAAGGGATGGGTCCAGCAGGCAACCCTTGTGGGAACCCGCACGTTTGTCATCCCGGGACTGCCCCCACAGGGAGACGCGCAGCAGACCAACCAGCCATCTGCCAAGGAAACCGATGTGATCGGGCGCGCCGATACACGGGTGGTCGGCCATGTGGCGGATGTGGCCGAGGCGGGTCGGGTCAGGGGGGCGGTCATGCTGCGCGCGGATGCCAGCACGACATCCGCCGTGACCGCCGTGCTGCGCCCCGGTGTGGTGGGCACCCTGCGCCAGTGCCAGGCAGGATCGGCATGGTGCAAGGTTTCGGTCAAGCAGTACAGCGGCTGGCTGGAACGCAGCGCGTTTTGGGGACTGTTACCGCAGGAGGTCATATCGCCCTCCTGAGGGCAAAGATGAACAGAGCGGGAGAAAATGATGCCGGAAACACCGTATCGTGCCATGCGCCGGACCAAGATCGTATCCACATTGGGCCCGGCAACATCAGACCATGCGACCATACGCGCGCTGGCCGTGGCGGGAGTGGATGTATTCCGGCTCAATTTTTCCCACGGCACGCATGAGGATCATGCCGCGCGCCATGGCGTGATCCGCGATGTGGAAGCCGAACTGGGCCGCCCCATCGGCATTCTGGCCGATGTGCAGGGGCCGAAACTGCGTGTGGGCAATTTCGTCAACGGACGCACGCAACTGACCGCTGGGGCCCATTTCCGGCTTGATCTCGACCCCACGCCGGGAAACGAGGCGCGTGTCTGCCTGCCCCATCCCGAAATCCTTGCCGCCGCCGCGCAGGGCAGCACGCTGCTGCTTGATGACGGGCGTCTGGCGCTGCGGGTCTGTGAACGCGGCGACGATTTCCTGCTGACGGAAGTGGTGCTGGGCGGTGTCCTGTCCGATCACAAGGGCGTCAATGTCCCGGACGTGGTGCTGCCCATCCCGGCCCTGACGGACAAGGACCGTGCGGACATGGCCTTCGCGCTGGATCTGGGCATTGAATATGTGGGCCTGTCCTTCGTCCAGCGGCCCGAGGATGTGCGTGAAGCCCGTCAGTTGGCCGATGGCCGTGCGTGGATCATGACCAAGCTGGAAAAACCGCAGGCCATGGACAATCTGGAGGAGATCGTCGCCCTGTCCGATGCGGTGATGGTGGCGCGTGGCGATCTGGGCGTTGAACTGCCGCCCGAACGCGTGCCGCTGGCGCAGAAGCGCATCATCCGCGTGGCCCGGCGACTGGGCCGCCCGGTGGTGGTGGCCACCCAGATGCTGGAAAGCATGATCCATGCGCCCACACCGACCCGTGCGGAGGCATCGGATGTGGCGACCGCAGTGTTCGACGGGGCGGACGCGGTCATGCTGTCCGCCGAAACCGCCGTGGGGTCATACCCGCGTGAGGCCGTGGCCATCATGGACCGCATCGTACGCGGTGTGGAGGAGGACGAAGGGTGGCGGCGGCAGATGGAAACCTCCGCCCCGGAACCCGATCATGACGTGGCGGGCGCCATTGCCGCCGCCACGCGGCAGGTCGCGTCCACGGTGGGTGCCTCCGCCATTGCGGCCTTTACGCTTGCGGGACGCACGGCGCTGCGGATCGCACGCGAACGGCCGTCCTGCACCATCCTTGGCCTGACCCCGACCGATGACGCGGCCCGCAGGCTGGCCGTGGCATGGGGCGTGCAGGCCATATCCGTGGGGCAGGAAACGCCGGTGCATACGATCGAAAGCGTCGTGGATCAGGCGCTGTCCATCGCCCATATGGATGGTTATGGCGCGGTTGGCGATGCGGTGGTGATCGTGGCGGGGCTGCCCTTTGGCGTGGCGGGCAGCACCAATACGCTGCGGGTTGCGATCATTACCTGAACCACCCGAAAGCGTGGAACCGGCGTTACGCCTGCCGGTTCTCGATCAGGCTGCGCCGGATGGCGCGGCCCCGGTTGATCCGGCTTACGATCACATCTTCGTTGCCGGTGCGGATGGCGTTGCCCATCGCCTGCGCATCCGCAACGAAGCGGTCGAGCATGTCCAGCAGGGCTTCACGGTTATTGAGAAAGATGTCACGCCACATGACCGGGTCCGACGCCGCGATGCGCGTGAAGTCCCGAAAGCCTGATGCCGCGAAATCCAGCACTTCGGAGCGGGTTTCATCCGCCAGATCATCCGCCGTGCCGCAGATGGTGAAGGCCAGAAGGTGTGGCAGGTGACTGACAATGGCGCAGACACGGTCATGATGTTCAACGGTCATGCTGCGCACCCGCGCGCCCATCATTTCCCACAGGGCGGTAATGCGCGCGATGGCGGAAGCAGGCGTGTTTTCCGGCGGGGTCAGCAGGCACCACCTGTCCTCGAACAGGGTGGCGAATCCGGCATCCGGCCCGGAAAACTCGGTGCCCGCCATCGGATGCGCAGGCACGAAAGCAATATCGGGACAGGTAGCCAGAAGCGGTTCCATGGCGTCCATGACCGTTTTCTTGACCGATCCGACCTCGCTGAGGATCGCGCCGGGCTTCATGACCGGCATGACCTGCGCCGCCACCATGGCGATCGCCCCGACGGGCACGCACAGGATTACACAGTCAGCATCCCGCGCGGCGGCAACCGGATCGGCCTCGATCCCGTCGGCGATGCCCAGTTCAGCCACACGGGCGCGGACCTCGGGGCTTATGTCGCATGCGATCAGCCTGCGCGCGATACGCCGGTCATCCAGCGCGCGGCGCAGGATGGACGACCCGATCAGGCCCGGCCCGATAATGGTCAGCGTATCAAACAGGGGAACGGTGGGGTCCGTCGTCATGATGGGGATCTGTCTGGCTGAAGGTTCTTGAAAAAAAGCGCCCTCACTCGGGCGCGGCGTCGGTCTGCCGGGGCCGGTCATGCACGGAAACCGGGGCGGTGACCGGGGCTGCCCCCGCATCATCCAGCGGGGCCGGCCTGCGGCGCAGGCCCCGCATTTCCATGCCCTGCCACAGCAGCAGCATGGGAATGCCGATAACCAGTTCCCGCCCGCGCCGCAGCAGCGACAGCCCCAGCGAGACGGACGGCGCGATGCCAAAGGCCGAACCAAGCGCCATGTAAGCCGCTTCCTGCACCCCCAGCCCGGCGGGCACGAGGAACGAGACGGACATGATGCCGCAGGCCACGCCCTCGATCGCCACGGCGCCGCTGAAGCTCAGATGCGCGCCAAGGAAATAATAGGCGATCCAGATGGTGGCGGCGCTGCCCAGCCATCCGACGTAATGCAGCAGCGCACCCTGCGCGATGCGGCCCGGATGGGACCAGATCGCGTCGAAACGTTCCTGTATGCTGTCCGCGCTGCTCAGCATTGCGTCCTGCCACTGGGCGGCCATGTTGTGCCCCAGCTTGCGCCCCACGCCGCGGAGCAGGTCGCCGCCCCGGCGCTGGGTATAGATAAAGCCCGCGATGCCCAGCGTCAGCAGCCCCAGACCGATCAGCACCGGACGGGCGAACGGGCTGGACTGCTGGTGGGCCATAAGGCACAGCACGGCGGTCAGGATGAACAGGATCTGGCCCATGACCTCGGTGGTGATGTCCACAAGGTTGGCGCAGGCGGCCTCCCCCCCGTCCACATGACGGCCACGACGCCCGGCGAACAGGTCGCTTGATGATGTGGCGCGGATGCCCAGCACCATCCCGCCCAACTGCGAAAACGGCAGGCAGGACGCGGCTGCATCCCGAATCATGCGTGAAACCACAAGCTGGACGAACGGAATGTCCCGACAAGCTGCATGCCAGGCGAGACCCAGTATTGCATCGACTGCAAGCTGCGCCAGCACCGTCGCCATGAATCCGACGAAGCCGATGGAGACGATGGCCTTCATGACCGAACCGGCCCCGTACCACGCGGTAAAGCCTGTAAGCAGGGCCAGGCCAAGGATGGCCAGCAGGATCGTGAGCTTTCTCAAGAAAGGGTCCGTCTTCGTCTGTGGGCGTCGGAACGCCGGGTAAAATTCGTACCACAGCGGTCGACTGCGCCTGACTTACACTACAGCAGGGTCTGGCGCCACCGGGAGGTGTCGGGATAAATGGAACGCCCGCCGGTTGCGAGTCCGTGTCGCAATCATGAATTCTGTCCCCTGACGGAGTGATCGTTCAGACCATGACTGCCCCAACACTTGTAACCGGCGCGACCGGTTTTGTCGGCTCGGCCGTTGCCCGCAACCTGGTTGAACGGGGGCATACGCTCCGGCTCATGGTGCGCAAGGGTAGCGACCTGACCAATCTGCGCGATCTCCCCGCCGAACTGGTGGAAGGGGACCTGTCCACCCCCGGCAGCTTCGATGCGGCGGTCAGGGGCTGCCGCTACGTGTTCCATGTCGCGGCGGATTACCGGCTGTGGGTGCCCGATCCGGTACCCATGATGGTCGCCAATGTGGAAGGCACGCGCGCCCTCATGCTCGCGGCACAGAAGGCGGGGGTGGAGCGGATCGTGTACTGTTCCTCCGTCGCGGCGCTGGGACTGATCGGGGATGGCACCATTTCCGATGAGGAAACGCCGGTGCACGAACACGGCGTGATCGGCATCTACAAACGCTCCAAATACCGCGCAGAACAGGAAGTCCTGCGTCTGGTGCATGAACGCGCCCTGCCTGCCGTGATCGTAAACCCGTCCACCCCGGTTGGCCCGCGTGACATCAAGCCCACGCCCACGGGCCAGATGATCCTGGACTGTGCTGCGGGACGCATGCCGGCCTATGTCGATACCGGCGTGAACATCGTCCATGTGGATGACGTGGCGGAAGGGCATGCGCTGGCGCTGGAACGCGGCCGGATCGGGGAAAAATACATCCTTGGCGGCCAGAACTACCTGCTGCGCGACCTGTTCGCCATGACCGCCGAACTGGCCGGGGTCGCCCCGCCACGCATAAGCCTGCCGCAGGCGGTGATCTGGCCGGTGGCCGTGGCCAGCGAATGGCTGTCCCGCGCTTTTGGCATTGCGCCGCGCGTCACGCGCGAAATGCTGGCCATGTCGCACAAGAAGATGTTCTTTTCATCCGACAAGGCGATACGCGAACTGGGCTATGCCCCGCGTCCCGCGCGTGAAGCGGTGAAGGACGCCATTGACTGGTTCCGCCAGCACGGAATGCTGGACTGAGGTTCCCGTCATGCTGCTGCTTCCCCTTGCCGTCCTGAGCCTTGTCATCTGGCTGGGACTGATTTTCTGCCATGGGCGTTTCTGGCAGGCGGGGCCGGTACTCGCCCCCCTGCGCACGCCGCTCCGGGCTGCGGACTGCCCCGAAGTCTGCGTGGTGGTCCCCGCGCGGGACGAAGCCCCGTCCGTGGTGGAGTGCGTGCGTTCGCTGCTGGCGCAGGATTATCCCGGCCCGCTTCATGTCATTGTGGTGGATGACAACAGCACCGATGGCACCGGCAGGCTGGCGCGCGGCGTGCCGGACCCGCAGCGGCGGCTGACAGTGGTTACGGGCCGGACCCGCCCCCCGGGATGGAGCGGCAAGCTGTGGGCGGTATCGCAGGGCGTGACCCGCGCGCGCGAACTGGTGCCCGATTCCAGCGGTTTCGTGCTGCTGACCGATGCGGATATCACCCACGATCCGCGCCATGTCTCGACACTGGTGGCCAAGGCGCAGGCGGACCATCTGGATCAGGTATCCGAGATGGTGGAACTGAACTGCGCCAGTCAGGCCGAACGCATGCTGGTCCCGGCCTTCGTGTTCTTCTTCACCCTGCTCTACCCCTTTGCGCGCGTGAACAACCCGCGTAGCCGGGTGGCGGGGGCCGCTGGCGGCACGGTGCTGGTGCGGTGGTCGGCGCTGGCGCGTATCGGCGGGATCGAGAGCCTGCGCGGCGCGCTGATCGATGACTGCACGCTGGCCGCGCATGTGAAGCACAGCGGCGGCAGAATCTATCTGGGACATAGCTGTCTTGCCCGCTCGATCCGCCCCTATCCCCGCCCGATCGACATCTGGCGCATGGTGGCGCGCACGGCGTATGTGCAGCTTGACTATTCGCCCCTGCTGCTGCTGGCCACCGTGATCGGCATGGTGCTTGTATGGGTCATTCCGATGCAGCTTGCCCTGTTCACCCATGGCCTGCCCTGCCTGCTGGGGGCGGGGGCGTGGGTCATGTCCATGGCATCCTACACGCCCACGCTGCGCCGTTTCAGCCTGTCGCCCGCATGGGCGATGTTGCTGCCGGTCATCGCGGGGTTCTATACGCTGGCGACGATCGGTTCGGCGCTGGACCACCATCGGGGCCGGGGCGTGATATGGAAAAGCCGCGCCTATACCGATCCCGATGGCGCAATCTCGACACATAATGGCGCCAAGGGTGCCGCAACCGTAATAAACCACACCATGGGGGATGACGTAGGGTGAACACTGATGAGCGGAGCGTGTGGGGCAGCGAGGATGTCTCGTCGGGCAAGGACGCCGGGGACGAGAATTTTCCCGTAGGCTCCCTGCTGATAAGCCGCAGGCTGCGCCCGCATGTCCATGCCTATTACGATTTCGCCCGGGTGATCGACGATATTGTCGATACCGACCGGCTGGACGCAGAAGCCAAGATCGCGCGCCTCAACGCCATGGAGGACGTGGTGATGGGCCGCAGGCAGGCCCCCCAGCGCCGCGATGCGCAGACGGCGGTGCGCGTGGGCCGCACGCTGCGGCAGACCGGCGTTTCCCCCGCCACCGCAACAGACCTGATCGTTGCCTTCCGTCAGGATGCGGTCAAGAACCGTTATGATTCGTGGGAGGAGCTGGAGGAATACTGCCGCTATTCCGCCAATCCCGTGGGCCGGTTCCTGCTGGAACTGCATGGCGAGGACGCGCGCACATTCGGCCCGTCCGATGCGCTGTGCACGGCGTTGCAGGTTCTCAACCACCTGCAGGACTGCGCGGACGACCTGCGCAACCTTGACCGCTGCTACCTGCCCCGCCCGTGGCTGGAACGTGAGGGCGTGCAGGTGGATGACCTGCGCCGCACCCATACCGTGCCCGGCCTGCGGCTGGTGTTCGATGCGCTGCTGGACCGGGTGGACATGCTCAACCGGCAGGCGGCCACCCTGCCCGGCCTGATCCGCGACCGGCGCATGCGCATGGAAGCGGCGGTCATCGTCGGACTTTCAAAACGTCTGGCGGCGCGGCTGCGGGCGGAAGACCCCATCGCGGGGCGGGTCAAGCTGTCACGCGGGGATGTGCTGCTGGCCCTTGCCCGCGCTACACGCACGCTGCTCTGACAGGGCAGGTTTTGTCCTTGGTCGTGATTACCGCTAAGAACGGGCGGACTGTAACTGGTAAGTGAACGGAACACGCGGGAATGGGTTTTTTGCGCGCGCGACATGATGAAGCCCCGGCACTGGGCTGCGATCCCGCCGACCTGGCAGCGGTTGAGCGGGTCGTGGTGCAGTCGGGTACGTCCTTTGGCAAGGGAATGCGCATCCTGCCACCTGACCGGCGGTATGGGATGTACGCGGTCTATGCCTTCTGCCGTCTGGTCGATGACGTGGCGGATGACGCGGGCGAGGCGGAAGACAAATGCCGCAGGCTGGAAGAATGGCGCGCGCGCATTGCCCGGCTTTACGCCGGTGAGGCACGCGACGGCATCGACCGTGTCCTGCTGGCCACCATCCGCCGCTTCGACCTGCGGCAGGACGACTTCGCCGCCGTGATCGACGGCATGGAAATGGATGCCCGCGGCCCTGTCATCGCCCCGGATGAAGCCACGTTCGACCTGTATTGCGACCGGGTGGCCTCCGCCGTGGGGCGGCTTTCGGTGCGGGTGTTTGGTGATTCCTCCGCCGAGGCGGACAAGGTTGCCCACCATCTGGGCCGCGCCCTGCAGATCACGAACATCCTGCGCGACGTGGCGGAAGATGCCCGCCTTGGCCGCCTGTACCTGCCACGCGAACTGCTGGAACGCTTCGGGATTGCGCCCGAACCCGCCGCCGTGGTCCACGCCCCGGCGCTGGAACAGATCGGGCGTATCCTGGCAGGGCGCGCGCATGACCATTTCCGTGCCGCCGCCGCCGCCATGCGCCGGTGCGACCATACGGCCATGCGCCCGGCCCGCCTGATGGGGGCGACCTATGCCGCCATCCTCAGCGCGCAGGAACGTCAGGGCTGGGGCACGCCCGAACGCCGGGTCTCCCTTTCCCGCCCCCGCAAGGTGCTGATCGCCCTGCGCGCGCTGGTAAGCTGACACATGAGCGGACATGTCCATATCATCGGTGGCGGGCTGGCCGGGCTGTCGGCGGCGGTGGAACTGGCGGGCAGCAGCGAACGCGTTACGGTCTATGAAGCCGGTCCGGCCTGTGGCGGTCGGGCGCGATCCTATCTGGACCGGCATCTGGGCTGCCGGATCGATAATGGCAACCATCTCCTGCTGTCGGGCAACCCGGCGGTCTACCGCTATCTTGGCCTGATCGGCGCGCAGAAGACGCTGGTCGGCCCCGGCCGCCCGGTCTTCCCCTTCGTGGATCTGGCCGAACGGCTGCGCTGGACGCTGGACCTTTCACGCGGGCGGGTGCCGTTGTGGGTGCTTTCACGCCGCAGGCGCGTGCCGGGCATGCGGCTTGCGGAACTGCGCGGGCTGCTGGCCCTCATGGACGCCACGCCGGATATGGTGGTGAGCGACTGCCTGCAACCGGGCAGCCTGTCGCGGCGGCTGCTCGAACCCTTCGCCATATCCGTGCTCAACACCATGCCCGATACCGGCAGCGCGGCATTGCTGGGGGCCGTGGTGAAGGAAAGCCTTGCCCGCGGCGGACGCAACTGCCTGCCCCGCTTTCCCGAGCAGGGCCTGTCCGAAAGTTTCGTGGACCCAGCCCTTGCCCATCTGTCGGTGCTGAAGGCAACGGTACGCACGGGCAGCCGCGTCAGCGCGGTGGAAATGGATGGCGCCACCGTCACCGCCCTGCGACTGGGTGACGAACAGGTGGCCATCGGCGAACGCGATACGGTCATCATGGCGGTGCCCGCCCCCGTGGCATCGGGGCTTCTGGCCGCGCAACTGCCCGGTTTCAGCGCCCCGGATGCGTTCGAGTCGATCCTGAACGTGCATTTCCTGCTCCCCGCCGCACCGACCCTGACGGGCGGGCTGGCGCAGGCCCGCTTCATCGGGGTTGTGGGCGGAATCAGCGAATGGGTCTTCGTCAAGGACCGTATCCTGTCGGTCACGGTCAGCGCCGCCAACCGCTATGACGGGCGCGATACGGATGAACTCGCGGCCCTGATCTGGAACGAAGTGCGCGCCGCGATCGACCCCGCCGCCACGGCCCCGCTGCCCGTCGCCATGCCGCCGCTGCGCATCGTGCGCGAAAAGCGCGCGACCTTTGCCGCCACCCCCGCGCAGGACCGCCTGCGGCCGGGCACGCGGACCATGGCGGCCAACCTGCTGCTGGCAGGAGACTGGACGGCAACGGGATTGCCCGCCACTATTGAAGGTGCGATCAGGTCAGGTGCCGCGGCGGCGAAGGCTGTCCATGCCCGCAGGGGCACACCGGGCCGACCGGAATGAACATGATGTACGGATTTGGAATAGGCCCCCGTCATGACACGGGGAACGTGGAATAATGGCCAAGAGAACCGAGACAATCACCGCTCCCCGCAAGAAGACGCCCGCGTCCACCCGCTCCCGCGCGGCAGGACCGGCCCGCACGCCGCGTCCGGCCACGGATGCCCCGCTGGACCGGAACGAACTGGATCAGGCCGTAACCCGCGCCCATGGTGCGCTGGGCCGGCGGCAGGCCGATGACGGGCACTGGGTCTTCGACCTTGAAGCCGACGCCACCATCCCGGCCGAATACGTGCTGCTGGAACACTATCTGGACCGGATCAATCCGGAGCTGGAACAGCGCATCGGTGTCTATCTGCGTCGCATCCAGGGCGATCATGGCGGATGGCCGCTCTATCAGGACGGCAAGTTCGACCTGTCGGCTTCGGTCAAGGCCTATTTCGCGCTGAAGGCGCTTGGCGACAGCGTCAACGCGCCGCACATGGTGCGCGCCCGTCAGGCGATCCTTGATCATGGCGGCGCGGAACGGACCAACGTGTTCACCCGCATCCAGCTTGCCCTGTTTGGCGAAGTGCCGTGGGAAGCGGCCCCCGCCATGCCGGTGGAAATCATGCTGCTGCCGCGCACGGCCCTGTTCTCCGTATGGAACATGTCCTACTGGTCGCGCACGGTGATCGCGCCCCTGCTGGTGCTGGCCGCCCTGCGTCCCATCGCGATCAATCCGCGCGACATCCATGTGCAGGAACTGTTCGTCACGCCCCCGCGCAAGGTTCGTGACTGGATTCGCGGGCCGTACCGTTCCGTATGGGGCCGTGTGTTCAAGTATGTGGACGTGGTGCTGCGTCCCGTCGAACGCATGATCCCCGAAAAGACACGCCGCAAGGCCATCAGGGCCGCCGTGGACTTCATCGAACCCCGCCTGAACGGCGAGGACGGGCTTGGGGCCATCTACCCCGCCATGGCCAATACCGTCATGATGTTCCGCGCGCTGGGCATTCCCGACAGCGACCCGCGGGCGAAGACCGCATGGGACGCGGTGCAGCGCCTGCTGGTCAATCAGGGCGACGAAACCTACTGCCAGCCCTGCGTGTCCCCCATCTGGGATACCGGCCTTGCCGGCCACGCCATGATCGAGGCCGCATCCGGCCCCAACGGCATCGCCCCGGAAAAGACGAAGGAAAAACTGGCCGCCGCCAGCAAGTGGCTGCGTGAACGCCAGATTCTGGACGTAAAGGGCGACTGGGCCGTCAACTGCCCGGACCTGCGCCCCGGTGGCTGGGCCTTCCAGTATGCCAACGATTATTACCCCGATGTAGATGACACCGCCGTTGTCGGCATGCTGCTGCACCGTGAGGGCGACCCCGCCAATACGGAAGCCATCGAGCGCGCCCGCGAATGGATCATCGGCATGCAGAGTACGAATGGCGGCTGGGGCGCGTTCGACATCGACAACAACCTCGATCTGCTCAACCACATTCCCTTTGCCGATCACGGGGCGCTGCTTGACCCGCCGACGGCGGATGTGACGGCGCGCTGCATTTCCTTCCTCGCCCAGCTTGGCCACCCGGAGGACCAGCCGGTCATTGACCGGGGCATCGCCTACCTGCGGGATGAGCAGGAAAAGGACGGTTCGTGGTTCGGCCGCTGGGGCACCAATTACATCTACGGCACGTGGTCCGTCCTGTGCGCGCTGAACGCGGCGCAGATCGCGCATGATGACCCGATGATCATCCGCGCGACCGACTGGCTGCGCAGTCACCAGCGCGCCGATGGTGGCTGGGGCGAGGACTGCGCCAGCTACGAAGGGGCCGCACCGGGCGAATACAAGGAAAGCCTGCCATCACAGACCGCATGGGCCGTTCTGGGCATGATGGCGGCGGGCCTGCGTGACGATCCGGCGGTAAGCCGTGGCATCGCCTTCCTGGGCCGCACGCAGGGCGAGGACGGCGAATGGGCGGAAGAACCCTATAACGCCGTCGGTTTCCCCAAGGTGTTCTATCTGCGCTACCACGGCTATCGCCAGTTCTTCCCGCTTATGGCGCTGTCGCGCTACCGCAATCTGGAAGTCAGCAATAGCGGCCGCGTCGGCTACGGCTTCTGAGCGCGGGGGGACCGATAGATATGCCCGATACTGTATCCGTGTCCCCCTTTTCCCGGCTCGGGATCGTGGTGGGAATGGAAGCGGAAGCCTCGCTGATCCGTCCCTTCCTGCCCGATGCGCGTTTCGGGCTGAGCGGCGCGACCCTGTCCGGCGCGCGGCAGGTGGTGCTGGACCTGCTGGAAAGTGGCGTTGACGCGCTGCTGTCCTTTGGTCTGGCGGCGGGGCTTGATCCGGCACTTGCCCCCGGCGCGGTTGTCATCCCGCAGAATGTGATGGTGAATGGTGAACGTCTGCCCGCCTCCCCTGCCCTGCTGTCATGGCTGGGGGCCGACCGGGCGGACGTGGTTGGCGGCGACCTGCTGCATAGCGACGTGATCGTCACCGCCGCGACGCGCAAGACCGCCCTATTCCGCCAGACCGGCTGCGTGGCGCTGGATATGGAAAGTGGCGTGGTCGCGGAAATGGCCGCCGCGCGCAAGGTGCCCTTTGCCGTGATGCGCGTCGTGTGCGACCCGGCGGACCGCACCCTGCCGCCTGCCGCCGTCGTGGCCCTGCGCCCCGATGGCCGACTGGCCGTTGGCGCCCTTACGCGCAGCATCCTGTGCGATCCGTTGCAGATTCCAGCACTGATGCGCGTCGGTCGGGATGCGGGCCATGCCCGCAAGGCGGCACAGGCCGCACTGGCCCGGCGTTTTGGCTGATCCGGTCGCGTCCTGCGCCACGCGGATGTGATATGCGCGCCCCCGCCGCCCATGGGAACATGGCGGGCAGTCATGAAGAAAGCAGGGGCAGAAATATTTTAACACGCTGATTTAAAAATACTTTCTGACCATACGCCGCGTGATCCACCACTCCGGGCGTATGTGCTGAAGGGAAATCTGCCAGCACGCACCCTTCCTTGACGCTGCCCGCGATGCAGGCAATTGATTCGCATCAATGTCAGACACACCATATCGGCGTGACATGGCGCAGGCCAGACAAAGACATTAAGGGGAGACAGGCATGACACGCGCTGTACTGGCGCTGAACGCAGGATCGTCCAGCCTGAAGTTTGCCCTGTTTTCCATAGAAAAGGGCGAGGGGGCTACAGCGCCCAGCCACCGCATTGCATCGGGCGAACTGGAAGGCATCGGCACCCACCCCCATTTCATCGCCCATGATGCCAGCGGCCATACGCTGGTGGACGAACGCTGGGACCCCGCCACAACCGGACAGGCGGGCGACGATGCCCATCACGGCCCCATGGCCACCCTTATGGACTGGGTCGGCAGGCAGCTTGGGGATGTAGATCTTATGGCGGTTGGCCACCGCGTCGTGCATGGCGGGCCGGAATTCATCGCCCCCGTGCGGATCACGCCCGACATACTGGACCGGCTCACGGCCCTGACCCCCTTCGCCCCCCTGCACCAGCCCGGCAGTCTGGCCCCGATCCGCGCCCTGCTGGCACAGAAACCCGACCTGCCGCAGGTCGCGTGTTTTGATACCGGTTTCCATCACACCATGCCCGCCGTGGCGCAGGCGCAGGCCCTGCCCCGCGAATATGCCGCGCGCGGGGTGCGCCGGTACGGATTCCATGGACTGTCCTATGAATATATCGCATCGGCCCTGCATGACTGCGCGCCCCGCCTGTCGGAAGGGCGGACCATTGTGGCCCATATCGGCAGTGGCGGCAGCCTGTGCGCCATGCGCGGCGGCCGCAGCGTGGATACGACCATGGGCTTTTCAGTGCTGGACGGGCTGGTGATGGGCACGCGCTGCGGCCATCTGGACCCCGGCGTGATCCTGTACATGCTGCGCGAGGAAGGGCTGGGCGCGGCGGAAATCGAGAATATTCTCTATCATCGCTCCGGCCTGTTGGGTGTTTCGGGCGTCTCTGCCGATATGCGCGACCTGCACGCACGTGCGGCGATCAGCCCGGAAGTGACGCAGGCGCTGGACCTGTTCACCTACCGCTTCGCCCAGGAAGCAGGCGCCATGATGGCCGCGCTGCAGGGACTGGACGGGCTGGTGTTCACCGCCGGCATCGGGGAAAATGATGCAATTATCCGCGCTGCGATCTGCGCGCGGCTGGAATGGGCGGGTATCCGCCTTGATGCGCAGGCCAATGCCGCGCATCGGGACATCATCAGCACGCCCGACAGTGCTGTGGAGGTGCGGGTCATTCCCACCGATGAGGAAACAACAATCCGTCGGCATGTGCTGATGTGCCTGGCCTGAACGCAGGCCGCACAGGGATGGAATATCTCGGAAGGAACGCAAATGAGTGAAACTGCATCCGCGAACCCGCTGTCCACAGCGGATGTCGCGCTTTTCAACAAGTGGTGGCATGCAGCAAACTACCTCTCGATTGCCCAGATCTACCTGATGGCGAACCCGCTGCTGCGTGAACCGCTGAAGCTGGAACATACCAAGCCGCGCCTGCTCGGGCACTGGGGCACCACACCGGGGCTGAACTTCCTTTACCTGCACCTCAACCGCATCATCCGTGAACAGGACCGTAGCATCCTGTTCGTGGCGGGGCCGGGCCACGGGGCGCCGGGTGTGATCGCCAGCACCTATCTGGAAGGGACATACAGCGAGTATTTCCCCGCCGTGACGCAGGATGCGGACGGGCTGGCCAGACTGGTCAAGCAGTTCTCCTTCCCCGGCGGGATTCCCAGCCATGCGGCCCCCACCACGCCGGGTTCCATCCATGAAGGCGGCGAACTGGGCTATTCCCTGTCCCATGCCTATGGCGCGGCGTTCGACAATCCCGATCTGGTCGTGGCCTGCGTCGTGGGCGATGGCGAAGCCGAAACCGGCCCGATGGCGACATCGTGGCACAGCAACAAGTTCCTTGACCCCAAGACCGATGGCGCGGTCCTGCCGATCCTGCACCTGAACGGTTACAAGATCGCCAACCCCACCGTGCTGGCCCGCATCCCCGCCGAAGAACTGCTGAGCCTGTTCCGTGGCTACGGCTATGAGCCGATCGTGGTGGAAGGTGACGATCCCGACACCATGCACCAGAAGATGGCCGTGGCGATGGATACGGCCTTTGCGAAAATCGCACAGATCCAGAAGGCCGCGCGTGAGCAGAACCAGACCGCGCGCCCGGTCTGGCCCATGATCATCATGCGCACGCCCAAGGGCTGGACCTGCCCCAAGACGGTGGACGGGCTGCGGGTCGAAGGGTACTGGCGCGCCCATCAGGTGCCCATTACCGACATGACCAATCCCGAGCACCTGAAGCTGCTCGATACCTGGCTGCATAGCTACAGGCCGGAAGAGCTGTTTGACGAAAACGGCACCCTGCTACCTGAAATCGCGGCCCTTGCCCCCAAGGGCAACCGCCGGATGAGCGCCAACCCGCACGCCAATGGCGGCCTGCTGAGCCGCGACCTGCGCATGCCCGATGTTGCGGATTATGCCGTTACCGTATCCTCGCCGGGGCATGAACTGGGCGAAGGCACGCGCGTGCTGGGTAGCTGGCTGCGCGATGTGATGAAGGCGAATCTGGGTGCGCGCAATTTCCGCGTGCTGGCGCCGGATGAAAACAATTCCAACCGCCTGAACGCCGTGCTGGATGTCACCAACCGCGCATGGAACGCCGAGACCTTTGATTATGACGACCACCTGTCGGTGGACGGCCATGTCATGGAAATCCTGAGCGAGCATACCTGTCAGGGCTGGCTGGAAGGCTACCTGCTGACGGGCCGCCATGGCTTCCTGTCATGCTATGAGGCGTTCATCCACATCGTGGATTCCATGGTCAACCAGCACGCCAAGTGGATCAAGCAGGCGGATGAAGTGGCATGGCGCGCGCCGATCCCCTCACTCAACTACCTGCTGACATCGCATGTCTGGCGGCAGGACCATAACGGGTTCAGCCATCAGGACCCCGGCTTCATCGACCATGTGCTGAACAAGAAGGCCAAGACGGTACGGGTGTTCCTGCCGCCTGATGCCAACACCCTGCTGTGTGTGGCCAAAACCTGCCTTGAAAGCCGGGACCGCGTGAACGTGATCGTGGCGGGCAAGCAGCCCGAACCGCAGTGGCTGGATATGGATTCCGCCATCGACCATTGCGCCAAGGGCATCGGTATCTGGGAATGGGCCAGTAACGACAAGGACAGCGGACCCGATGTGGTCATGGCCTGCGCGGGTGACGTGCCGACCATGGAAACACTGGCTGCGGTGCAGATCCTGAACCATCACGTGCCGGACCTGAAAATCCGCGTGGTCAACGTGGTGGACCTGCTGACCCTTGAATCACAGTCCCAGCACCCGGACGGGCTGGATGACTTCACCTTCGACAGCCTGTTCACCACGGACAAGCCGGTCATCTTCGCCTTCCACGGCTATCCGGCGCTGATTCACAAGCTGATCTACAAGCGGACCAACTGCCGTAACTTCCACGTGCATGGCTACCGTGAGGAAGGTTCCACCACCACGCCGTTCGACATGACCGTGCGCAATAACCTCGACCGGTTCCATCTGGTGCAGAACGTGATCCGCCGGGTGCCGGGTCTTGCATCCAAGGCGGCCTATGCCAACGAGGCGATCTGCGACAAGCTGAACGAACACCACCGCTACGTGGCGGAATATGGACAGGACCTGCCGGAAGTACGCAACTGGCGCTGGTCCTGAACCAGTCGCCGGTATCACTCCGGTCAGGAAAGGGGGCAGCAATGCCCCCTTTTTTATGGGAATTAAGGAAGGAAGGGCCAGCCTTATTACCCCATGAGAACGCCTGATATGGCAGGCGCCACAATGCCCGTATTCAGCCTGACCCGGCCTGCTGCTCCGGCGCAGATTCCTGTGGAGCGGGCGCAGGCGCGTCACCGGGCGACGGGGGCAGCGGCACGATGCGCATGGGCGGGCGTGGCGGTCTGTCATCCGGCGGGGAAGCAGGTCCCGGCGGCTGCACGACCGGCTGGGGCGTTACTACAGGTGGGGGCGGTGACACAGGTGCCGGTTGTGACTGTTGCGCAGGCGGTAGCGTCGGCACCGGACGCGGCACAACAGGGATTGGGGGCACGGCAGACCGTTGCCCGGTGGGCGACGGCGGCGGGACATAGGCGACAGCCGGTTGCGGTCGGGACGGCAGTTGCGCGATGGGACGCGGCCCGGCTGACGGCGGTGTGGATGGAGATTGTGCTGCGGGGGATGGCTGACCCGCTGTATTGGACGCTGCAAGGAACTGGGCAAAATCAGCCTGTATTTTCTGGGCCTGCGCCGGATCGGACAGGGGGGCCTGGGGATCGGACGTGTCGATCACGATCACCCGGTCCCCTTCCAGCGCTGTGGGGACATGTTCCGCGCCCAGCAGGGCGCGCACGCCGCGCGCCTTCTGCGGGTCGGTCTGCGCGATCAGGTCAAGCTGGCGGTCCAGCAGGCCATGGCGGTCGATAAAACTGTTCACGCGCGCCGGGATGCGGATGCACCCTTCCGAATCCGCCTGCCCCAGCCGGGATTCAAGGAAGGTCGGGTCCGTGGCATGCATCTCCAGCCGGACGACCGCCACGCTTCCCTTGCGCCGCCAGTCCTCTGTCGTCTGCCAGCCGAAATCCCATACCCGCATGCCCTTTTCGCCATTGCCGCGTATGCCGTGTTCGTTCCTGGTGCCCAGTGCGCGATACCCGTAAATCTGGCCATCATTGACGAAGATGCCTACCGGCGTGCGGAAATGTTCCTTCCGCCCCGGTCGACCCGTGCTGACCGCCACCATGCCCAGCGGGGTCAGTTGATGGGCCGCCGTATCAGCCAGCACGAACCACATGAGCTGAACGGTGGGCGCACGGTCCACCACCAGCACGATTTCCGCATCCTGCGGCCAGCCATTGGCCTGATCCAGCACATCGACCGTCAGGGCCATGGCGCGCTGTGTCTGGCGCGGGCGCATCTGCCGGACACCAAGTTCGTGCTGCATGTCATGCTGGAGCATGCTGGCGGCATCGGGGACGGAGGTGGCCCCCGCACGGGCACCACCCTGCGTCATGAACAGGATGGTCAGGACCAGGAAACGCAACCGGATCAGGCGCATCGGAAACATCATGCAGGCAGGCTACCTTGGTCGGGGACGTGCAATAACCCTGTTATATCGTATTTGGTCATATGTTCGCAGCATGCTGACATTCCGTAAATCACATATCCCACCCGCGCGGCGCGCCGGACCGGCCCCACAGTCAGCCGCCCCGGTCATGTAACGGGAAATACAGGGCGGATATTTGTGGGATCTTAATATTTTACCTGTCTGCTACGATTTTTAATGTGGTGGATTCCCATGCGCATCTTAATAACCGGCGGGTGCGGGTTTATCGGGTCGGCGGTCGTGCGCCATCTGATCAGACACACGCGCCATGAAATCCTGAATATCGACTGCCTGACCTATGCGGCCAGCCCGCATGCGGTGGAGGAAGCGACTTCTTCCTCCCGCTATCGCATGCGGCATTGCGACATATGCGATACGTCCGCCGTGCTGGCGGCATTTGAGGCCTTCCAGCCCGATGCGGTGATGCATCTGGCGGCCGAAAGCCATGTGGACCGTTCGATCGACAGCGCGCATGCCTTCGTCCAGACCAATGTGACGGGCACCTTTTCCATGCTGGAGGCCGCGCGCATGTACTGGCAGGCGCTGCCCCCCGTGCTGCGGGACAGTTTCCGCTTCCATCATGTCTCCACCGATGAGGTGTTCGGCATGCTTGGCCCGGACGATCCACCCTTTACCGAAACCACGCCCTACAGCCCCAGCAGCCCCTATTCCGCCAGCAAGGCGGCATCCGACCATCTGGTGCGGGCATGGCGGCATACTTACGGCCTGCCGACCTTCATTACGAACACCACCAATAATTACGGTCTCTGGCATTTCCCTGAAAAACTCGTGCCGCTGACGATAATCAACGCCATCGAGGGCCGCGCCCTGCCCATTTATGGCGCGGGCGACAATATCCGTGACTGGCTGTTCGTGGACGACCATGCACAGGCGCTGGTATGCGCCGTGGAACGGGGCCAGCCGGGCGAAACCTATGCCATAGGCAGCCGCCAGCCCCGTACCAACCTGCAGGTCGTTCGCACCATCTGCGACATTCTGGATGAACTGCGCCCCGACCCGATGGGAACGCATGCGCGGCTGATCGAACATGTTCAGGACAGGCCGGGCCACGATTTCCGGTATGAAATCGACCCATCCCATGCGGAACAGGCGCTGGGCTGGACGGCACGGCATGATTTTGAAAGCGGCATAAGGCTGACCGTGCGCTGGTATCTCGACCATGCGCCGTGGTGGCAGGCCATCCGTAACCGGCGCTATGGCGGCCAGCGGCTTGGACAGGTGGCATGATGCGGCATGACGAAGGGCAGAAGCCTGCTACCAGGGGCATCCTGCTGGCAGGGGGATCGGGCACGCGCCTGCATCCCATGACGCTGGCGACCAGCAAGCAGTTGCTGCCGGTCTATGACAAGCCGATGATCTATTATCCGCTATCGACCCTGATGATGGCGGGTATCCGCGATATCATGATCATTTCCACGCCACAGGACCTGCCGCAGTTCCAGCGCCTGCTGGGGGATGGCGCGCAGTTCGGTGTCCGCTTCACCTACCGTATCCAGCCCGCGCCACAGGGCATTGCGCAGGCATTCCTGATCGCGGGTGACTGGCTGGCGGGGGCACCGTGCGCCCTGATACTGGGTGACAACCTGATTTTCGCCGATCACCTGCCCGCCATGCTGCGCACCGCGGCCCACCGGCCCGATGGGGCGACGGTTTTCGCCTATCAGGTGCGCGATCCCGAACGCTATGGGGTCGTGACATTCGATCGTCATGGCCGGGCGCTGGACATTGTGGAAAAACCTGAACACCCCCCTTCCAACTGGGCTGTGACCGGCCTTTATTTCTACGATGGACGGGTGGGAGAGTTTGCCACCCGCCTACACCCCTCCGCACGCGGTGAACTGGAAATCACCGACCTCAACCGCCTGTATCTTGAAGACAGCACGCTGCATGTCGAACGGCTTGGGCGCGGCTGCGCATGGCTGGATGCGGGCCTGCCCGAAAGCCTGATGCTGGCGGGGTCATTCGTCCATACCGTGCAGTCACGTCAGGGCATGCTGGTCGGATCGCCAGAGGAAACGGCCTTCCGCATGGGTTACATAAACGAAAGCCAGCTCCGCACGCTGGCCGGGCAGATGAAAAAGACCGAACTGGGGCGGACACTACGCGATATCGCGGACCGGCAGCCGGTCTGAGGGGGGCGGGAAAACGCCCCTCCGCGCGCCCCTATTTCCGTCCGTGGGCGCGGCGGTCACAGGCATGGCGCCAGATGTTGCACAGCCCCATGCAGGTTCCCCCGCCCATCACCACCACGGCCAGAGGCGCGGGGCTGTGGAATGGCACATGGCCCAGAATGAAGCCGCTGCCTGCGGCGAGGGAGAACTGGATCGTGCCCATCAGCGCCGACGCGCTGCCAATCTGGTGGCCGTGATGGGTAAAGGCCATGACCGTTGCATTGGGTCCCACAAACCCCAGCGAGGCGGTAATGCACATGATCAGCACGCAGACCAGCAGCGGATGCGCCGGACCCGCCACACCCGCCAGCGACAGGACAAGACAGGTCAGCGCGGCCAGCAGGCAGCCCACCACCCCCCGGTCCAGCAGGCGCGACAGCGACACGCGATGCACCAGCATGCCATTAAGCTGGGCCGTGGCGATGAACATGCCCGCATTGAGGCCAAAGAACGCCCCGAACTGACCGGGCGTGAAATGCAGCAGGTGTTCAAACACCATGGGTGCCGAGGTGATGTAGGCGAACATGATGAAGGACGAAAAACTGTTGATCAGCGCACTGGACATGAACACCGGCTCACGCACCAGCCCGGCGTAGCGGGCAATCATGCCGGTGGCGGAAAAGGTGATCCGTTTTTCCCGTGGCATGGTGTCGCCCAGTGTCGCCACCACCACCACCAGCGCCAGTACGCCGTACCAGACCGCAATCCAGAAAATCCAGCGCCAGTGCCCGACGGACAGCACCAGACTGCCCAGCGAGGGCGCCAGTATGGGCATGACGCCAAAAACCAGCATAAGCTGCGACATGATCCGCGCGCAGGTCGCTCCGGTCGCCACGTCGCGCACGATGGCGCGTGGAATGACCGCGCAGGTCGCCCCACCCAGTGCCGCGATAAAACGGCACAGGCAGAACAGGTTGAATGACGTGACCTCCGCACAGCCAAGGGAGCCGACCGAAAATAGCACCAGCCCCCCCAGAAGCGGCACGCGGCGTCCCAGCCGGTCGGATATGGGACCAAGGCTGAACTGCCCGATCGCAAGCCCCGCGAACCACGCCGCCAGCGTGATCTGGCTGGCCCCGGCCTGCCCGCCCGCCAGTTCCTGATCCATGGCCGGAAAGGCGGGCAGGTACATATCCGTGGCAAGGGGCCCGATTGCCGTCAGCAGCCCCAGCAGGGCAATCATCCAGAATGGCAGGGCGGAATCGGACGGGCGAGGAGCAGGCATGATGATCCGGCAGGGAAATTAAAAAGGCATGCACGCGGCAGGCGGAAGCATATCCCCGCATTTCATGCCGCTTGTCCATCAATGCTATCGCATGAAACACATGCCAGCGGCGTAACCCCCACGCCGTACCATGCAGCCTGCCGTGTCAGACCCCGAAACTGGCCACCAGATCCGTCAGTCCGATCTGGCGGTGACGTTGCAGCCGGGCCGCGACCAGCACGGCGCGGGCTTCCGCAATGGCCTGATCCAGTTCGGAATTGATGATGACATGGTCGAATTCGTTCCAGTGCGAGATCTCGTCGCGCGCGGCCTGCATGCGGCGCGCGATCTCATCGGCCTCATCCGATGCGCGTCCGTTCAGGCGACGTTCCAGTTCCGCGATGGACGGGGGCAGGACGAACAGGCCGACCACATCAGCGGGCAATGCCGCACGGATCTGGCGGTGTCCCTGCCAGTCGATGTCGAACACCATGTCGCGCCCTTCCGCCAGGGCCTGTTCAACCGGCGCGCGCGGCGTGCCGTATCCCCGGCCGAATACGGTCGCCCATTCCAGCATCTCGCCTGCTTCCGCCATGCGGCTGAATTCTTCCATGGTGCGGAAGTGGTAATGGATTCCGTCACTTTCCCCCGGTCGGGGCTGGCGGGTGGTGACGGACACGGAATGCAGCAACTGGGGTTCGGACGCGCGCAGCGCATTGGCGATGGTGGACTTGCCCGCCCCGGACGGGGCTGAGATAACCAGACATACCCCCCTGCGCCGAACCGGAACCGCCGGGGTTGCACGGGGGGGGCTGAAGGTCTGGCTCATGCGGTTCTCCATAATTGGTGGCCGTACACAAATACCGGCCGGCTGCGCAAAGGGGGTAGCGCAGTTCTAACAGGGTGTATGTATTCTGCGAACATGAAACAGGAATCGATACTCATCACCGGCGCCTCCTCCGGTATCGGACGCGGCATCGCCCTGGCCCTTGCCCGGCCGGGCCGCAGGCTGCATCTGGGGGGGCGAAACCACGCCAACCTGCGTGACGTGGCGGCACGCTGCATCGCACGCGGGGCGGATGCGCGCATCCGGGTGCAGGATGTGCGCGAACGCGCGGGCATGGATGACTGGATAACCGGCACGGGCACGCTTGACCTCGTTTTTGCCTGCGCGGGGATTACGGCATCCACCCGGGGCGGCGAGGAAGCCCCCTACGAACCGGATGACCAGATCCGGCGCATGTTCGCCACCAACGTGGACGGCGTGATCAATACGGTGCTTCCGGCGCTGCAGGTCATGCGCGCCCAGCCGCGCGGGAGCGATGGCGTGCGCGGGCGCATCTGCGCCATGTCATCCGTGGCGGGGCTTGTCTCGTTTCCCGGAACGCCGTCCTATTGCGCGTCCAAGGCGGCGGTGGACCGTTTCATGGTGGCGACGGGCGGCAACATGGCGCGGGCCGGTATCCTCCTGTCCAGCGTGTGCTGCGGTTTTGTCGCAACCCCCATGACCGCAGGCAACACTTTCCCCATGCCCGGCCTGACACAGACCGGCGATGCCGTGCGCGCCATCATATCCGGCGTGGCGGAGGGCAGGCGGCGCATCTTCTTCCCGTGGTGGCTGGCCGCGGGGTCGCGCTTCATGGACCTGCTGCCCATCAGGATTGCGGAATCCTACTATTTCCGTCAGGCGGCGGGACAGGCAGGCACCATGCCCGAAACCGGCCTGACACCCGAAGACGGGACAGCACCATCAGCATGAACGTGGACTGCATGAAGGTCAGGGTCGGTCACAGTCGATGAACCTGTGCCGCGTTTTTATCCTGCGCCCGGTTGCGACCACGCTGCTGGCCGCAGCCATCCTGCTGTCCGGACTGTTTGCGTATCGGGTGCTGCCGGTGGGCGATCTGCCCGATATTGCCGTTCCGGTCATCTACATCATGGCCACGCAGCCCGGTGCGTCACCCCAGCAGATGGCAAGTTCCGTCACCACCCCGCTGGAACGCAGGCTGGGACAGATCGCGGGTGTCAGCGAGATTGAATCCGATTCAAGCCAGGATACCGCCTTCATCCTGCTGACGTTCAACGAAACCACCAATATCGACGCGGCGGCCAACGATGTTGAAGCCGCGCTGCGCGCCGCGCGCGCGGACATGCCCGCCACCCTTCAGTCCCAGCCGCAGTACTGGAAGGCCAACCCGTCCGACAACCCCATCCTGATCCTTGCCCTGACATCGGACACGCAGCCGGTATCGGAACTGTACGACATCGCCAAGACCCGGCTGCAGCCCCTGCTGTCGCAGGTGCAGGGGGTGGGCTGGGTGGAAATCGCGGGCAGTTCGGCCCCTGCCGTGCGGGTGGAAATCAATCCGTGGCCCCTGTTCAAATACGGGCTGGGGTTCGAGGACATCCGTTCAGCCCTTGCTTCAGCCAACGCCAATACGCCCAAGGGCATCATAGAAAACGACACCACCCGCTATACGCTGGCCACCAACGATCAGGCCCGTGTGGCGGCGCAGTACCGCAACCTGGTCATCGGCTACCGTGACAGCCGTCCCGTAAGGCTGCAGGACGTGGCCAGCGTGCGTAACGGTGTGGAAAACGAACGCCAGATCGGCTTCCTGAACGGTCACCGCGCCGTCATGGCCATCATCCGCCCCCGGGCGGGGGCCAACGTCATCCACGTCATTGATGAAATCAAGGCCCGCGTTCCCACCCTGCGCGCGGCCCTGCCGCGTGGGGTCACACTTGTCCCGGCCATGGACCGTTCCGTTACCATCCGCGCATCGCTGGCGGATACGCAGTGGACGCTGCTGGCATCGGTCGTGCTGGTGGTGGGGGTGGTGCTGGTTTTCCTGCGCACGGTGCGCTCGACCCTGATCCCGGCCATTACCGTCCCCATTTCGCTGGCGGGTACGCTGGCGTTCATGGCGCTGTTCCATTTCTCGCTCGATATCCTCTCGCTCATGGCGCTGACGATCGCGACCGGCTTCGTGGTGGATGACGCCATCGTGGTGCTGGAAAACATCGCCCGCCACATGGAAGCCGGCATGGACCGCAAGGCTGCCGCGCTACGGGGATCGCGTGAAATCGGGTTTACGGTGCTGTCGATCACCATATCGCTGGTGGCGGTATTCCTGCCGCTGCTGCTGCTGGCGGGCACGCCGGGCAAGGTATTTTTCGAGTTTTCCATGACACTGGCGATCACCGTCACGGTCTCGCTGGTACTGGCGCTGAGCCTGACGCCCATGATGTGCAGCCTGTTTCTGGAAGTGGGCGAGAAGGCGCCCCCCGATGCCACCGCGCCATGGTGGCGGCGCTGGCCGCATCGCGCGGGCGACAGGCTGGAATGCGGGTACCAGTGGCTGCTGCGCCATTATGAACGCTCCCTGTCACTGGCGCTGCGCCATCATGTCCTGACCGCCATTACCCTGCCGCTCAGCCTTGGGGTGATGATTGCGGTGATCGTGTTCATGCCCAAGGGCATCCTGCCGAAGGAGGACGTGGCCCTGGTCATGAACTTCTTCCGGGCCGACCAGACCACGTCCTTTCCCGCCATGACGCAGAAAATCCGCGCCATAAGTGACGCGATGATGGTGGACAGGGACACGCAGGAAGTCATCGCCTTTTCCGGGGACACCAATATCGAAGGCCAGGCTTTCGCGCAGATGATCGACCGTTCCCGGCGCGATGACAGCCCGGACGACATGATCGCCCGCATCCATAAACGGCTGGAGGATATTCCGGGGCTCGACATTTCACTGTTTTCGGCAGGCGACATAAGCGGCGGCGGCGGACGGCAGAAGGAAGGCGCGTACCGCTACCTGCTGACCAGCGACAGCGCCGATGACATCTATACATGGGTGCCAAGACTGGCCGCCGCCCTGCGCACGGCCCCGGCCCTGCGCGATGTGACCACGAATGTCATGAATAACGGCGCGGCGATCCATGCCGACATCATCCGCGATCTTGCGGCGCGCTACCTTGTCACGCCACAACTGGTCAGCAACACGCTGTACGATGCCTTTGGCCAGCGCGCCGCATCCAATATCTCGACATCCCTCACCACCTATCATGTGGTGATGGAAGTTGCCGACCAGTACCGGACATCGCCCGATATCCTGAACAGCTTCCGCATCTCGACCGCCGGGGGCAGTCCCGGCGGCGGCACGGTATCCAATACCGTGCGCGTCACGACGCAGGCCGGGACACAGGCCAGCCGCAGCACGCAGCTCAGCCAGCAGTCCTTTCGCAACCAGATCGCCAACCGGCTGGCGGGGGGCAGTGCCGCGTCGAACGGCTCGGCCGTATCCTCCTCCACCGAGACCATGATCCCGCTTTCCGACGTGGCGCGTCTGGTGCCGCGTCCCACCGCCATCACCGTTTCCCATCAGGACGGGTTCGTTTCCGCCGCCATTTCCTTCAACCTTGCCCCCGGCATGGCGCTGAGCGATGCATCCGCCACCATAGCGGACACCATGATCAGGCTGCATGTGCCCCCTTCCATCCATGGCGGGTTCACCGGGCAGGCAGCCCAGTTCCAGTCAGCCATCATCAACGAGGTACTGATTTTCATCGCGGCCCTGTTCACGATCTACGTGACGCTGGGCATCCTGTATGAAAGCTACATCCACCCGCTGACCATCATGTCCACCCTGCCCTCCGCCGGGGTGGGGGCGGTGCTGGCGCTGTGGGCCAGCGGGCAGGAATTTTCGCTCATCACCATGATCGGGATGATCCTGCTGGTCGGGATCGTGAAAAAGAACGCCATCCTGATCGTGGATTTCGCCCTGCATGCCGAACGCGACCGGGGACTTTCCCCGCGCGATGCGATCCATGACGCCTGCATCCAGCGTTTCCGGCCCATCCTCATGACCACGCTGGCCGCCGCCCTTGGGGCCGTGCCACTCATCACCAACAGCGGCTACGGCATAGAAATGCGCCGCCCGCTGGGCATTACGGTGGTGGGCGGGCTTATGATGAGTCAGTTGCTGACGCTGTACACCACGCCGGTGGTCTATCTTTACATGGAACACATCCGCACATGGACCGTAGACAGGGCCAGACGGCTGCTGGCGCGCAGGCGGGGATGAAAAAATTTTCCATAAGCAAAAAAAGGGGGTTGCAGGGGTCAGCCGTGTCGGCTAGAAACCGCCTCACAGCGCACCCGTAGCTCAACTGGATAGAGCACCAGACTACGAATCTGGGGGTTAGAGGTTCGAGTCCTTTCGGGTGCGCCACTTTCCTTAAAAAACAGACTGTCATTCGGAAAATCGCCCTGAGCGGTCCCGTGCGCGCATCTGCGCGTCAACGACAGTCCATGCGGAGCCTGCCTGCCTGGTGGATCGCACGATCCGGTCGCGCGCGGTTTCCGTCATGCGCCACGGTGCCCGCCTGTGTGCAAGCCAGCCCTTCCCATGCGGGGGCGGGACGTTCCAAAAAGAAAGGTGCCTGCCGCCTGCGGGGCTGCTACACCCGTGGCTGATCTTTCTTTGTCTGAATTCAGGAAACAAGAATGAACGGGTCCGGCCTCCCCGAAAACATTCCCCCCCACGCGGAACCCGCATCGGGTGGCGGCGTCCTTTCGTGGATTGACCGCAGGCTTCCTGTCATCAGTGCTTTCCGCAAGGAATATGTGGACTTCCCCATGCCGCGTAACCTGAACGCGCTGTGGAATTTCGGGGCGATCCTGTGCGCCGTGCTGGTGCTCATGCTGGCGACCGGCATTTTCCTTGCCATGAACTACACGCCCACCGCGGCGGGCGCTTTCATGTCCATCGAGATGATCGAACGCCAGTTGCCCGGCGGCTGGGCGCTGCGCGCCATGCATGTCACCGGGGCGAGCCTGTTCATGGCCGCACTTTATATCCACCTGTTCCGGGGGCTGTACTATGGCTCCTACAAACAGCCGCGCGAGATTTTGTGGCTGTCGGGGCTGGGGCTGCTGGTCATGGTCATGGTCACAGCCTTTGCGGGCTATGTCCTGCCATGGGGGCAGATGTCCTACTGGGGGGCGGATGTTGCGGGCAAGGCGGTGGGGGCCGTGCCGGTTATCGGCCCCACGCTTGAACACATCATGGAAGGCAGCGACCAGTTGGGGGATATTTTCATCCACCGCTTTTTCGTGCTGCATTTTGTCATGGCCTTCGCCATCGTCGCCATTGTCGGGCTGCATGTCGCGGCCCTGCATGTACCGGGGCCGAACAACCCGACCGGCAAACCCCTGAACGCGCACGACACCGTCCCTTTCCATCCGTACTACACCACCAAGGACCTGACCGGGCTGGTGGTATTCGCACTGGTGTTCGCAGCCCTCGCCTTCCTGTGGCCCGACCTGCTGTCCGAACCGGAAAACTACCGTCCCGCCAACCCCCTGCACACGCCCGCCGATATCGAACCGGAATGGTATTTCCTGCCCTTTTACGGGATGCTGCAGTCTGTTCCGTCAAAATTCGGCGGCCTGCTTGCAGCAGGGGGATCAATCGCGATCCTGTTCGCGGTGCCATGGCTTGACCGATCCCCCATCCGTTCGGCCCGCTTGCGTCCGCTGTGCCGGGCTGGCATGGCGGGGCTGGTGGCGGCTTTCGTGCTGATGGGGCTGGTTGGACGCCACCATGCCGAAGGGGGCTGGATGATCGTGGGCCGGATCGCGACACTGTATTATTTCAGCTACTTCCTTGTGCTGCTGCCCCTGTGCGCACGGTGGGAAATGCGCGGCACGGCAGGCTGAGCCTGCCATCGCGCACGGTCCGCAAGCCGTGACTTGACGGGCGACGCCGCCTTCACACACTCTCTGCCCGACCGGGGTGCCCTGCAACAGAAGTGCCGGGCTGAGATCACACCCGTTGAACCTGATCTGGGTCATGCCAGCGAAGGGAGGCGTCCTGCCATGGCCCACCAAGCCTGCGCCCTGCCTGCCATCCGTCGCTGATACGCTGGAAGGAAGGCACATGCGCACCCTTGTCCATCATCTTTTCGCCCTGCTGGGGCTGCTGGCCTGCATGGTCGTGGCGACACCCGTGCGCGCCGCCGACCGGCAGGTGACCGTGGTGCTGGACTGGTTCCTCAATGCCGATCATGCCAGCCTGCTGGCCGCGCAGTATAGCGGCGCCTTCACCCGCCATGGACTTGATGTCAGGCTGATCGCGCCTGCCGATCCCGGATCGCCCGCCCGTCTGGTCGCGGCGGGACAGGCGGATATGGCCGTTTCCTACCAGACACAACTGGGCATGCTGGCCGATCAGTCCATTCCGCTGATGCGCGTGGGCACGCTGATTGACACGCCGCTCAACGTCCTGATCGCCAGTGACACCATCCATACCATTGCGGACCTGAAGGGCAGGACGGTCGGCATTTCCATGCCGGGGGTGGATGATGCGGCACTGGACGCGATGCTGCATTCGGCGGGGCTTGGCCTTGCCGACGTGCATCAGGTCAATGTCAATTTCCAGCTTGAACAGGCAATCATAAGCCATGCGGTGGATGCGGTGATCGGGGCCGTGCGGACCTATGAACTGATCGACCTGCAACAGAAAGGCGTCAGGGTTTCAGCCTTCTTCCCCGAGGAGCACGGCGTGCCCATGTCCGATGAACTGGTCCTGCTGGTGGGACGGGATCATGTGCGTGAGGCATGGATACGCGCCTTCATGGATGCACTGGCGGAAGGGACGAATACGCTTATCAACCACCCCGACACCATTCTGGCGCAGGCGATCCACGATCACCCGGAACTCGACACCCCGCTGAACCATGCGGCGTGGCAGGCGACGCTGTCGCGGCTGTGCAAACAGCCCGCGCTGCTGAACATACCGCGCTACCGGGCCTTTGCCGCCTTCCTGCATGCCCACGGCATGATGACCCGCGACATTGCGCTGGAACAGTATGCGGTTGACCCATTCAGCCTTGATCCCGCCCCCTGAAACCAGCCCCGTGCGGCGATCAGTCCTGTTCAAGGGCCATGTTATTGAGCATGTCGCGCCTGTGCGGCAGGAACGTCGTTACCCGCAGGCCGTGCCATGCGACGATGCTGTCCCCCAGGAACATGGCCAGCGCGATAACGGTGCAGACCAGCGCATTGCCGAACATGAGCACCAGCCACCAGGCGATGGCGGAATCCCGCACGCTGCCCAGAAACAGCGCGAAAGCTGACCCGCAGGCGGATGCGCCGCCCACACCGGCGAACAGGATCGCGGCATCCAGCAGCAGCGTGCGGTAATGCAGGTGGGTCAGGCGGCGCAGCAGCACGCTGGTGCTGTCCTTTCCCTTGGTGTCCGTGGTGTCATCCGCATTTTCCAGCTTGTCGCGCACCGTCTCGATATGATCACTGACGCGGGCAAGCCGGGTGTTGAACATGTTCAGCAATGTACCGATGCCGGACAGCATGAAGACGGGTGTCAGGGCTGTCTGGATCAGATGGGCAACGCCATCGACGGAATCATCGGGAATAAGGCCGGGAAAGGCAGACACTGCGGATATATCCTTGGATGCGGTCAGGACCTGCGTTTTTTGGGCTTATCCCTGCCCCCGTCAAGGGGCAGGATCGATACAGACAAGAAAGGAGCCACCGTCATGTCGCATAACTACGCCACGCCGCTTACGCCTGAAAAACGGCTGACGCGCGTCCTGTCCCGCATTCCCGACGACTGGTCCGTAAACATCGACCGGCAACCCGACGGTAACGGCGGCACCTGCTGGCGCGCGCGCCTGACGCTGCCCGGCGATGATGCACTGGACTGGACCGCCCCGCAGGGCACGATGGTCGAGGCGCTGGAAACCGCGTGGCGTCAGGCCCGCGCCCTGCCGGGTGGTGAGGTAGGCCCGCAGGTTACAGTCAAGAATTAAGTCAATAAAATATAAACACAGCTTTGTGATGATGTGTGCTGTATTTCCGGTTGGATGAACCCCTGCCCCCATCTGATTTATTGAACAGAATCTGGAAATTCATGCGCACACGATTGTTTGATGCATCCGATACAATGTTTCGTATCCGGACCATTCCTCTCCGTTCCGGGCGGGTGCGTACTGCAATATCGTACGGAACCGGTCGGGAAACACACAGCTTTTTCAGGATGACTGTTTTTTGAACCTTGCATAAAAAAAAAGGAATATTTGCTAACAAATTCCTTCCGCCCATCGGAAACCCGCTGTTTTTCTCCTGCCCGTGCAAGGAAGAATCCCTGCACGCTCATGCCCCGGTTCCGTCGGGATACGCGCCCTGGGACAGCCACCAGCCCCCATTGACCCGCCGGGTTTTATACAACAGGAATGCGGACAGGGAGTTTAATACTATGTCGGCTGGAAAATTGGCGCGTATTGGCGCAGTAGTTGTTATGGCAAGTAGCGGGGCATCCCTTGCCTGCCCTGAAGACGCGCGTGCTGATGATTACAGTGAACTCCTCGATATCCTGAAGGCGAAGGGCAGCCTGACACAGGGCGAATACCGCGGCCTGCTGGCCCATCATATGCAGCATGCGCGCGAAGCGGCCTCCGCCGCACGTGCGCAGCAGTACATGCCTGCCCAGCGTCGTACCACCATTCCCGCATCCACCCACACCCAGATGCGCACCGCCATGGGCCAGAAAATCCAGCCGCCCGGCCAGATCGACATCGGTGGCGGGATGGACCCCAACGATGTACTGGCGCAGGCCCAGCAGGCGGCGGCCAGTGCGCAGGCCAGCGCGGCATCGGCGGAATCCACATGGCTTGCAGCCCAGCACACCATGGACAGTTCATCGCTGGTGCATGTGGACAAATACGTGCCCGGTGGCGGCCTGACCTTCAAGGCAGGGCCGATCGACATCAACCTGTCCGGCTTCATCAACGGCTTTTACACCTATAACAGCCCGGCTGGCGGCCATCCGGTTGCGGGCGGTGTTTCCACCGGATCGAGCGGGTTCGATTCCTCCGCGCTGCGTAACGGCCTGCTGCCCGCGGGCCTGATCCTGAAGCTCAAGACCACACAGAACGGCATCGACCTTGCCGCCGTGATGGGCATGTATCCCGGCATCAACAATGCCAAGAACGGCGCATTCAACGCCAATACGGGTGGTAGCCCGGTCGGGCTGGGAACCGCCGGCATCGATTTTCGTCAGGTTTACGTGACGGCGGGCAACAAGAAATGGGGCACGTTCAAGATTGGTCGTGACCTTGGCATCTTTGGCGGCGACGCCATCCTTGATGACGCCACGCTGCTGAGTGTCGGTTCAACCGGCAGCAACTCGGCGCCGGGCAATACGTCGCTGGGCCGTATCGGCGTGGGTTATGTGTATGCGGACTGGATTCCGCAGATTTCCTATCAGTCGCCCACCATCAAGGGGTTCCAGGGCACGATCGGCATCCTGCAGCCGCTGGATGAATTCGATTTCTCGGGCGATGACGCCAATGGCAATGCCTATTCGGCCAGTTCCACCCAGCACAGCTCGCCCATGATCCAGGGCAAGGTGACCTATGACTTCAAGATCGGCGGCCTGAGTGCCCGCATCTGGGCCAGCTTCCTGACCCAGCACCAGCAGGACCTGACCGTAAGCCGGACAACAACCGTCAACACGGCCCTGCTTGAAGCCAGTGGCGGGATCTACAACATGGCCACAACCACCACGGCAGATATGGCGGTCAATCCGGGCCAGAAGCGTGGCGTTACGGCGGAAGCGGGTGAAATCGGCACGAAGCTGACCTACGGACCCGCGCAGTTCGTCGGCTATTACTACCGTGGCAGCGGGCTGGGCACGACCGGCCTGTTCTTTGATGGCGTGGCCAGCAACGGCCGCAAGCGTGCATCGGAAGGCTATTATGTCCAGATGATGTACAACTTCACCAAGCGCTTCAAACTGGTGGGCAGCTATGGTGTCAGTAACCTGTATCAGGCACCGGGCGAGGATGATCCGGATCTGGTCCGCCGCAATGAATCCGAAGTGGGCGCCGCCTACTATAAAATGACGGACTGGCTGAATCTGGTGGCGGAATATGCCCATACCAGTTCGGCAGCACACGGACCGTACAAGGAAAGCGACAACAGTGCTTCCGGCGGTATGATCCTGCTGTTCTGAGCGTTTAACGCCATCCGGGCGAGAACATCCTGACCGGGGCAGACGGGCATACCGTCTGCATCCGGATGCGGGTTAACCTTATCCCCCACTGCGACGGCTGGTGGCGGGGCGGTCTTGCATAGGTCGTGTTCGTACAGATTACGTAGAAGTTTTTGGTGAAGCCTTTTTCAAAAAGGTGGCACCCAAAAACTTTTATTTCTATTTATCAATAAGTTATTTCAAAACGGGAATGGTCTGGACAGGTCGCGCAGCCCCGCGCCATAAAAACTGGCTGCAACAGGGACTGTTCTCCGGAAAAGGGTAAAGACGAGGCCCGCTTTCCCTGTTTCCACACCGCCATCAAACGACCGCGTTCGTCACCGGTCCGGGCATCTGGCCGCCGGAAGCAGTTTGCTGCAAAAACGGGTCCTGCCGTAATGCACCGGAAGAAAGGCAACAGATGCCCACACCATCACGCTGGCCTCTACGGGTCGGGATTGTCGGTTATGGATTCGCCGGGCGCACATTCCATGCGCCACTTATTGACGCAACACCCGGTCTGGCGCTGGTCGCCATCAGTTCGGGGCAGCGCGCCCTTGTGGCACAGGACTGGCCGCAGGTTCAGGTGGTGGATACGCCCGATGCGCTGTTTGCCCTGCCCAATCTCGATATGGTGGTGATCGCCTCCCCCAACGAAACCCATGCACCACTGGCACGCGCCGCCCTGCATGCGGGGCTGCATGTGGTGGTGGACAAGCCCTTCACCCTTGATCTGGCGCAGGCCCGCGCACTGGCCGATGAGGCACAGGGCTGTGGCAGAATCCTGTCCGTTTTCCAGAACAGGCGGTGGGACAGCGATTTTCTGGCAATCCGCAACGGCCTGAATGCCGGAATGATTGGGCGGGTGGCCACGTTTGAATCCCGTATGGACCGTTTCCGTCCGCAGGTGCGCGACCGCTGGCGCGAAGCCGATATGCCCGGCAGTGGCCTGTGGTTCGACCTTGGCCCCCATCTGGCCGACCAGGCCCTGCAACTGTTCGGCCTGCCGGATTCCATACAGGCCACGCTTGCCTGCCAGCGCGATGACGCCAGCATTGATGACTGGGCGCAGGTGATACTTCTCTACGGGCAGATGCGCGTCAGCCTGCATTGCAGCATGCTCGCAGCATGGCCCGGCGCACGTTTTGCGGTACATGGCACAGGTGGCACGCTGCTCAAGCGCGCAGCGGACCAGCAGGAAACCCAGCTTCGCACGGACATGGTTCCCGGTGCCGATGGCTGGGGCGCGGACCCTGACGACATGCTGGTATTCGATGGCACGGATACACCCCGCGCCGTGCCCTCTCCACCGGGCGACCAGCGTATCTATTATGCGCTACTTCGTGATGCCGTCATGGGCCATCGCGCGAACCCGGTTCCCCCCATACAGGCCATTGCCGTCATGGCTGTGCTGGAAACCGCCGCACGATCTGCCCGGGACGGCAAAAGACTTTCCCTCCCCCTGAACGAAGAAGAAAAAGCCCTGTGGGCGCAGGCATGGGAACGTTAGGGCCGATCAGTCCGGCTGGCGGATCACGCCATACAGCCCGATATCGAGATATTTGCCGGTGGAATAATTCAACCCGCGCTGCTGTCCCAGTTCATGCAGGTCCAGTCCATCCTGCATGGCGCGGGTGCTGAAGGCCACCAGATCCTGTGCGCCGACCAGCACCAGAGCGCATTTCTGGTTCTGTTGCAGGAAGTCCGCTGCTGCCGTGGCGCCCATCAGCCGTGTATTCTGACCCAGCAGAAAAACAAGGCTGGGTTCGGAATCCGATACGGAAGCCACGACCGTCTGCGCGCAGGGACGATGATCATCAACCATGGCGGCAAGGCGGGGGCTGAGCCAGATGGTCTGCAGACGTGGAATAACAGTAGAAAAAAGCCCCACATGGATAATGACCGCAGCCGCCACCGCAGCCATGACGGCGCGCAGCATATCCCGGTGCACGATCAGATAACCCGACAGCACCAGCAGGGGTAACGCACCGGCCGGGATCAACATGGCTGCGGGGGAAAAGGTGCCTTCCATCCGCCACAGCAGCACCGGACCCGCAAATGCCAGAACCGAACCCAGCGTGAACCAGAGCACCGCATAGGCCGCAAGCACGCCCCGCGCCCATATCGCATGCGGCCACTCCCAGCGGGAGGAATAGGACACGACGGCAGCCGCCGTCAGGATGGCGATGGCGGGATAGGTCGGCAGCACGTAATGCGGCAGCTTGGTGGCGATGGCTTCGAACACCAGCCAGTGCGGCACGATCCAGCACAGCAGATAGCGCACATGCGGTTCAAACCGGCGCGCCCACACAAAAGGCAGGCTCATGGCCGCGAACAGCGACCCCGGCCAGAAAGCAAGGGCGAAAACCGCAAGGTGATAGCCCGGCGGCAGGCCGTGTGTTTCCTGCCCGCTCGCCACCTTGCCAAGGAAATTGCGACCGACTGAACGGGAAAAGAAATCCCCATGGCTTTTGACACCAATCGCCACGCACCATGGCACGACAATGGCCAGCATCAGCAGCCATCCCCATGAAGGGCGCAGACGCCGCCACCAGTCGATGCGCCGTTCCACCAGCGCAAGGGCCAGCGGCGTGCCAAAACCGGGAATAAGGATGACCGGCCCCTTGAGCATGAGGCCACACCCCAGCGCCGTCCAGTAAAGCAGCGCTGCGGCCAGAGGCGTTGCAAGATCACGTTCGCGGTCCAGATAGGCCCGCAGCAGTCCGCATTGCGCCAGCAGCACGCATAGCAGCAGCGTGGTATCAATGGTGGCCATCCGCCCTTCCGCCGTCATCAGCACGGACACGGCCAGCAGGGCCGCAGCCAGCAATCCGCAGGCAGGGCCAAACAGTGCTGCCCCAATCCACGCGGTCAGGACGGCGGCAGCGGTGACAGACAGAAGTGAGGGAATGCGGTAGGGCCAGACAGCGTGCGTGTCCTGCATGCCGGTCAGGCGGACGGCAGCCGCTTCCAGCCAGTAAATGCCAGCAGGCTGCAGGTAGCGGGGCTGATCGAGAAAGCGGACATCGACATAGTCGCCACCATGCAGCATCTGCGCCGTGGCTTCCATGTAACGCGGTTCGTCACGATCCAGCGGCGGCAGCGTGGCCCGCCCGGGCAGGAACAGGACAAACACGGACAGCGCCACCAGAATATAGTGGCGCAACGTCAGACGCGTCATGGCATGGCCCCTTCAGCGTTCGGTAACGCGTTTCGGTATCCTGGCGCGGCTGTTCAGCCACATGACACCCAATATGTCCCGGACGCCTACGATGGCCCGGTTGAAATTGGTATATTTGGAATATCCGTGCAGCCGGTTGCGATGATGGACCGACATGCACACCAGCGGTACGCCCCGCCGCCCCATAAGGGAAGGCAGGAAACGGTGCAGTCCCTCGAACTGGGGCAGACAGAGGAAATCGGCCCGCCGGAACGCCTTGAGCGAAGCACCGGTATCGGGGCAGCCATCATTCAGCAGGCGACTGCGCAGGCCGTTGGCGAAACGCGACGCCAGCCTGCGCGACAGGGTATCGCGCCGCTTGGTGCGCACCCCCACCACAAGCGGGGCACGTCCCCTGGCCGAACGACACAGGTCAAGCATGGGTGCGAAATCGGCGGGGTTGTCCTGACCATCCCCATCAAGGGTAATGACCCATTCGCCCCGCGCGGCTTCCATGCCGGTGCGCAGACCCGCGGATTTACCACAGGGCCGGTCATGACTGATGATACGCAGGTCTGGCAGGATACCGTCATCCCTTACGGCCTTCAGGGCCGCAACCGTATCATCCGTGCTGCCGTCATCGACAAAGATGACCTCGGCTGCAGGTAACTGGTGCAGGGATGCCGCTATTTCCTGACAGAGGGGGCGGATGTTCTCCCCCTCGTCCAGCACGGCGGCGATGATGGAAACAACAGGGGCGTCATCCGCCCCATCGCGTATTTCCGACATTGCGGCTGTCAGCAAGGGCTGTCAGGCAGCGCGCTGGGAAAGGACTGCCGGCATGTCGCTGATCGACTTGTCAACGATCTTGCCATCGGTATCGGCGTTCAGGCTGGCGGCCAGCGTCTCACCCGTGGCCTGAATGGCAATTTCAATGGCCATTTCACGCACTTCCCGCAGGGCGGAGCGTTCAGCCGATGCAATACGATCCTTTGCCATCTGTTCGCAGCGTGCGGCTACGGCGGCGGCATTCTTATTGGCCTGTTCCGCAATGATGGCGGCTTCCCGCAGGGAATGTTCGACCAGTTCCTTGGCCTCGGCGATGGCCGCTTCCCGGTCACGGGTGGCGTCCTCAAGCATCTGCTCGGCCTCACGGCGCAGGCGCGCGGCTTCATCAAGCTCGGCGCGGATGCGTTCCGCCCGTCCGTCCAGTGCGCTCATCAGGGGCTTCCACAGTGAGCGCCCGAACAGGACAAAGAACAGGACAAAGGCAACAGCCGACCAGAAACGGGGATCATGAAACATGATTATGACCTGTCTGTCTTGGGCAGCGCGGGTCAGAGACCACGTGCTGCCGCAGCAGAACCGACCTTTGCCGTCACGAAATCGGCCGGGGCGGCAATGCCGGATAACTGATGGATCAGCGTTTCCGCCGTCGTTGTGGAAATCTCACGCACGGATGCCAGTGCCGTTCCGCGTGCCTGCGCAATGCGGGTTTCGGCATCATGGATTTCCGCAGCCAGCCGTGCATTCATTTCCTCGGTCTGCCGGGCGGCGGCAAGACGTGCCTCCTCGACAACCTTGTCCACATTGGCCTGTGCTTCCGCCAGGGCATTACGCCGTGCCGTATGCAGTTCGGCCACTGCTTCGTCCGCGCGGGTCTTGGCCTTGTGCGCGATACCAAGATCCGTCTCGATCGTCTGGCGACGCAGCGACAGGACCTTTTCCACCTTCGGCAGGGCCGAACGGCTCAGCAGAAGATAGAGTACCAGAAAAATGCCAGCGCCCCACACCACCTGACCGATGACATAGGGATTGCCGAAATCAAGCTGGGGCATGCCCTCGGCGCGCGCGCCAGGGGCGACCATGGCCATCAGCGGCAGAGCCAGCGCGGACGAGGCCAGCAAGGTCCCCGCCCTTCGGATGTTTTCATACACCACGGCGCGCGCCATGTTCGCCTCCAGCGTATCAGACGAACAGGATCAGGAACGCGATCAGCAGCGCATACAGGGCAACGGCTTCCGTCAGGGCGAAGCCCAGCATGCCGAGACCGAACACGTGCGGACGTGCGGACGGGTTGCGCGCGATGCTGCTGACCAGCGTGGAGAAGATGTTACCAAGGCCAATGCCAACGCCGGCGAGGGCGATAACGGCGATACCGGCACCAATTTCACGGGCTGCTGCGATATCCATGTCTTATTTTCCTTGTTTCAGACGTTCTGGATTGAAGCGATGGAAGACGGCGTGCGACCCGTTAGTGGGCCACCGCCTCCCTCAGATAGATGCAGGTAAGGATGGCAAACACGTAGGCCTGCAGGGCACCCACCAGCAATTCGAGTGCCATCAGCGCGATATTGATGACCACGGGACCAACGGCGATCACATCACCGAAGAAGCCCAGACCGGCCAGCATGATCGTGAAGGCGGCAAACATGTCGAACATCACGTGACCGGCGACCATGTTTGCAAACAGACGGATCGACAGGCTCACGGGACGTGAAAGAAACGAAAGGATCTCGATCGGGATCAGCAGCGGGGCAAGCGCCTTAGGCGCGCCGGCGGGCATGAAGTGGGCGAAGAACTTCGCCCCCTGCACCTTGAGCGATACGATGATCGAGAGGCAGAACACCATCAGCGCCAGCGCCAGCGTCACGGCGATATGGCTGGTGAAGGCGAAGGAGAAAGGCAGCAGGCCGAGGTAGTTACCGGCCAGGATGAAGAAGAACAGCGTGAACACGAACGGGAAAAACGCCCGTCCTTCAGCGCCGATCGTATCGACCGCCATGTTGTAGATGAAATCGTAGCACATCTCGGCCGCGGCCTGGAGCCGTCCCGGCACCACGGCCGCCGGACGCATGCCCAGATACAGGAACGCCAGAACCACAATGGAGGCGACAATCATCATCATGGGGGACTGGCTGAACCGCAGGGATTCACCAAGTACTCCCAGAACTGGATGGAGCTCGAACTGACCGAGCGCGTCGATGGATGATCCGGCCGCCAACTTCGTTCTTCCCTATATCCGTCCTGAGCCGTTATCCGGCCCGTCTGCCTTCGTGTTTATGGCATCGGGCCTGACAAGACGCCAGACATTAAGCACACCCGCCACACCCCCGAAAAGCGAGAACACGATAAGGAACCAGGGCTTTGAATGCAGCCAGTGGTCAAGCCCCCAGCCCATCGCAACCCCGACCACAAGCGCCGATACGAGTTCCGTCCCGGCCCGGAGCACCAGCCCCAGATCGGACATCGTTCCACCGGTGGCCTGTTCGGCTGCCGCGCGCGGTTTGACGCGCTCACGGGCAGCTTCCAGTCGCCGGTCAAAGGACTCGCCTGAAGGCCTGTTATCCTTATCCACTTCTCGCACCTCCCATAGGGTGCAGGCGCTAGCTAACGATGCAGCAATAACCTGTCAAGCAAGGGGCGGCAAACAAACGCTCCATCCCCGCATCTTTTTTATCGCGCATGCGTTGTCCGCCCCCTTATTCGGCGGTCGAACCACCGGGAATGACATCATAACCCGAACTGCCCGGAAACGCGCCGGGCGGCGGTGCGTCAGCGGGTTCGATATGGATGGCCTGACTGATATCCGGGCCGATTTCACGCGCGTTGATGGCCGTCCCGCGCTCACCGGCGACACCGATACCAATGGCATGCAGCGTGGCGCCCGGCCGCAGCCATGCGGCAAGGCGGGCAGCATTGGTTTCACCCACGTAAATCACGCTGTGATCACGCATGATGACGCCCTGCACCTTGCCCTGCATGTCATATAGCGGGGCAAGGATCGTGCCATCGACCGGAACATCCGGCCCGATGCTGGGGGAATCAGATGGTGCGACAGCCGTGGCGGAACGGACATCGGCAATACGCTGCCCGCGTGGCCCGGTTACGGCATAGGCGCGCACGATGGGCCTGCCTACGCCCTTCAGCCCGGCTACCGTCACCTGCTCGCCGGGGCGGACGATGCCGGGCAGGCTGTCGCCCAGTTCGTGCGTACAGAAAACCTGCGTGCCATCAGCCAGCAGCAGGCCGGACACCTGCCCCGACGCCGTCAGGATATATTGCGTGACCTGACCCGTCGTGACCGGCAGGGGCGCGATATCGAACACCAGTGCGGGCTGCGCAACGGCTGGCATGGATGGCGCGGGATGCTGCACGGCCCCTTTTCTGTCGGCTGCATGGGCGCTGCCGCCCACAAGGCTGGCTGCCACAAACACGCCCGCAAGAAGGCGGCAGGGGGAATGTCGATAAATGTCCATGCAGATACCCGTCTCTCATCTAGCCTGACCGGCATCTGGCCGGACCGTGTCATCTCATTCCATCCCTGCCATGCAGGCAAGGGCCGTGTGTTCGGATCAGTGCCGGAAATGGCGCATACCTGTGAACACCATGGCAATGCCCGCCCTGTCGGCTGCGGCGATCACCTCATCATCCCGGATCGAGCCGCCGGGCTGGATCACGGCGGTTGCACCGGCGGCGATGGCGGCTTCCAGCCCGTCGGCGAACGGGAAGAACGCATCCGACGCCACGACGCTGCCCTGGGTCAGCGGATGGTCGATACCGGCTGCGTTTGCGGCATCCGCGCTCTTGGTCGCGGCGATGCGCGCGGAATCAACGCGGCTCATCTGGCCGGCCCCGATGCCAACCGTGCTCTGGTCCTTCGCATAGACAATCGCGTTGGACTTGACGTGCTTGGCCACACGGAAGGCGAAGATCAGGTCAGCCATTTCAGCCGGAGTCGGCGCACGCTTCGTCACCACCTTCAGCGCATCCGGCATGATGCGGCCGCTATCGCGTGTCTGGGCCAGGAACCCACCGGCTACCGAGCGGACAACCACCCCACCCTGCGCGGGATCGGGCAGGGCCCCCGTCAGCAGCAGGCGCAGGTTTTTCTTGCGGGCAAGGATCTGGCGGGCTTCCTCCGTTGCGTCGGGGGCGACGATCACTTCCGTAAACAGGGTGGCGATGCGCGCCGCCGCTTCAGCTTCCAGCGTGCGGTTCAGCGCCACGATGCCACCGAAGGCCGAAACCGGATCACAACGCAGGGCATTGTCCCATGCCTGCGCCTGTGTCGCCGCTGTCGCAACGCCGCAGGGGTTGGCGTGCTTGACGATCACGACCGCAGGCTCATCGAACTCGGCCACGGCCTCGAACGCCGCGTCGGTATCGTTGATATTGTTGTACGACAGGGACTTGCCCTGAATCTGGCGGGCCGTGGCGACACCGGGGCGGTTGCTGCCATCGGTGTAGAAAGCGGCCTTCTGGTGGGGGTTTTCACCATAGCGCAGGCTTTCGCGCTTCTCGCCCGCAACAATCATGCGTGGCGGCAGGATCTCGCCTTCCTGTCCGGCGAACCATGCGGCGATGGCGGCGTCATAGGCCGCCGTGCGGGCATAGGCCGCCCCGGCCAGCTTCGTGCGCTGGTCCAGCGTGGTGCCGCCATTTTCCAGCGCGGTGATGACATCGGCATACTGCGCCGGATCGGTCACGATCGCGACATGGGCATGGTTCTTGGCTGCGGCGCGGATCAGGGCCGGACCGCCGATATCGATATTCTCGATGCAGTCCTCCGCCCCCGCGCCGGAAGCAACCGTGGCCTCGAACGGGTAAAGATTGACCGCGACAAGGTCGATCGGCGCGATCTGGTGCTCTTCCATCTGGCGGACATGGGCGGGCAGGTCACGACGGCCAAGGATGCCGCCATGCACCTGCGGCACCAGCGTCTTGACGCGACCATCGAGGATTTCCGGAAAACCGGTATGCTCCGACACGTCGCGCACCGCGATACCGGCCTCACGCAGGGTGCGGGCGGAGCCGCCCGTGGAGAGGATCTCGGCCCCATGGGCGACAAGGGCGCGGGCCAGGTCAAGCAGGCCGGTCTTGTCGGAAACGGAAATCAGGGCACGCCGAACCGGCACGGTCTTGGGGGGGGTCATCAGCGGGTGACCTTTCACGCAAGCTGGAAATGAGCCAATGCGGGTGGATTAGTCCAACCGCGCCGTCAGGGGCAATAAGCGAAATGCCATGACTGCCCCCTATGGGGCAGAAATCAGGGATAGACGCATGCCTGCACGGCCGTCAGCAGGTCGGGCATGACGGGCACGTCACGCCCATCAAGCATGTGGACGCCGCGCGCGCCCAGACTGTTGACGGTCAGGATGGCCGTTGCCCGATGTAGCGCCAAGGGCGACAGGCGGCGGACATGCAGCAGCCCCGCATCCAGCAGGACGCCACGGGCGGTGCCGGGCAGTGCCCCATCGGTTACGGGCGGGGTGACAAGCTGGCCGTCAATACAGGCCAGCAGCGTGCTGGCGCTGGTTTCCGCCACATATCCCGCGCGGTTGAGCATCAGGGCGTCATCGGCTCCCGCCCGTGCCGCCGCCATGCGGGCAAGGATGGAAGGCAGGTAATTCAGGCTTTTGATACGCGACAGGACGCTGTCCTCGTCACGCCGGTATTCCACCGTAACCAGCTTTACGGGGGTAGGGGGAACGACACCCGCCGAAGCCGTGATCAGCACGGTGGGGGTGCCGTCCACAGGTGGCAGCAATCCACGCGGCCCGGTCCCCCGCGTGCAGGTCAGCCGGAGCGAACCCGCCGTCAGATCGCAGACCGTCAGCATTTCGTGCACGCCTGCCGCAATGCACTCCCGGTCGGGCGGCGCCAGCATGAGGGCACGCGCACCATCCGCCAGCCTGTCCATATGCCGGGAAAAATGACTTACCTGCCCATTGGCGACGCGCATGGTCTCGAACAGGCCATCGCCCAGCAGAAAACCACGGTCCGCCGGATCAATATGCGCCTGACCCGCTGGCAGAAGGCGACCGTTCAGCCATACCGGCAGGGCCGTGGGCACGGTCATGACGCAGGATCACCTTCATCGGGCCGGGTGCTGAAAATACCCAGCAGGGCCGCGATTTTAAGCTGCATTTCGCGGTATTCCCGCATCGGATCGGAATCATACGTAATCCCGCCCCCTGCCGCGGCAATAATGTGGTTCCGTGTCATGACTAGCGAACGGATGATGACGGAACTGTCCATCACGCCATCACACCCGATCCACACCACGGCCCCGCAATAGGCCCCCCGGGCCGAGGCTTCCAGTTCGTCGATTATCTGCATGGCCTGATGTTTTGGCGCGCCGGTAACAGACCCCGGCGGCAGGGTCGCGTCCAGAAGGTCAAACGCGTCGCATCCCCCGCGCAACTGCCCCGTCACTTCCGATACAAGATGATGCACATGGGTAAAACGCTCCACCCCGAACAGTTCGGGCACACCCACACTGCCCAGTGCGGCCACACGCCCGATATCGTTACGCATGAGATCAACGATCATCAGGTTTTCGGCCCGTTCTTTCGCATCGTGGCGCAGGTGGCGGGCCAGACGTTCATCTTCCGCCGGGGTCAGGCCGCGCGGCGCCGTGCCCTTGATGGGGCGTGTGCGTATCGTCCTTTCCGCATCGAGGGATAAAAACCGCTCGGGCGAGGCGCTGAGCAGCGCGCAGGTACCATCGCCGCCCAGAAACGCCCCGAAAGGCGCGGGAGACCCGGCACGCAGGGTCCGGTAGACATCAATTGCCGCAAGCCCGGCGGGGCGGTCCGCGCGCATGCGCCCTGTGATGTTGACCTGAAAGACTTCCCCCGCCGCGATCCGTTCAACCGTACGCGCCACGCTCGCCCTGTAGGCTGCGCCATCCTGATCGGCCACAAAATCCAGATGTGGCAGCGCAGGCATATCCCCCGCCGGTGCGATCGCATCCCATTGCTGGCGGAGGTCCGCCACCCGTCCGGCGGGCATGGTCGTGGGGTCTGCTGCCGCCAGCCATGCTTCTTTCCGTTCACGATCCAGAACGAAGGCATGATCGTAAATGCCAAAGGCGGCTTCCGGCTCCCCCGCTTCGCCCTCATGCCGCGTGGAAACGCCCTCCATCCGCTGGCCCACGCCATAACCGATAAAACCGATGGCCCCACCGGCAAACGGAACCTCCACCGGGCAGTCCCCCGCCGGGACGCACAGACGCAGTTGTGTTGCCAGATCATGGGATGTGGCCGCACCATCCAGCCAGCACCTTCCGGCATGCTGGACAATCACATGCACCGGTTCACGGCATACGATCACCCAGCGCGCGCGCGGCCCCACCTCACCACCGCTATCCAGACAGGCCAGCCATGGCTGGTGCCCCCATGCGGCCAGTACCCCGTCCACGTCACGCCATGGCAGGGGGCATGCAACCGGCGGTGCCTTATTCATCCGCAGGCTGTCGCGCAGCAGCGGCGTAATCCATCAGCATGGTGCTGACCTCGCGCCCGTCGGCCGCTTCCAGCGCGCGACAGGCCATACGGCGGCAGTCATCCATGGCCAGCGCCCGGATCGCGCGTTTGACGCGCGGCACGGCGGAGGCATGCATGGAAAAGGACCGTATTCCCAACCCGACCAGCAGGGGCACCGCTATCGGATCGGATGCCATTTCCCCACACAGGGAAACCGGCCTGCGATGCCGCAGGGCCGCATCCGCCGCCATGCGCACCAGTTGCAGCACGGCGGGATGGAACGGATCATACAGCGCCGCGACATCCGTCGCCGCCCGGTCCGCCGCAAGGGTGTACATGGTCAGGTCGTTGGTACCGATGGCCAGGAATTCCGCTTCCTGCGCGAGTACATCCGCCATAAGGGCGGCGGCTGGCGTTTCGATCATGATGCCAAGGGGCGGCAACGGGTCGGGTATCTCCACCCCCTTGCGCCGCAACCTGCGTCCGATGCGGGCATAGATGTCACGCGCGGCCCGCAATTCCCCCACGGATGAGACCAGCGGCAGCATCACCCGCACCGGTCCCGCACGGGCCGCGCGCAGGATGGCGGCAAACTGCGTTTCCAGCAGGCCGCGATGCTGAAGCAGCAGCCGGATGCCACGGACGCCAAGGGCGGGATTGGTATCGCCGCTTTCGCCAATCCCGGCACGCGACAGGGCATCGCTGTTTTTTTCGCTGCCCCAGTCCACCACGCGAATCGTCACCGGGTCCCCGGCCATCGCTTCGATCAGGGGCAGGTAGACCGCTTCCTGATGCAGTTCATCGGGCAGGGTTTCCGCATTCATGAACAGGAATTCGCTGCGCAGCAGTCCGATCCCCCCGGCGCCGGACTGCGCGATCATGGGCAGTTCGGCCGGGATTTCCAGATTGGCCTGCAGGATCACGACCTCCCCGCTGGAAAGCCGGGCCGGAAGCCTGCGCAGGCGGCCCAGCATCTGGCGTTCGCGCGCATAGGCGGCGACATCGACCCGCGCGGCAGCGGCGGTGCGGGTGGACGGACGCACGATGACCTGCCCCGTCGTGCCATCCACCACAAGCCGCGTCCGCCGCCCAAGCTGTGCCAGCAGGCCATGGGCAGCCAGAACCGCCGGGATACCCAGCGCGCGCAGCAGGATGGCGGTATGCCCGGTGCTGCCCCCTTCTTCCGTCACCACGGCGGCGATACGCGACGGATCGATCAGGGCGGCATCGGCGGGGCGAAGCTGTTCGGCAACCAGAATGGCCCCATCGGGCAGGGCGGAAAAAGAGCGGTAGGGCGTGCCGCTTAGGTTTCGGATCAGCCTGCGCCCGATTTCCCGAAACTCCCCCGCGCGGCGCCTTGCTGCCACCGCGTCTTCCCCTTCCGGGGCGGGCCTGCCGGGCGGGGCGAGCATGAAGCCCGCAAGCGCTTCGGTTTCCTGCATGACGGCGGCTTCGGCCACCATGCCCTGATCCAGTCGTCCCTCGATCCCGCGACGCAGGCGCGACGGGCCAAGCATGCGCCGGTAGACTTCCAGCAGGGAACCGATTTCCACCTGCCCGTCCTCGGGCAGAAGGGCAAGGCGGTCATGCAGCCGACCAAGCTGGGCGACGGAGCGGCTGATCGCATCATGCAGGCGCGTGCGTTCATGGGCCGGATCACAGTCGCGCCGTGCCATATCGACCGGCGGCGGGGCCGGTTCATGCGCGATCGCGGCATAACCGATCGCAACACCGGGAGAGACAGGCTGACCTTCAAGCCGGATTTCACCTGGCCGCCCCCGACGCGCGGGGCGGCGTTCAGTCGTCTTCATCAAAGCCGGCCCGGACCAGCCTGAGCAGGGCCGACAGCGCCTGCGGACCCTGCGGCCCCTGGGTACGGATGCAGATCGTCTCGCCCCTGCCTGCCCCCAGCATCATGAGCCCCATGATGGAATGGCCCGAAACCGTCATGTCCACATGGATGACATCGACCGTGGCGTCGAATTTTTCCGCAACCGTCACAAACCGCGCGGCGGCGCGCGCATGCAGCCCGCGCTGGTTCACGATACGGGCCTGTGCTTCGTGCGGCGTATCCTGCGCCATGCGATCAGCCACCATGACCGGCCACGCCATCGATCTGGCCCAGACAGTCCCCCGTACCGGACAGGCAGGCCGGCGGCAGGTGCGATGCGACCGATATGTACCGCCTGCCCGCTTCTTCCGCCCCGTTCAGGCAGTCCTGCATGCTGGCATGGCCGCGCATCTGCGCAAGCTTGACCAGCATGGGCATGTTCACACCCGTCAGCACTTCCACCCGATCGTTCTGCAGGACGGATATCGCAACATTGGATGGCGTGCTGCCAAACATGTCGGTCAAAAGGATCACCCCCTGCCCGCTATCGACGGAGTCGATGGCTTCCAGCAACCCACAGCGACAGGTTCCCGGTAACGTCGCAGGGGTCACGTTGAACACCGTCGCCTGCCTCTGCGGACCCACGACATGTTCGAGTTCCCCCTTCAGGGTCTCACCCAGAATACCGTGCATGACAAACACAAGACCGATCATGTGTGGGCTGTCCGCTCCGTTGTCTCTGACAGTCCACGCGGGCGGTTGGCCCAGCGCCAGCTGCTGCGGCCCTGACGGGCCAGTTCACGATGCATGACCACGACCGGCCACGCGTCAGGGGAATGGGCATTTTCCGCCCGTTGCGCAAGCCTGCGCGCAAGCGCTTCGACAAGGGTGACGGAACGGTGCCGCCCCCCCGAACAGCCGATCGCGATGGTCGCGTATTTCTTTCCTTCGCGCACGAAGCGCGGCAGGACAAGGTCCAGAAGCCCCGCCATCCGGTCCAGGAATTCCTGATAATCGGGATCGCGCGCCACATAATCCGCAACCGCCGCATCCAGTCCGGTCATGGCGGACAGGGCTGGGTCGTAATAGGGATTGGTCAGGAAACGGGCATCGAACACCATGTCCGCTTCCCGCGGCAGGCCGGCGGGAAAGGCAAAGGACATCAGCGCCACGGTCAGCCCGTCCACACCGCCCGCCGACCATTCGCCAAACCGGGCTTCGACAAGCTGGCGCAGTTCCGGCGGTGGCAGGTCGGAGGTATCAATGACGACATCGGCCGCTTCGCGCAGCGGGGAAGTCAGCCGGATTTCAGCTTCGATCCCTTCCTTTACGGTGCCATGGGCTGCCTGCGGGTGACGCCTGCGGGTGGCGGTATAGCGGCGCAGGAGCACGCTTTCCTCCGCCGTGGCGTAGATCAGTTCGGCATTCAGCGCCGGATTGACGCGCAGCCGGGCAAGGGCGGCAAGCACGGCGGAAGCATCGAAGCCACGGGTGCGGGAATCCACCCCCACCGCCACGGGCCGTTCGGCGCGGGCCACGATTTCATCCAGCATGCCCAGCGGGGGATTGTCGATCACCTCATGCCCCAGATCCTCCAGAATGCGGAGAATCGAGGATTTCCCTGCGCCGGACAGCCCGGTCACAAGCAGGATACGACGCGGGAGAGGCGTATCTTCATGCATGGTGTCAGTCACGCAAAATCCTGACTTCTGTCAGCCATATGCCAAATGACAGATCGCTGTATCATGACGGGATCGAAACCTTTTCCTATTCTTATTGTCCCCTGAAAAGACAATCATGAAAAGTGGTGGCAGCATCACATCTGCCCTTCATCCAGCAGGTGCCTGTTCCCGGCGGTACAGTCCAGCACCAGCCCGATCCGCGCCACGGCGGATGGCAGTGCGGGATCAATAAAAAACTCCGGCAGGCCCGTCAGCCTGTCATGTCCGGGATGACCCGGCAGCCGGGGTGGATAGTCTGCTACCCCCACCAGTCGCGCGACCGCAGCCACCCGCACCCGCGCACGCCAGTCCATGCGTATGATCCCGATACCACGAACCTCCAGCAGGCCGGCAAGTTTCGGTGGCGCGCTGGCCCACCCATCATGCAGGCAGACACGGTCATCCGCCACCAGATCGTAACCCGCATCGACAAGGCGCAGCAACAGGTCGGACTTGCCTGCCCCCGACGGCCCGGTCAGCAGAATGCCCTGCCCGCGCCGTGCGGCGCATGAAGCATGGATCTGGATCGGAACGGTCATAAATCAAGACTTATCCGAAAGCCGTCGTTTCGGGGAAAGAAAAATTTTTATGGACAAAAGATGACCATTTTGTGATTCTATGGGGGATGCAAGAAAACACGCCGTTTCGCCCGCCGCCAGAAATACAGATCCGGCACCTGACGGGTATCGACGCCCAGACCGGGCAGTTTCCGCCCGATGTGTTCGCCCAGATCCGGCAGGCCCTTTCCGTCGGAATCAGCAACCTGACCCGACAGGGCATGACGGCGCAGGATGTAACCCGTATCGTATTCATCCTGAGTGAAACCGAAGGGTTCAACGCCTGCTTTCCGCTCCTTCACGACCTGTTCGGCCGTACCTGTCCCGCGACCACGCTGCGGCTGGTCAGTCATTTCGACACGCCCGGCCAGCTTGCGGAAATCGAACTCATCGCCCTGCCGGAACACGAAGCCACGGACGCGTAAAATGCTGCCGCCATCCGGCGCGGTCATGACAGGCGATATATTTTTTAAGGAAAGGATGTGGTGGAGCTGAGGGGAATCGAACCCCTGACCTCCTCATTGCGAACGAGGCGCTCTCCCATCTGAGCTACAGCCCCACATCTTTGCGCGATAAATACCGTCCCTGCCCCGCAAGTCAAGGCCCATTTTCTGGTCCTGAACCTGTTTTCTGCCCGATCCGGCGACTTCATGACAGTTGTATGCGCACGCCACGGACACTAAATTCCATTTCCCGTCATCTATGAAAGTTGGCCCGTTGATTTCCATCATCTTTCAGCTGCTGTTTGAACTTATCCAGCTTTATACATGGGTCGTGCTGCTGGCCTGCCTGTTCAGCTTTCTCATCGGTTTCGGCATTCTGGACCCGCGCAACCAGATTGTCTGGAAGATGTCCAATTTCCTGTACCGCATGACCGAACCGGTGCTGCGTCCGATCCGCAATATCCTGCCGAATGTGGCCAACATCGATCTCAGCCCGCTCGTGCTGCTTCTGCTCATCCAGTATGTGTTGATACCGGTGATGGCCAAAATCTATGGCATGCTGATGCTTGGGGTCGCCTGATCCGCCGCGACCCGTTCCCGCGGCCCGTAGGGAAAGACGGGCAGGACCATACCGGCCCTGCCATTCCCGCGACCGTGATCTGAGGAGTTATATCACATGAAGACATCAAACCGTTTCCTGGCCCTGCTCGCCGCCCTGCCGGTGGCCGCGGCCCTGTCGGGCACGCCCGCGCATGCGCAGGGTTTTGGCGGCCTCGCGGGCGGTGGCTCGTCTGGTGGACTGGGTAATGCGGCGGGACTGCTTTCGGGCAGCGGGCTGAACGTTCCCTCCGTTTCCTCCCTCGCCCCTTCCAACGTTACCGGCCTGCTTGGCTACTGCGTGCAGAACAACTACCTGCAGGGCAACAGCCCGACCACGCTGCTGTCCTCGCTGAAGCAGAAGGCGGGCATGGATACCACCGGCAGCCAGTACACCAACGGCCAGAAGGGTATTCTGGATACGGGCACCGGCAATACCTTCTCCCTGTCCTCGCTCAGCGGGAACCTCAAGCAGAAGGTCAGTACGAAGGTCTGTAACGCGGTCCTGAAGCAGGGTTCGTCCCTGCTCTGATCCGTGGCTGCTGTTGTCCGCCTGTTTTCAGAACGGGCGGACAACAACCATGATGACAATGATCATCATGAGAACGGTCGGCACTTCATTGGCGATACGATAGAACCGTTCGGTATGGGTATTGCGATCATTGGCGAAATCCCGCCGCCACCGTCCGCAGGCCCCGTTGAAACCCGCCAGTGCGATCACCGCCGCAAGCTTGGTCATCCACCAGCCTGCATGCCAGTCCACCAGACCCGGAATGCTTGCCAGCAGGCCACCGAATACGAAGGTGCTGATCATGGCGGGCAGCATGATGAACCGCTGCAGCCGGTATTCCATACCCTTGAAACGTTCGGATTCCGCTGATCCCACCGCCACCTGGCAGTGATAGACGAACAGGCGGGGCAGGTAGAACACGCCCGCCATCCACGCGATGAGCGAGATGATATGGAAGGCCTTGATCCACAGCATGAAGGGGATCAGCACTTCAGCCATTTCCGTTCGCATCCCCCTGCTGGCTGGCCATGATCCGGCGCAGCAGCGGCACGAATTCATCCAGATGCGCGATACGCAGCAGACCCGGCCATGACGGTGCGGGCAGTTCGGCGGAGCGCAGCAGCACGCAGCCCATGCCGGCGCTACGTGCGGCACGGGCGCCGGTTTCGGTATCTTCCAGCACGATACATTCGCCCGGCGGCACGCCCTGTGCCTGTGCCGCCGCGAGATAGACCGCCGGGTCCGGCTTGGGACAGCCCATATCGCGTGCGGAGTGGATGCACGTCGGCACGATCAGGGCATCCAGACCGGTCCGGCCAAACTTCGCCTCCATTTCCTGCACCGAGGAGTTGGAGCCGATGCGGTAGGGCAGGCCAAGTGCGGCCACGCCATGCAGCATGGCGGGCGCGCCTTCTATGGTTTCAGCCTCATTGCGCATGAGGGAAACAAGGTTGCGCTGCATCTGCGCGGGCCAGTCGGCAGGCAGGGTAATGCCCTCCGCCTGTTCGATCTCATGCTTGAGCGCGGTCAGCGCATGCCCCGCGAAACGGTGGACCGCGTCCTCGTCGCTGATCGTGCGCCCGTGTTCACGTAAGGAGCGGGCGATCATCCGGCATGAAGGCCCCTCACTGTCGATCAGGACACCGTCACAGTCAAAGATGACCAGCTTGAGCGCGCCATCGGGGCGCAGGGCGGCAGGCAGCATCATTCACACATCCCGGATGGTCTTGATCAGGTCGCCGACATGCTCGGGCGGGGTGGCGGGAATGACGCCATGGCCAAGGTTGAACACATGCGGCCGGCCCTTCATGGCGTCACGGATGGCGCGGGCTTCGGCGCGCATGCCTTCCCCGCCAGCCAGCACGCGGATCGGGTCGAGATTACCCTGAAGCACCAGCGTATCAGGCACCTGCGCGGCCACGGCCTTCATATCGGCCCCGGTATCGAGCGCCATGGCGTTCACGCCGGTCTGGTGCCCGTATTCAATCGCCATAAGCCCGCCAAGACGTGGGAAGCCGATAACAGGCGTGCCGGGATGGCGCGACCTGATGATTTCGGTAATCCGCCGCGCAGGTTCGATGACATGCCTGCGGAACTGCGACGGTGGCAGCAGGCCGGACCAGCTATCGAACAGCATGACCGCTTCCGCGCCCGCTTCGATCTGGGCGCACAGCATGTCAGCCGTCGCGGTGGTCAGCAGGTCGATCAGCCGATCGAAGAAGGCCGGGTCGGTATAGGCAAGCCTGCGGGTTTCCTCGAACTCCCGCGAGCCATGGCCTTCGACCATGTAGCACGCCACGGTGAACGGTGCGCCCGCGAAACCGATCAGCGTGACCTGTCCCGGTCTGGCCGGACCGATCGCTTCCGGCCCGTCCACGATCCTGCGCAGCCGCTGGAGGGTTTCCATGACCGGCTCGATCGCTTTTGTGACCCGGCCCGGATCAAGCCGTTCCAGATCCGCCTGTGAACGCACCGGGCCCAGCACAGGTCCCCTGCCGGGCACGAAATCAAGCGACTGACCCATTGCCCAGGGCAGGATCAGGATATCCGAAAACAGGATCGCGCCATCCATGCCGAAACGGCGGATGGGCTGCAGCGTGATGTCTACCGCCATGTCCGGCGTCATGCAGCGTGTCAGGAAGTCCGCTTTTTCACGCAGGGCCCGGAATTCCGGCAGGAACCGGCCCGCCTGTCGCATCAGCCATACCGGAGGCGGCCATGTTGCCTCTCCCAACAGGGTAGCGAGCAGGGGTTTGCGTGTTTCAGTCATCGATCCGTCGTTCTGTTTCGTTGTGGCCGGACTATCTCGTACTTTCCCGCCGACGGATAGCGGGCAGGCGCGATGCGCGCGCTCCTTTCAAAACAATAAAAGAAAAGAGAAAGAAAATTTTTGATGTGCTTTAAGTGCTGTGGATGACGGGGTACCCGCACTTCCGAAAATGTACCCCACTTTTCCCACAGAGTGTACAGTTTCCGACTCCAAGGATTCCCGTGGGTCGGGAGAGTTATCCAGATTGTACCGACATAAGCCTGTGTACAACCCACCGCGTCCGCAGGTGTACCCGTTGTCCACGGTACTCGGTACGGCGCAGAACTGTTTGGAGTACTGTCCCCATGTACCCCAGTACTCGAACGCGTCGAATTTCATGTTTCATTTCATCAGTACGGAGAAGGTGATGCCGGGCGACTCGAATTTAGTACTAAAGACGCATCCGTTACAGGCGGAGTCGCCCCCGATAGTACTGGCCAGCCGTTCAGCCGCCCGCCGCGCCCTGCTGGAATCGGCGGGCCTTTCGGTGACATGCCGCGCGGCGGAGGTGGATGAACACGCCATCCGCCAGCATTGCCGTGCACAGGAAATGGATGCCAGCCAGACCGCCCTCGAACTCGCCCGCGCCAAGGCGCGGGCGACACGGGCTGATCCGGGTGCGGTCGTGATCGGCGCGGACCAGATGCTGTCCTGCGCGGGGGAATGGTTCGACAAGCCCGAAAACCTTTCGGTCGCGCGCTGCCACCTCCGCACCCTACGAGGAAAGGCCCATATGCTGCATACGGCGGTGGTGATGATGCGTGATGGCCGCGAAACATGGCGCCATGTCGCGTGCCCCGTGCTGCATATGCGCGCGTTCAGCGATTCTTTTCTGGATCGTTATCTGGCGATCGAAGGGGATGCGATTCTGTCCTGTGTCGGCTGTTACCGGCTGGAAGGGCCGGGCATCCACCTGTTTTCCCGTATCGAGGGCGATCACGCCGCCATCCTCGGCCTGCCATTGCTGCCCCTGCTGGATGCGCTCAGGGCCGATAATATCATCATGCGATAAATCGGTTTGCGGGGGGTTGCATTGCCCGGAACTAATGGTTATACCCCGCGAACCGAACCACGGTTGGCCAGAATAAACGGCCACGCGGGTTGGAATAGTGGGGCCATAGCTCAGTTGGGAGAGCGCCTGAATGGCATTCAGGAGGTCAGGGGTTCGACTCCCCTTGGCTCCACCAGATTCCTTATCTGGTACCCCCTCTTCAAATAAAAATCAGTCTTTTTCAGCCCCTTATGCTGTCGCGTATGGGGCCTGTTCCATTTTGGCCTTAATCAGTTCGTAACATGTATCGCGTTAAGACTGCTTTTCAGGACAACGTGATGGAACCCCGGTGTTTTCGCACGGGGGAACAGGCAAAGAGCGGATCGGTATGCGGATTTTTACCCAGTTTGGACGGGCGGGTGATCAGGGCGTCTTTTCTACCCTGACAGTCGATCACGCGCGGCACTGCCAGCGGCATGCGCCGGGGCATGCATCATGAAGGTGGAAACACTGCCCCTGGACGGGCTGCTGCTGCTCACTCCACCGCGTTTTGAAGATGAGCGTGGTTTTTTCAGCGAGACCTATAATGCCGCCACCCTGGCGGAAATCGGTATTACCGCGCCCTTCGTGCAGGACAATCACAGTCTTTCACGCCACAGGGGGGTGGTGCGGGGGTTGCACTGTCAGGTTCCGCCCTGTGCGCAGGGCAAGCTGGTGCGGTGCACACGGGGTGCAATCTGGGACGTAGCGGTTGATGTGCGCATGGGATCACGGAGCTTCGGGCAGTGGGCCGCGGTTACCCTGAGTGCGGAAAATGGCAGCCAGTTCTGGATTCCCCCCGGCTTCCTCCATGGTTTCTGCACCCTGGGTGACAATACGGAGGTGCAGTACAAATGCACCGACCTGTGGGACCGCGCCTGTGAACGCAGCGTGCGCTGGAATGACGAGAGTCTGGGCATCGACTGGCCCGTCAGCGACTGTCAGGCCATCGTGTCCCCCCGCGATGAACAGGCCCTGCCGTTTTCCAGTGTCATTGACTGGTTCGTCCTGCCATGACCGGACCGGGCCGGCGCATGGTATCCCGTTCGGGTTCGCGTATTCTGGTCACGGGCGGTTCGGGCCAGCTCGCCACGGCCCTGATGCGGTGCGGGGGGGCTACGGTTACCGTAGTGGGGCGTCCGCATTTCGATTTCAGCCTGCCGGATACCGTCGTGCGGACCATGCAGGAAATCCGGCCTGACCTTGTTATCAACGCCGCCGCATGGACGGCGGTGGACGCGGCGGAAGACCAGCCCGGCCCGGCCCGGCAGGTCAATGCCGAAGGGCCGGCCCTGCTTGCATGGCTCTGCGCGGGGCAGGCCGTGCCGCTGCTGCATGTTTCCACCGATTATGTCTTCAGTGGCCTGAAGGGCCACCCCTATACGGAAGAAGATGCCCCCGATCCCCGCAATGTCTATGGCCACACCAAGGCGGAGGGGGAAAGAGCGGTCCTGCATGCCTGTGCGCATGCGATGGTGTTGCGCACGGCATGGGTTTACGGGGCGCGGGCAGGGAATTTTGTCCACACCATCGTTCATGCCGCGCGAAAGCGGCCGCATTTAAAAGTGGTGGCGGACCAGTGCGGTAATCCGACCTGTGTGGAGGATCTGGCCCATGTCCTGCTGCATATCGCCCGACGGATACTGAAAGCGGGCTGGCAGCCCTGTTACCGGGGCATATTCCATGTTGCGGGACAGGGCAGTGCGACATGGCATGAACTGGCCTGTGCCGCACTGGATCATGCGGCCCGGCATGGCCACCCTGTGCCGCCGGTCCTGCCTGTTGACACCACGCAGTGGCCCACCCCGGCTATGCGGCCCGTGGATACGCGGCTCGACTGCACACGGCTGGGGCAGGTATTCGGCCTTGAACTGCCCCACTGGCGCGATAGTATCGGCCCGGTCATCGGTGCGATGCTGCAGGGCGTCATCGCCCCCGTTTCACGCTGAATGGTCCAGTTCATCCAGTTCGATCATCCCGGCCTCGCCACTTTGCGGTGGGGGAATGACGGGCATGGCCTGTTCGGTGGCCCTGTCACCGGGATGGAGCCGCCGGACCACGCCAAAGGCTGTCATGACGGCATATGAGCCGAACAGCACGCAGCCCAGAACCTGCCCTACCTGCACGCCCGCAGGCCCGAATTTCATGCCCACCCATACAAACGGAATGGTGCCCAGTGTCGCCCGTCCCCAGTTGAACAGGGTCGAATACAGGGGGCATCCAAGGTTGTTGAACGCGGAATTGGCCACGAACAGCATGCCGATGAAGACATAACCGGCAATGGTCCAGTTGCAGAACAGGTGGATCAGCATTGCCGCCGTTCCCTGCGCCGAGAATACGCGCACCACCAGATCCTGTGTCAGGAACAGGATCATCCATGTCAGCGCAACGCAGCCCGCGACCAGCCATAGCGATGCTACAAGGGTTTCGCGCACGCGATCGAGTTTCCCCGCCCCCAGATTCTGCGACATGATGGGACCAACCGATCCCGTCAGCGCAAAGACGAAGGCGAAGGCCACCGGCACGATGCGTTCGATGGTCGCCTGCCCGGCCACTGCCGCCAGCCCGAAACCCGCCATCGCATGCGTTACGAACACGCTGCCGACAGGCGTTGCAAGATTGGTCAGGATGGCGGGCATCGCAACCTGCGCCACCAGTCTGGTATCGCTCAGCACATGAGTACGGACCGGCCTGCCGAACAGGCCATGCTGACGCACGCAGCGAAAGCCGACCAGAGCCACGATCGCGCGCGACACGATGGTGCTGATGGCGGCCCCTTTCAGCCCGAGGCCCAGCCCAAGAATCATTACCGGATCGGCAATGGCCGATATGATCGCCCCCATCAGCGTCACGTTCATGGAAATGCGCGCCGCCCCGATTGCACGCAGCAGGCCCGAGCATCCCATGCCCACAGCAATCAGCGGCAGGCCGGGGGAGACGATTTCAAGGAAAACCGTCGCCTGTCGCGCGGCCTCCCCCTTTGCGCCCAGCAGGATCAGCAGCGGACCCGCCAGCCATGCGGTGGCGATGCCGATCAGCAGGCACAGCCCGACCATGACGATGCCGAAGGAGGATGCGACCCGTTGGGCCTGTTCAATCCGGCCCGCGCCGATCAGCCTGCCGCTGATGGCACCGATCCCGATGGACAGGCCGATGGAGACCGCGATCTGCACATAGCTCACCACGCCCGCGAAGCCGATTGCCGCGGTCAGCGCCGGATCGCCCAGCCAGGAAATGTAGAAAAGGTTCAGCAGATCGACGACAAAGACAGCCATGAGGCCAATGGCCCCCGTCCCTGCCATGACAACGACGTGGCGGACAATTTTCCCTGTGCAGAATGTCGCATGTGGTCGGGTTGTGGGTTGTCCCCCCATCGGGTGTCCTGTCTGCTGCAGGGCGGATGATGTGGCCGGGCCTGCGGTGATCCGTCCCCTGTATGATGCGGGGCAATGAATGTCGGCACAAGGCCCTTGTAGCCCCTGTTTTCCGGGGCGCGGGAGACAAATGACGCGCTGTTCTTCATATACTTCGGGTTGATTGTGCGGTGCAAAATAAACATATGAATTGTGCAGTGCAAAAAAAGTAAAATTCCTTTTTTATTTATATTTATTGTTGACGTTTGAAAATAAGAATGGCATACATAATCACACGAAGCCTGCTGGCTTCCATAAATACCAAGAATAGCCGGTATAAATGCCGGACAGGATACAGTGCCAATGCACGGTTGTCCTACTGGCGGGGTCCCCCTTGTGGGGACCCTGTTTTTTTGTGTGGCGGAAAATGGCGGGGTGCCATCCGTCTTTTACGTATCTTGTCCGTGCGGGCTTTCTCTACCCTGCAACGGGTTCCTGAAGTTGCGGGAACCATCTCGTTTAGGGAGGAATACCCGATGTCCAGACTGACAGCGGCCGAACGTGATGCCTTGCCGGATTCAGCTTTTGCCCTGCCCGGCCGACGTTACCCCATACCCGACGCCACCCATGCGCGTGACGCCCTGGCGCGGGCCAGTGAAATGCTGCATCGGGGGGATCTGACACAGCGGGACTATGACACGGTGGTCGCCCGCGCCCATGCCGTGCTGGAAAACGAATAGCCGTACATGAAAAAAGGGGCGCGGGAATGAAGCCCGCGCCCCTTTTGCAGCCATGGACCCTAAGGGTCAGCCAGCCTTGTCGAGTTCCGCTTCAAGCTGCGGCAGGATCGTGAACAGGTCGCCCACGATACCGTAATCCGCCACCTGGAAGATCGGTGCTTCCGGGTCCTTGTTCACCGCGACAATGACCTTGCTGTCCTTCATCCCCGCGAGATGCTGGATCGCGCCGGAAATGCCAAGGGCGATATACAGTTCCGGCGCCACGATCTTGCCGGTCTGCCCGACCTGGTATTCGTTGGGCACGAAGCCTGCATCCACCGCCGCGCGGGATGCGCCGATGGCGGCGCCAAGCTTGTCGGCCAGCGGGTTGAGGAGCTTGAAGTTCTCCTCGTTCTGCATGCCACGTCCACCGGATACCACCACGCGCGCGGATTCCAGTTCCGGGCGTTCGGACTTGGACAGTTCGGTCGAGATGAAGGTCGATCCCCCCGGACCCGCAGGCAGGGCGACTTCCTCGATCACCGCGCTGCCGCCCTCGGCAGGAGCCGGATCGAAGGAGGAGGCGCGGACCGTGATGATCTTCTTCGCATCGGCGGACTTTACCGTCGCCAGCGCGCTGCCCGCATAGATCGGGCGCACGAAGGTATCGGCATCGTTGATGGCGACGATATCGGGGATCGGCTGCACATCCAGAAGTGCTGCCGCACGGGGCAGCGCATTCTTGGCCGATGCGGACGATGCGGCAAGGATATGCGTATAGCCACCCGCCAGATCGGCCAGCAGGGCTGCGACAGGTTCGGCAAGTTCGCTGTTGCCGGTGCTGTCAGCAACCTGGATAACCTTCTTCACGCCCGGAATGGCCGCTGCCGCCTTCGCTGCCCCAGCCGCGTCGGCACCGGTTACCAGCACATCAACATCGCCCAGCTTCGCCGCCGCCGTAATGGCCGAACGCGATGCCTGCCGGATCGCGCCACCCTCATGATCCAGATAAACGAGAACGGTCATGATCAGATCACCTTTGCTTCGTTGCGCAGACGCGAAACCAGTTCATTTGCCGAATCGAGCTTGATGCCCGCCTTGCGTTCCGGCGGCTCGGCCACGGAAATCACGCTCAGGCGCGGGGTCATGTCCACGCCCAGATCAGCCGGCGTGATCTTTTCCATCGGCTTCTTGCGCGCCTTCATGATGTTGGGCAGCGAGGCGTAACGCGGTTCGTTCAGCCGCAGGTCCGTCGTGATGATGGCGGGCAGCGCCAGCTTGATGGTCTGCAGGCCGCCGTCGATTTCACGCGTAACGGTCACGGCGCCATCCGCCACGTCCACTTTGGAGGCGAACGTCGCCTGCGGGCGGTCCAGCAGCCCCGCCAGCATCTGGCCGGTTGCGTTCATGTCATCGTCAATGGCCTGCTTGCCAAGGATGATGAGGTCGGGCTTTTCCTTCTCCACCAGCGCCTTGAGCACCTTGGCCACCGCCAGCGGTTCCGTCACCACATCGGTTTCCACCAGAATGGAGCGGTCAGCACCCATGGCCATGGCGGTGCGCAGGGTGTCCTGTGCCTTCGCTTCCCCGATCGAGACCGCGACGATCTCGGTCGCAACGCCTTTTTCCTTCAGGCGCACGGCTTCTTCGACCGCAATTTCGTCGAAGGGGTTGATGGACATCTTGACGCCAGCGGTTTCCACGCCGGAACCATCGGCTTTTACGCGAGGCTTGATGTTGTAATCGATCACGCGCTTAACGGGTACGAGAACCTTCATTGCATATTTGCCTGTCTGTCTTCGGATAAGGGCAACGTGTTTGGCAGATACATACCGTACCTGCCGCCGGATTACATCCCGCCCGGATAGTTGGGGCCGCCTGCGCCCTCCGGCGTGGCCCAGTCAATGTTCTGGGCCGGGTCCTTGATGTCACAGGTCTTGCAGTGCACGCAGTTCTGCGCGTTGATCTGCAGGCGCGGGTCCGTATCCTCATCCGCCACTTCGTACACGCCCGCGGGGCAGTAACGGCTTTCCGGCGCGCGGAAGATGTTCCAGTTCACCGTTTTCCACAGCGACATGTTGCGCACCTTCAGGTGGACGGGCTGGTCCTCCTCATGATTGGTGGCGGACAGGAAGACCGAGGACAGGCGGTCGAACGTGATCTTGCCATCCGGCCTGGGATACTGGATCTGCGGGGAGACGGCTGCCGGTTCCAGGGTCTCGTTATCGCCATGGCGGGTATGCAGCGTCCACGGCGCGCGGCCGCGCAGCAGCATGGCGTCGATACCGGAATACAGCGCGCCGCCCTTCATGCCGAATTTGGCGAAGGCGGGGCGGATGTTGCGCACCGCGCGCAGTTCGGTCCACAGCCACGAATCCCGGATGCGGCGGGTATAGGAACCCGGCTCCACGCGGCTGGTGATCAGGGCTTCCGCCACGGCTTCCGCCGCCAGCATGCCCGATTTCATGGCCGTATGGGTGCCCTTGATCTTGGGCACGTTCAGGAAGCCTGCCGTATCGCCAATCAGCGCCCCGCCGGGGAAGGTCAGGCGGGGAATGGACTGGATGCCGCCTTCGGACAGCGCGCGCGCGCCATAGGCGATGCGACGGCCACCTTCAAAATACGGGCGGAAGGCCGGATGCAGCTTGACGCGCTGCATCTCGTCAAACGGGGACAGCCATGTATTGGGGTAGTCCAGACCGACCACGAACCCGTAGGAGACGAGGTTGTCGCCAAAATGGTACATCCACGCGCCGCCATAGGTCCGGTCATCCAGCGGCCAGCCGAAGCTGTGCTGCACCATGCCGGGGCGGTGCATTTCCTTGGGGATTTCCCACAGTTCCTTGATGCCCAGCCCATAGGTCTGGTCATCCACGCCCTTGCGCAGGTTGTACATCGCCATGACCTGCTTGGTCAGCGATCCCCGGCAGCCTTCGGCGAACAGGGTGTATTTCGCGCGCAGTTCCATGCCGGGGGCATAGTTGTCGCCCGGCTGGCCATCGCGACCCACACCCATGTCACCCGTGGCAACGCCCGCGACGCGGCCATCATCGTCGATCAGCACTTCGGCACCGGCAAAGCCGGGATAGATTTCAACCCCCAGCTCTTCCGCCCGGCCGGCAAGCCAGCGGCAGAAATCACCAAGGCTTACAATGAAATTGCCGTGGTTGCGCATATGCGGCATCACGCGTTCAAGGAACGGGACTTCAAGGCTGTTGTCCTGTGTCAGGTAGAGCATCTGCTCCTCTGTCACGGGGGTGTTCAGCGGGGCGCCCTCTTCCCGCCAGTGGGGCAGGAGTTCTGCCAGCGCGCGTGGTTCGATTACGGCACCCGACAGGATATGGGCGCCAATCTCGCTGCCTTTTTCAATCAGGCATACGCTGGCGTCGGGGGCAAGCTGGCGCAGCCGGATGGCCGCCGCCAGGCCCGACGGGCCGCCGCCAACGATGACGACATCGAATTCCATAGTCTCGCGCGGAGTCTCGCTCATGCCTCTGTTGTCCTCTTGCGTCATGACCGGGATGACATGGGATGAATGGGATTACACTTGGTGGAAACGCTTCCTAGAACCGTTTTGGCGGGGAATAAAGGTTTGTTTCGTATCGAACCGGCAACGGACAGGCAACCGTCCGCGCCTATGTGACGCGCGGCGGGCGGGCCAGTTCATTCATGGCCTGCCATTCGGGGCCAACATAATTGACGATCAGTGTCCGGCGCACGCCGCTCAGCGCGCGCGGCACGAAGCCGTGCCATGAATGGTCCGATGGAATGAACAGCAGGCCGGAATTGAAGGCGCCCGATGCACGCGCTACGGGCGTGCCCTCCGCCGTCATGATATCCGTGCCCCAGTCATGGGCATCCGCCCCCATGGAAAGCGATACCAGAAGCGTCAGCCGCTTGGCCCCGATATCGGTATGGGGTTCAAGCCAGAAGCCATCGGCATCCAGACAGAGTTCAAGGCGCAGGGCCGCATCTTCAATCCGAGCATTGCACTGCGTGGTGAATGTCGCACGGGTGTGCGGGTCATCAAACAGGCGGGCCAGATGGTCCAGCGCGGGGCTGGCTGCCCGCCGTGCGGGCGTGATGAACAGCCGCTGCCCGTTGCGCCCGGCCCGCTGTCCGCCACTGTTCCCGCCGATGAACTGACTGTCCGGCATCCATGTCACCAGCGCGGATGCAACCGGGGCGGGCAGCACGTCATGAAGCTGCCAGTGCGGAAAGGGCCATGGCTGGACCGGGCTGTTGGCAAGGGCCGCGATAACGCAGTTGGGGTGCATGGGGGGACGTTTTACCTGCTGGATGCTACGCGGTTGCAGGACAGGGAAGGCAGGCGTCCTTACAGGGCGCTGGCATGGAGTGGCGTGGTCTGCGGCGACAGGTAGCGATCGAACACGGCGGCGACATGGCGCACGAAGGGACGCCCCTTTTCGGTAACGCGGACATGCCGCGCGGTCATGCTGACCAGCCCGTCGCGCATCATGGGGGCCAGCCGGGACAGTTCGGTATCGAAACTGCTGGCGGGCAGGTCATGGTCAAGGATGATCTGGTCCACATCGACCTGCATGGTACACATGATCTGTTCGATTATCGTGGCGCGCACACGGTCGTCATCTTCCAGCCGCACGCCGCGCACAACGGGCAGGCTGTCCGTTGTCTGCGCCATGAGCCGGGCATAGGCGGCGGATGACACCGCATTCTGTGTCATGCCCCCGGGCAGGGAGGAAATGGCCGACGCCCCTACCCCGATCAGCGCGGCGGCGCCATCAACCGTATAGCCCTGGAAATTGCGGTGCAGCGTGCCCGCCCGCATGGCGCGGGCCATGCTGTCATCGGGGCTGGCATAATGGTCCAGCCCGACGGGCAGGAAGTGATCATGGCGCAGCACGGCGTCGATGGCGGCGCGCTGTTCGATACGGGCCTGCGCATCCGGCAGTTCACCCACCGGCATCAGGTTCTGGCGTTTCTGCTTCCATGGCACATGGGCGTAGCCGAATACGGCCAGCCGGTCGGGGCGCAGCGTGGCCACGGCCTGCGCCGTGCGGGTGACGCTGTCGGTGTCCTGCCGCGGCAGACCATAGATCAGGTCGATATTGACGGATGCCACCCCGGCATTGCGCAGCGCATCCAGACAGGCGCGGGTCTGTTCCCAGCTCTGTATCCGGCCGCACGCATCCTGCACCTGTGGGTCAAGGTCCTGCACGCCCATGCTGGCGCGATTGAAGCCAAGTTCATGCAGCAGGGCGGGATATTCGGGCGGGAGATGACGGGGATCGACCTCGATGCTGATTTCGGCATCGGGCGTGATCGTGAAATTCTGGCGGATGACCTGCATGACCCGGCGCATGGCGCCTGCGGGCAGCGTGGTGGGCGTGCCGCCACCCCATTGCAGGTGGGTGACACGACGGCCCGTGCCGATCAGTTTCAGGATCCGGCGCAGTTCCTCATGCAGCAGGGCCGCGTAGGCCGCCCGTGCATCCGTATCGCGCAGTACGGCGGTATTGCACCCGCAGAACCGGCACAGCGTGTCGCAGAAAGGAACATGTAGATAAAGGGAGACCGGCTGCGTAGCCGGCAGGGCGGATAGCCATTCCTGACTGTCCACCGGGCCCACCGCATCGGAAAACTGCGCTGCGGTGGGGTAGCTGGTGTAACGCGGCAGATTGCCCCCGTAGCGGGAAAGCAGGGTGCTGTCTGCCGCGTTCATGTCATTAGAACCGGTAGGCGATACCAGCGGAAACGACGGTCGGGTCGAGCGAGTCGTGGGCTTTGATCTTCACGCTTTCGCTGTCGTTTTCAGCCCATGCATGCATGCGCACGAACATCTGCTTCACGTCGAAGTTGAAGAACCAGTTGCCGACGAGCTGGTAATCCACACCGGCGTTGATGGACGGGCCACCCGTGAAGCCGGAGTTCAGCTTGCTGACCGCACCGCCCAGCGCGCCGCTGGCGTTCATGTTGTGGAACCACATGAAGGTACCGCCAACGCCCACATACGGATTCAGGCGCTTGTGCGGACGGAAATGCCACGCCACCGTCACCGTCGGCGGCAGGACCCATGCGCTGCCCACATCCAGCTTGCGGCCCACTGCACCGCCTTCTGCCGAGACTTCATGACGGGTGCTGGTGGCGATCAGGTCCAGCGAGATGTTGTCGGTCACGAAGTATTCGAACGTCAGTTCCGGCATGACCTGATTGGTGGTCTTGATGCGGGTCCCGTTCAGGGACGCGCCGTTCAGCCAGACCTTGCTGTCACGATCTTCCGGCAGCACGCCCACGGCGGACAGGCGGATCATGAAGTCGCCACGGCCCAGACCGATCTTGGTGCTGGCGCAGGTCTGGAAGATGCCGCAACGGCCCTTCGGCTGTGCCGGTGCGACAGGGGCCGCCAGCGGTGCGTTGACATAGGTGGTGGGGGCTGCGGTCTGCGCATGGACCGCGACCGGGGTCAGCGCCGCGGCGCCAAGCACGGCCGACAGGGCAAGGTTACGAACGTTCTTCATCGTGGGCAGACCTTAATTTTGATCTCAACTGGGTAGCAGCGGAGAGTGTTAAGAATATTCGATGTGATTTGATCTGTGCAGAAATCACGCCCACCTAACATTCGGCTTTGATGTGAATCAATCAAAGGGGGCGATCTATTTCCTTATTGCGCTCGATCCTCACTGTTCGTTCGGTAATGTGGCTTGTTGAACACAGTTTTGGGACCGGGATGTCCCTGTTCGTGATCGGGTTACTGTAGGAAAAGGTACGGATTGCAGTGCAGCCCAGTTCACGGGCCAGCGCTTCCATGGCGGGCAGCAGGGCGTCGATGATCTGCTGTTTGTGGGCATAGGACAGCGTGATGATGTAATCCGCCGTCAGCGTATCGCCTGAATACAGGTCAAACCCCCGGCGGAAGGTCGCCATGGCGCAGGGCGGGCGCGCCGTGCCGTAATGGGCGACCAGTATCCCTTCGCGCACATGTTTTGCCGGGCGCGACAGCCTGCGTCCGATGCGTCCCCATTCCTGCAGGCTGATATGTGGAAACGACATCCGTACAAGGGGATACAGCAAAGGAATGTCGGCAGGGGCCAGTCGTCTGACCAGTGGCGGAGGAGCGGCCTGCACGCGTCGTATCTTTCTTGGGATGGGGGTGGAAAATTTCCATTTATGCTTGGTCTGATGACTGAATATTTCATGGATCAACGCATTGATTTACATCAATCCATCGGCCATACTTGCCGTCCATTGCGAATGATCCACGGTATTTTCCGGGTCATGGACGATTCCGGTTGCACGTGGCCGGAACGCAGGCACCTGAAAGTAATTGGGAATAATTATGTCGGATATGCCTTCGTGTCAGTTCGAGTCGCGGCCACGGCGTATCATGATGGGCTCTTCCGGCCTGCAGACCGATTTCTGCGCCACCTGCACCGTCCGCCCCAACAGCGTGTGTAACGTCATTGATGAAGGGGACATTTCCCGCCTGGCGGAAGCGGCGGTGGAAACCATCATTCCCCCCGGTCGCGGCTTCATCGAGGAAGGCGCCCCCGCCACCGATTTTTTCAATGTGACAGCAGGCACCGTCAAACTGTTCAAGGCCCTGCCCGACGGGCGGCGCCAGATCACCGGGTTTGCCGCGCCGGGACATTTTCTGGGGCTGGCGGTATCGGACAGCTATGCTTTCGGGGCGGAAGCCATCGATACGGTGCGTGTCTGCCGTTTCTCCCGCGAGAAGATGACCGAACTGCTGGATGATTTCCCCAAGCTGGAACGTCGCCTGCTGGAAGAGGCATCCAATGAACTTGTCGCGGCCCAGAACCAGATGCTGCTTCTGGGCCGCAAGACGGCACGGGAACGGGTCGCCAGTTTCCTGCTTGACCAGATGCGCATCGGTCAGCCGCCCGCTGGCAATGGTGGTCCCTGCCGGCTCAACCTGCCCATGACGCGTGGGGATATTGCCGACTACCTTGGCCTTACCATTGAAACCGTCAGCCGCACGCTAAGCTGGATGCGCAGTCAGGGCATGATCGAGGTCGGCAAGGGTTATGCCATTACCCTGCTGTCGGTTTCCCGGCTGGATGTGCTGGCTTCCGGTAACGGTTAGTCCTCCGGTCCGGGCAGGTTATCCGCCGTATCGGTGCCGGAAGGGGCGGGCGACGTATCGGAAAAGAGGGGTTTCTGCGGCGTCGTATGCGCAGGGCCACCCACGATATGGCCGATCGGGGTCAAGATCTCCACATGGTCGCAGATGATCTTGAAGACCGCCAGCAGGGGCACGGACAGGAACGCCCCGAAAATTCCCCATAGCCAGTCCCAGAACATGAGCGACGCCATCACCAGAACCGGATTGAGGGTAAACCGGCGGGCCAGCACCATGGGGGTTATGGTCTCGCCTTCCGTCAGGTGAATGCACAGATAGATGGCGGGCGGCAAAAGCGCCTGCCACACGGACGGGTAAACAAACAGGCCCACCAGAAAATAGATGATGATGCCCATCATCGGGCCGATGATGGGAATGTAGTTCAGCAGGAACGCCATCACCCCCCACAGCAGGGCATTGGGCATGCCCAGCAGCCAGCACTGCGCCATGTTCGCCAGCCCGACCAGGCTGTTGATGATGGTGATGGTGGCCAGATACAGGGAAACATTGCGTTCGATCTGGTAGGCGATCTGCACGGTCCGGCGCTTGTCGGCGAAGGTGGGCATGATCTCCACAAACCGCCGGAGCAGGCTGTCCCCCTGCGCAAGCAGGAAGAACAGCATCAGGATCATGGTGAAGAACTGGCCCATGAACGCCTGCGTGCCCAGCAGGATGGACGAACTGAACCGGTCCAGACCGCCACCGCCGGGTGTGGACACGACAATGACATGCTCGTTCGTCGTATCGGCGGGCGTGGCATGGTCGAGATGACTGCCCGCGATTGTCATGAAATTGCGGATGCGGTCCGAAGCGCTGGTCAGTAACTGGAAGGGACCGCGCAGGAAGGCCAGACGGTCGCGCAGGGTGTTCAGCGCTTCGGGCGCGCGTTCCAGCCAGCCGGTGGCGGGCACGGAAATGGCGGTGCCCACAGCGCCCACAATGCCGAACACGCACAGGATCAGGCACAGCGCCGCCAGTGGCTTGGGCAGGTGCAGCCGGGAATGCAGGAAACGCATTGGCGTCGAAAGCAGCAGGTTGACCACCAGCGCCAGGATCATCGGCAGGACAATGGCCGATGCGAAATACAGCGTGTAGAAAACCGCCAGCACGCTGAGCAGCAGCAGGCAGGCCGTGCGCAGGTCGATCCGGCTGTGGCGCATGACCTCGATGGCGCGGCGCTGCTGGATCTGCTCATAGGACGGGTGCGGGGGCTCGGGGGGCGGTTGTGTCTCGGGCGGCATCAATCGGGTCCTGGCATGTGCTGGCGCGGCCCAGACAGCGGGGGCAGTACATATGTAGGTACCGGCGTACCGGGGGTACGCAGGTACGGCAATCCGTCCCTTTATGGGCCTATATGGGGGATGGGGCCAAGGTTTTTGGCACATTCCGGCTACGCAGGGATTGCAGGCGCGCGCAGCGTACACGCTAACGTGAATTTTCCGGCCGCATATGGCGGGAAACAAGGGTTGAAAGCGGTATTGGACAGGGGTCAAATACCCTGACGGGAAGGCTTCTGCCTTCTGGCATCGCAATCAATGGAGAAGTCCCATGGCCTGGAATACCCCCAAGATCGTTGAAGTCCCGCTGGGCGCTGAAATCAACAGCTACGTGTGCGGCGAAAAGAAGTAAGGATTGTCGCCGCCTGTCTCGCACAGGCGGCGATTTTCTTTTACACTCTGCGTCCATGATCGACATTATCGTTCTCGGCGCGGCGGCGGGCGGTGGATTTCCGCAGTGGAATTCAAACGCTCCCGGTTGCAGGCGGTCAAGGGCCGGCGATCCAGCAGCCCCGCCCCGCACACAGGCTTCCATCGCTATCAGTGGGGATGGAAGGCACTGGTTCGTGGTCAATGCCTCCCCCGACCTGCGAACCCAGATAAACCAGACCCCCGCGCTGCATCCGCGCGAAGGCCTGCGCTCCACCCCCATAGCCGGGGTGATCCTGACGGGGGGCGAGGTCGATACCATTACCGGCCTGCTGACCCTGCGTGAGCGTGAGCCCTTTACCCTGCTGGCCACGACCGAAGTGCTGGCCATGCTGGATGCCAATCCCATATTTGAAGCCCTGAACCGCGAGGTCGTCCCCCGCGAGACCATGGCGCTTGACCAGCCGCTGCCCCTGCGCCTGCGTGACGGGTCGCCCGCGGGCCTGACCATCGTGCCGTTTGTGGTGCCGGGCAAGGTGCCGCTTTATGCCGAGGCCGGGCCTGATCCTGCCGCCATCTGCGAAAATGGGGAAACGATCGGCCTGGAAATATCGGACGGCGCGCATCGCGTCTGTTTCGTGCCCGGCTGCGCGCGCATGACCGATAACCTGCGGGTGCGCCTGCGTGGGGCGGATGCGGTATTCTTCGACGGCACGCTGTGGGTGGATGATGAGATGATCCGCGCGGGGCTGGGTGAAAAGACTGGCCGCCGCATGGGGCACATGTCCATCGACGGGATGGAAGGCACCATCGCCGCCCTGCGTGACCTCGGGATCAAACGCAGGATTTTCATACACATCAACAACTCCAACCCTGTCCTTCTGGCGGATTCCCCTGAACGCGCCCAGGTCGAGGCCGCAGGGTGGGAAGTCTCCCATGACGGGATGAGGATTACAGCATGAGCGGACACCTGCTTTCCCCCGATGAACTTGAGGCGGCCCTGCGGGCCATCGGGGCGGAACGCTACCATAACCTGCACCCCTTCCACCGGGCGCTGCATGACGGCAGGCTGACGCGTGCGCAGGTGCAGGCATGGGCACTGAACCGCTATTATTATCAGGCCAGCATCCCCGCCAAGGATGCGACGCTGCTTGCGCGCCTGCCCACGGCGGAACTGCGGCGCGAATGGCGGCGCAGGCTTGTTGACCATGATGGCGACGCACCGGGCACCGGAGGCGTGGCACGCTGGCTGAAGCTGACGGACGGGCTGGGCCTTGACCGCGCCTATGTCGAGTCGCTGGAGGGGCTGCTGCCCGCCACGCGCTTTGCGGTGGATGCCTATGTCGCATTCGTGCGTGACCGCTCCATTCTGGAAGCGATTGCCTCTTCCCTGACCGAACTGTTCTCGCCCACCATTATCAGCGAACGGGTCGCGGGGATGTTGCAGCATTATGATTTCGTGAACTCCGAAACGCTGGCCTATTTCCATCCGCGCCTGACACAGGCCCCGCGCGATTCCGATTTCGCGCTGGCCTATGTGAAGGAACATGCCCGCACGCCGGAGCAGCAGAAGGCGGTGCTGGACGCGCTCAAATTCAAATGCGCCGTGCTGTGGTCGATGCTGGATGAGCTGGAATATGCCTATGTAACCCCCGGTCGCATTCCCCCCGGCGCCTTCCGCCCGGATGCGGCATGACCGCCAGTCTGGCAGAAGACAGCATCATCCGTTTCGCGCGCGGGGTCAGGTTACAGCATGACCGCGTGCGCGAACGCTGGATCATTCAGGCGCCGGAACGGGCCTTCATTCCCGATCCCGTCGCGGCGGAGGTGCTGAAGCTGGTTGATGGGACCCTTACGCTGGGGCAGATCGTGGCGGAACTGGCCAGCCGCTTCGCCGCCCCCGTTGACGTGATCGGGCGTGATGTCCATGTCATGATCACCGATCTGATTAACCGGCAGGTGCTGGTGGCATGACAGACACCCTTCTCTCCCCCATGAGCCTTCTGGCGGAACTGACGCATCGCTGTCCGTTGCAGTGCCCGTACTGCTCCAATCCGCTGGCGCTGGAACCGCGCAGGAACGAGCTGACCACGGCCGAATGGATCAGCGTGCTTGATCAGGCGGCGGAAATGGGGGTGCTGCAGGTCCATTTCTCGGGTGGCGAACCCATGAGCCGCCCTGACCTGCCCGAACTGGTGCGCCATGCGGTGGGGCTTGGGCTTTATACCAATCTCATCACCTCCGGCGTGCTGCTGAACGAGAAGACTTTTCCCGTTCTGGTGGAAGCAGGGCTGGATCATGTCCAGCTTTCCTTTCAGGACATTGATACGGCCAATGCCGAACATGTCGGCGGCATGAAGGGCGCGCAGGCCCGCAAGCTGGAAGCCGCCCGGCTGATCGCGGCCGATGGCATGCCCCTGACGCTGAATTTCGTCATTTACCGCGAAAATGCTGCGCGCGTTCCGCAGATGCTCGATGCCGCCGTGGAAATGGGCGCACGCCGTGTCGAGATCGCCCATACCCAGTATTATGGCTGGGGCCTGGCCAATCGGGACGCCCTCATGCCTACGCCTGCCCAGCTTGAACTGACAACGCAGGCGGTGGAAGCCGCGCGGGTAAAATATGCGGGCCGCCTGACGATTGATTACGTCACGCCGGATTATTATGCCGACCGGCCCAAACCGTGCATGGGGGGATGGGGGCGGCGTTTCATCAACATCTCGCCTTCCGGTCGCGTGCTGCCGTGTCATGCGGCGGAAACGATCCCCAACGTCACCTTCCCTGATGTGCGGCACGATACGCTGGCATGGATCTGGCGTGAATCCCCGCTGTTTACCATGTTCCGTGGCACGGACTGGATGCCGCAGCCCTGCCGTAGCTGTGACCAGCGCGAAAAGGACTGGGGTGGCTGCCGCTGTCAGGCGCTGGCGCTGGCGGGGGATGCGGCCGCGACCGACCCGGTCTGCAGCCGTGCGCCGGATCACGACCGGATCGTGAAGGTGCTGGAAACCCTGCCCGCCGAACCGCCGCCATTCCGGTACCGGCGCTACACCCGCGCTACGGATGAGGTCGGCTGACCTCGGCTTTCGTCTCCACACGTGGCAGGCAGATTACGAAACGTGCCCCCAGCACGTGCCCTTCGGCGTCCATGCGGTTTTCGGCGCTGATGGTGCCACGCAGGGCTTCGATGATCTGCCTGCTGATCGACAGGCCCAGTCCCGAATGCTGGCCGAAATTCTCGCTGCTGGGCCGTTCGGAATAAAAACGGTCGAAAATGCTGTCCAGCTTGGCCTGCGGGATGCCCGGCCCGTCATCACTGACCGCGATTTCAATCATGCCGCCTGACGGGACGGCGCTGAGCAGGATCTTGCCATCGGGCGGCGAGAAGGAAATGGCGTTGCCGATCAGGTTGCGCAGCACCTGTACCAGCCGGTCTTCCACCGCCAGAACGGTCAGTCTCTGGCCCACGCTGTCACCGCTGCTGGCCACTGCCATATAGGGCTGTCCGGGCTGGCGTGTCGCCTGGTGTATTTCCGCAAGGACGGACAGAAGCGGCACGATCGCCACGGGTTCGGCGCGGGCGCGGGACAGTTCGGCATCCACGCGGCTGGCATCCGAAATATCGGTAATCAGCCGGTCAAGGCGGCGCACGTCGTCATTGATGATCGACATGAGGCGGCGCTGGCGTTCGGGGTCCTCGATCCGCAGCAGGCTTTCGATGGCCGACCGGATGGAGGAAAGGGGATTCTTGATCTCATGGCTGACATCGGCGGCAAAACGCTCGATCGCGTCCATCCGCGCCCATAGCGCGCTGGCGCTGTCCTGCAGGGCGCGGGCGACCTCCCCGATCTCGTCACGGCGGGCAAGCAGCCGGTCGGGCACCATGTCGGTCCGGTTGGCGGATTCACGCATGGTATGGGCCGATGCCGCCAGCCGCAGCAGCGGGCGTGCGATGGTCAGCGACAGATACCATGACAGCAGGATGGTCAGCGCCAGCGCCATGAGGAACAGCGACAGGATGGAGGAGCGCACCGCGAACAGGGAGCGGTCCACGTCCCGCGCCTCACGCGTAAGCTGGATGATGCCGACGGTGGTGCGTCCGTCATGCATCACCGGCTCGGCAACCGTGACCATAAGCTGGTGGTTGGCGTTGCGGCGGATATAGGGCGGGATTTCCATGATCCGCGTGCCATCGGGCTGCGTGACAGGCTGGATGGAAGGATCGGAATCAGGGGTGTCCAGCGTCATGATCCGCTCACCCGACAGGGTGGGCAACTGCGCCAGAAGCCAGTTGTAAAGCCGTTCGCCCATGTTGAGCGATGGGGGGTGGAAGGGGGGGTGTTCATCCTCCTCCACGCCGGGTGGTGGGGGCCTGCCATTTTCGGCATGGCGGTCGGCCTGTTCCACCCGGCTGTCGGCCACCACGTGTCCGTCGGGCGCGAACAGGCGGGCATGGGCGCTCGGGCTGGGTTCGGTCAGGCGCACCAGCAGCGGGCGGGCCAGCGCGGGTTCCAGCGTTACATCGCGGTGCGAGACGATGATGGCGCTCTGCCCCAGTGCCCCGGCATAGATGCGTGCCTGTTCACGCAGTGCCGAGACCTCCGCTTCCAGCAGGCTGTTCTGGAACTGCGTCAGGTACAGCAGGGTCAGCGCCAGCAGGCCCAGCGGCAGGGTGTTGACCAGCAGGATGCGCCGCATGAGCGGTGACACCAGTCGGGTGCGGTATTCCATGAACTCCGCAACCGCATTGCCGCCTTTCGTGCCCCGGCGGCGCGGGATCAGGCGGCGCAGGCGCGCGGGCAACGGCAGGGAGGATAGGACAGGATGCGGCATCCGGCTGGATCATTCTTCCTTGTAGCGGTAGCCAATGCCGTACAGCGTCTCGATCTGGTTGAACTCCTCGTCCACCTGCCGGAATTTCTTGCGCACGCGCTTGATGTGGCTGTCGATGGTCCGGTCATCGACATAAATGTTCTCGCCATACGCGGCGTCAATGAGCTGGTCGCGCGACTTGACCAGGCCGGGGCGCGCCGCAAGGGCCTTGACCAGCAGGAATTCCGTAACCGTAAGCTGGATGTCACGGCCATGCCACAGGCACTGGTGGCGGGTTTCATCCAGTGACAGCGCACCGCGCACCATGGTGCCGGTGGGGCTTATGCCTGCGGCCTCGCTGCGGCTGACTTCATTGCGGCGCAGCAGCGCGCGGATGCGTTCAAGCAGCAGGCGCTGGGAAAATGGCTTGGTGATGTAGTCATCCGCCCCCAGCCGCAGGCCCATGAGCTGGTCCACCTCCTCATCCTTCGATGACAGGAAGATCACCGGTAGCTGCGAGCGCGTGCGCAGGCGCTGGAGCAGCTCCATCCCGTCCATGCGGGGCATCTTGATATCCAGCACCGCAAGGTCCGCCGGTCGGGACAGCAGCCCATGCAGCGCGCTTTCGCCATCGGTGTAGGTCTGGACGATGAAGCCTTCCGCCTCCAGCGTCATCTGTACGGAAGTCAGGATGTTCCTGTCATCGTCAACCAGCACGATTGTCTGTTTCGTTGGCTCCATGGGGGCTCTCTTTTTGCTTGGCTGCCTGTCCGGGCATGGCCGTGGGCATCTTGCCCGACAGGCGCGGGCAGCATAGCGTTATATGTATCCGCATGTCATGAGGGGATGCGGGTATCCTGTTTCACTGGAATGTCACCCACATTCCGGCTGCCCGCCCGGGGCAGGGACGTTACGCAAAAACGGCATGTCTGCCGCCGTGTAACGCCTTGTCCATCGGCCAGTCGTTACCTACTTGTAAGAGCATGAGCGAGAACACAGATCCCAACCCCTTTGCCGATGCCGCACCCGGCGACGGCACCCACGCCCCCGCACCGGATGAACAGGCTGCGCACGCCGAGACATCCGCGCAGCCCGAGGGTGCATCCAACCCGCGCATAGCGGAACTGGAGGCCGAGGTCTCCGCAATGCGTGACAAGTGGATGCGCGCGGAAGCGGAGATGCAGAACGTGCGCACCCGCGCCAAGCGCGAAGTGGAAGACGCCCGGCAGTACGCCGTGCAGAAATTCGCCAAGGACGTGGTCGAGGCGGCCGAGAACCTGAAGCGCGCGGTGGCCAGCCTGCCCCAGCCCACCGAAGGTGAGGACAGCATCCTGACCAGCATGCGTGAAGGTATCGAAAGCACCGAACGGTCGTTTATCGGCATTCTGGAACGCAATGGCATCAAGGCGGAAGACGCGAAGGGCAAGCCCTTTGACGCCAACCTGCATCAGGCCATGGCGGAACAGCACAGCGACGAACACCCGCAGGGCACGGTGATGGAAGCCTGGACACCGGCATGGACGCTGCATGGGCGTCTGCTCCGGCCCGCCATGGTTGTCGTGTCGAAGGGACCGGCGCAGGCGGGGTGAAATCCCTGTCCGCGCGTGCTTCCTTCCCCTTGAAAGCCGCGCGCGGGATGCCTACATCGGATTGTAACACCGGTGAACGGGCGGATGTGGAAAAGACAGTCCCCTGTTGTGCCGGACGATATGAAAGAAAGGGTCTGTCCCGATGCTTCGGGTCCGGACAGGCCGCTGAAAAGGAGAGTATCTGAATGAGCAAGGTTATCGGTATCGACCTTGGTACGACCAATTCCTGCGTTGCCGTACGCGAAGGCGACGAAACGCGGGTGATCGAGAACAGCGAAGGCGCACGCACGACCCCGTCGATGGTCGCCTTCACCGACAGCGGTGAAATGCTGGTCGGTCAGGCCGCGAAGCGTCAGGCCGTCACCAACCCGTCCAACACGCTGTATGCGGTCAAGCGCCTGATCGGGCGTCGTTATGATGACCCGACCGTGGCCAAGGACAAGGGGCTGGTTCCCTACGAAATCGTCAAGGGCGACAATGGCGATGCGTGGGTCGAGGCACAGGGCAAGAAATACGCCCCCGCCCAGATTTCCGCTTTCATCCTTGGCAAGATGAAGGAAACCGCCGAATCGTATCTTGGTGAAGCCGTCAAGCAGGCCGTCATCACGGTTCCGGCCTACTTCAATGACGCCCAGCGTCAGGCCACGAAGGACGCGGGCCGTATCGCCGGTCTGGAAGTGCTGCGTATCATCAACGAGCCGACCGCTGCCGCGCTGGCCTATGGCCTGCAGAAGAAGAACAGCGGCACCATTGCGGTCTATGACCTTGGTGGCGGCACGTTCGACGTTTCCGTCCTCGAGATTTCCGATGGCGTGATCGAGGTGAAGTCCACCAACGGTGACACCTTCCTCGGCGGTGAAGACTTTGACGCCCGCATCATCAGCTACCTCGCCGATGAGTTCAAGCGCGACCAGGGCATCGACCTGCGTCAGGACAAGCTGGCCCTGCAGCGCCTGAAGGAAGCGGCGGAAAAGGCGAAGATCGAACTTTCCTCCTCCAAGGAAACCGAGATCAACCTGCCGTTCATCACCGCTGACGCGTCCGGCCCGAAGCACCTTGTGCTGAAGCTGACCCGCGCCAAGCTGGAAAGCCTGGTTGACGACCTGATCCAGCGCACGCTGGAACCCTGCCGTGCGGCCATGAAGGACGCAGCCGTGTCCGCGGCCGAAATCGATGAGGTCATCCTTGTCGGCGGCATGACCCGTATGCCCAAGGTGATCGAGGCCGTTAAGCAGTTCTTCGGCAAGGACCCCGCCCGCAACGTGAACCCCGATGAAGTCGTCGCCATTGGTGCGGCCGTTCAGGGCGCGGTGCTGCAGGGTGACGTGAAGGACGTGCTGCTTCTGGACGTGACGCCGCTGTCGCTGGGTATCGAGACGCTGGGTGGCGTGTTCACCCGTCTGATCGACCGCAACACGACCATCCCGACCAAGAAGAGCCAGACCTTCTCGACCGCGGAAGACAACCAGAACGCCGTGACCATCAAGGTCTATCAGGGCGAACGTGAAATGGCGGCTGACAACAAGCTGCTGGGCAACTTCGACCTGACCGGCATCGCCCCCGCCCCGCGTGGCGTGCCGCAGATCGAGGTGACGTTCGACATCGACGCCAACGGTATCGTGTCCGTCTCGGCCAAGGACAAGGCGACCAACAAGGAACAGCAGATCAAGATCCAGGCTTCCGGTGGTCTGTCCGAGTCCGAAATCGACAAGATGGTGAAGGATGCCGAGGCCAACGCCACGGCGGACAAGGCCAAGAAGGAACAGGTCGAGGCCCGTAACCAGGCTGAAGGTCTGACCCATCAGGTCGAGAAGTCGCTGAGCGAAGCTGGCGACAAGGTTCCGGCGGCTGACAGGACCGAAGCGGAAGAGGCGATCGCCGAAGTCCGCAAGGCGCTTGAAGGCACGGACAGCGAAGCCCTGAAGAAGGCGACCGATCGCCTGACGCAGGCCGCCATGAAGGTTGGCGAAGCTGTCTACAAGGCTGGCGAGGGCGAGCCCGCACCGGGTGCCGCACCCGGCGGCGCGCCGAAGGACGAAAAAGTAGTCGACGCCGACTTCGAAGACGTGGACGACTCCAAGAAGTCCTGATTGACGCTGGGCGTCATACAGGCTCCGAAATGGCGGGGCGGACCTTCGGGTCCGTCCCACCCTTTCACCAGATGGCGCCCGTGCTTCTGTGAAGACGGGCGCTTTTCATATTCCGCATAACGACATGATCCGGAACGCGAGGATGACGCCGCGATAAGTCGGGCGGCCGCGTTTGCTAGAGGACCCCCATGGCCACCAAGATAGATTATTACGCAGTCCTTGAAATTTCGCGCGATGCCAGTGGTGACGAGATCAAGCGCGCGTATCGCAAGCTGGCCATGCAGTATCACCCCGACCGCAATCAGGGCGACGCGGAAGCGGAAAACAAGTTCAAGGAAATCAACGAAGCCTATGATGTCCTGAAGGACGATCAGAAGCGCGCCGCCTATGACCGCTTCGGCCATGCCGCCTTCGAGGGTGGCGGGCCGGGACATGGTCCCGGTGGCTTCGATTTCGGCGGTGGCGGACTGGGTGACATCTTCGAACAGATGTTCGGGGACATGATGGGCAACCGTCGTGACAGCCGCCGTTCGGGCGCCGACCTTCAGGTGCAGGTCACGATCACCTTTGCCGAGGCGTTTACCGGCGTCAAAAAGAAGATCACCGTCCCCACCCGCGTCATCTGCGAAAGCTGTGATGGTTCCGGCTCCGCCGACAAGGACCAGCAGCCCGAAACCTGCCCCTCCTGTCACGGGGCGGGCAAGGTGCGTGCGCAGCAGGGCTTCTTCTTCGTCGAACGCCCCTGCCCCACCTGCCATGGTTCGGGCCGCCTGATCCGCAATCCGTGCAAGGAATGTCATGGTTCCGGCACGGTGGAAAAGAACCGCAGCATCGAAGTCGCCATTCCCGCGGGCGTGGAAGACGGCACGCGCATCCGTATTTCCGGCGCGGGCGAAGCGGGCGGCAAGGGTGTTCCGGCGGGCGATCTGTATGTGCATGTCGCGGTGGAATCCCACCCGATCTTCCAGCGCGATGGCGCCAATATCTACTGCCGCGTGCCCGTGCGTATGGGACAGGCCGCCCTTGGAACCGAGATCGAGGTGCCGGTGGTTGATGGATCGCGCACCAAGGTCAAGATCCCGGCGGGTACGCAGACGGGCGAACAGTTCCGCCTGCGTGGCAAGGGCTTCTCGGTCCTGCGGTCTTCCGCGCGTGGTGACATGTATATTCAGGTCGTGGTGGAAACGCCCCGGCACCTGAGCAAACGCCAACGTGAACTGCTGGAGGAATTCGAGGACGACGCCGCAGGCCACGCCAAGGGCAGTCCCGAAAGCACCGGCTTTTTCAGCAAGGTGAAGGACTTTTTTGAAGGCAAGCTCTGACCCGGTCCGTCAGCCTTTGGCTGACATGACAGGGCGACAGTTGAAATTGCTGATTATTCAGGTGTAGGGTCGGACCACTATTCATGGTGAATCCCCCCAACTCGCACCATGAGTAGAGTCAGGCGGCGCGATCCCCCGGTCGCGCCGCCATTTTCATGTCGGCACTGGTGGAGAGAAACAGCATGAACGCGCAGCCATTGCGTATCGGGATCGCGGGCCTGAACGGGCGTGTCGGGCGTCTTCTGGCGGAAGAAGTGCCCGCGGGTGGCGCGGTTCTGGCGGGTGGTACGACGCGTGACGGCACGCCGGTCGCCGGTCTGGACTGCCCTGTTCATGCCCATATTGCCGACCTTGCGCGTGAGTGCGATGTGGTGATCGACTTCACCCATGCCAGCACGGTTGCTGCGCATGCCACGGCTCTGGCTGAAACGGGTACTGCATGGGTGCTGGGCACTACCGGCCTGTCGCCCGCGCAGCAGCAGGCGGTTGATGCGGCGGCACGTCAGGTTGGCGTGGTGCAGGCGGCCAATTTTTCGCCCGGTGTAACACTTGTCACCCGTCTTGCGCGCCAGATGGGGGCAGCACTGCCGGGCAGCGATTACGACGCCGAAATACTGGAAATGCATCATCGCCAGAAGGTTGATGCCCCGTCCGGCACGGCGCTGGCCATGGGGCGCGCCGTAGCCGATGGGCGCGGTATCCGGCTGGAAGATCATATCGAAAGCGGCCGTGACGGCCACACTGGCCCGCGCGCCGATGGTGCGATCGGTTTTGCCGCCCTGCGCGGCGGCCAGATTGTGGGTGAGCATTCGGTCATCTTCACCTCCGGCCATGAACAGATCGTCCTGACCCACCGTTCCTTCGACCGCAGGGTCTATGCAACGGGTGCGGTGCGGGCGGCAAAATGGCTCCGGGGGCGTCCTGCCGGTCTTTATGATATGGAAGATGTGCTGGACCTGAACGCAGGGTTCTGAAGGCGTGGCCGACTGGGGGCGGGATGGTGGTATTCAGGGAAATGGCTTGACGCTCGTTTCCGTTTACGCCAAACGCATGCGATCATTCGCCGGTTGATCCATAAGGCGTTATTCCTACTCCACATAAGGCAGACAGGACCATCATGCGTAATAAAGGCGATTTTCTGTTTACATCGGAATCGGTATCCGAAGGGCATCCCGACAAAGTCGCCGACCGGATCAGCGACACTGTTCTTGACGCGTTTCTGACAGCAGACGGTGAATCGCGGGTTGCGTGTGAGACACTGGTCACAACCAACCGCATCGTTCTGGCGGGTGAGGTTCGTGGTCCGTCTTCGGTCACGGCTGACCAGCTTATTCAGGGCGCGCGCGACGCGGTGAAGGATATCGGCTACGATCAGGCCGGTTTCTCATGGCGCAACGCCGAGGTCGAATACTACCTGCACGCACAGTCCGCCGACATCGCCGTGGGCGTCGACAGCGCCGGTGACAAGGACGAAGGCGCAGGCGATCAGGGCATCATGTTCGGTTTCGCCACGCGTGAGACCGAAAGCCTCATGCCCGCGCCGCTGTTCTATGCGCATGACATCCTGCACCGCGTGCGTGACCTGCGTAAGGCGGGCGACCCGCGTGCGGCGGCCCTGCAGCCCGATGCCAAGAGCCAGGTCACCCTGCGCTATGTCGATGGCAAGCCCGTGGGCGCCACCTCCGTCGTGATTTCCACCCAGCACGTTGAAGGGGCCAGCCAGGCCACCATCCGTGAGGAACTGGGCAGCATCGTGCGTGATGTCCTGCCGGAAGGCTGGATGCCGCCGGAAAGCGAATTCTACGTCAACCCGACCGGCATTTTCGTCATCGGTGGTCCCGATGGTGACTGCGGCCTGACGGGACGCAAGATCATTGTCGACACCTACGGTGGCGCGGCCCCGCATGGCGGCGGCGCATTCTCCGGCAAGGACCCGACGAAGGTTGACCGTTCGGCTGCCTATGCCTGCCGCTATCTGGCGAAGAACGTCGTGGCTGCCGGTCTGGCCGACCGCTGCACGCTGCAGCTTTCCTACGCCATCGGCGTGTCGCACCCGCTGTCCGTCTATGTCGATCTGGATGGCACCGGCAAGGACGTGGATGAGGAAAAGCTGGGCAACGTGCTGCGTGAAGTCATGGACCTGACGCCGCGGGGCATCCGCAAGCACCTGCGCCTGAACCGCCCGATCTACACGCAGACCTCGGCCTATGGCCATTTTGGTCGCACGCCCGACGCGGCGAAGGACGATTTCACGTGGGAGCAGACCGATCTGGTCGACGCCCTGCGCGGCGCGTTCAACCGCTAAGGTCGCATTCGGGGCGGGGCATCATGCCCTGCCCGCTTCGGTTGCATTATGCGACCGGGGCCTATCGGGGGCCTGCCATGACTGCTTTCACAAGCGGGTCGCGGCGGCCCCTGTTGCGTTTCATCACCGCCCCGTGGGGGTAATCATGTCGTGCGGTCCGTCCGTTACGGCAGCAGGAGCAGGATTTTCGGACCTATGACCGCCTCCGTGGATGTAAAGGCATCTCCAGACCGGCTTTACGGTCGCCATCGCGGCCATCCGCTGCGCGCGCGCCAGCAGCGGCTTATGGACCAGACCCTGCCACGGCTGCGTTTTGCGGAATCCGCCATTGCGGACCCGGCAACGGGCTTCGGGCGCGCGCCGGAACAGATATGGCTGGAAGTCGGCTTTGGTGGTGGCGAACATTCGCTGGCCCAGCATGCAGCCAACCCTGATGTAGGTTACATCGCCTGCGAGGTGTTCGAGAACGGACTGTGTTCCCTGCTCTCCCGCGTGGTGCCCGAAGGGGGCGAGGAAACCGCCCCCGTGCCGGACACGCTGCGCATATGGGATGAGGACGCCCGTATCCTGCTGCAACGCCTGCCTGATGCGTCGATTGACCGCATGTTCCTGATGTTTCCAGATCCATGGCCCAAATCCCGCCATGCCAAGCGGCGTTTCATCCACCCCGAGACCGTGAAGATGGCCGCGCGCATCCTGCGTCCCGGTGCGGTCTGGCGGGTGGCGAGCGATGATCCCACCTATCAGGCATGGGTGGAGGAAGTCATGGGCGCGCAGGACCTGTTCGAGACCGCGCCACCCGTAAAGCAGCGCCCCGAGGGCTGGCCGCCCACGCGATATGAAGCCAAGGCGCTGCAGGCGGGTCGCCAGCCGTTCTACTGGACGTTCGTGCGCCGCTGATTACGACAGCGCGGTACCTGTCAGCCGTTCCGCCACCGCCCATAGCCGCCGTGCGATGGCAAGGTCGCGGGCGGCAGGCGGGATGATCGCTTCGGCTACATGGCCACGGCGTTCGCCCCAGCCATCAGGGCCATAATAGCCGCCATCGCGGGCTTCGGCGGCCATGGCGGCGAATTCAATGGGCAGCGCGCCGTTGGCAGCGGACTGTCCCATCAGCCGGAAGGCCCAGATCGCGCCAAGGCGCGTCAGGCGTTCCTGTAATCCCTGCTTCGTACCCAGCCGGCTTGCGGCTATATCGGTCATGGACCAGCCCGGATGGGCGGCGATGGAATGCAGCGGCCAGTTATGTGTCCGGGCCTGACGATCCAGTTCCAGCGCGAATATCAGGTCGGCCAGCTTGCTCTGGTTATATGCGCGGAACGGGGCGTAGCGGCGGCGGGCCTGCAGGTCATCAAATACGATCCTGCCCGACAGGGCGGCGAGGCTGGCGACGGTCACAACCCGCCCGCCCTGCGGGGCCGCGCAGAGCAGCGTACGCAGCCGCGCCGTCAGCGCGAAGGGGCCAAGAAAATTGGTGCCGAACTGGAGTTCGAAGCCATCGGCGGTTTCCAGCCGGCGCGGGGTGCCCATCACCCCGGCATTGTTGACCAGTATGTCCAGCCTGTCCGTTTCCTGCGCCAGATCGTGGGCGAAGCTGGCAATGGAGTCCAGGCTGGCCATGTCCACCAGCCGGAAGGACGCATCCGCCCCCGGCACTTCATTTTGCATCCGCGCAAGGGCGGCGAACCCCTTTTCGGGGTTGCGCCCCGCCAGCATGACCCGTGCCCCACGCGATGCAAGACCAAGGGCGGTCTGGTAGCCAAGGCCGCCGGTCGCCCCCGTGACAAGGGCAAGATGCCCGTCCAGGCGTGGCGCCTGTTTGACTGTCCAGTGTCTGGTCATTTTTCAGTCTGCTCCCCGGATTGGTTCATTTCCCGTTCCGAAGCCGCTTCGGCCTCGGCCGCAAGGCGGGCTTCATGGCGGCGCAGGAAGATGACGGAACATAACAGCATGATCCCCCCACCGATTGCGACCGCTATTCCCACCGGCCCGGAAATGCGTGAAATGCTATGGCCAAGGTAATAGGCGGCATAGGCATACCCCCCGGCCCAGAATATGCCACCGATCGCATTGAACAGCAGGAAACTGGGCCACGGCATTTCATTGGCACCCGCCAGCAGGGCCACGAACATGCGCAGGAAGGCGATGAAGCGCCCGAAAGCCACGATAACCCCGCCATACCGCTTGAACAGGAAACGCCCGGTCTGCAGGCGGCGCGGGGTCAGGCCGATGCGGGTACCCTTGCGTTCCAGCAGCGGATGGCCAAGCCACCTGCCGATCAGGTAGCCGAAATTGTCGCCCATGATCGCGCCGATGATACCCGCCACCGCCACCCATGCGATGTCGAGCCGGTGCGTCGCCGCACAGTAGATCCCGGCGGAAATGAGCAGGGTTTCCGCCGGAAGGGGTGCCCCCATGCTTTCCAGCATGACGATGACGCCAATCACGCCATATCCGTAATGCTGGAAAAGATGTTCAAGATGCTGAAGCAGCGGACTACCTGTCAGAAAGAAAAAGATTATGTAGGTTACGGACCCAGCCCGTGGAAGCACGGTTTGCGCAATCCCGATCCCATTGTCACGCACAAATGGCAGGAGCAGAAACATGACCCAGTCCAGCACCAGCGGCAAGGCAGGCCCTGAAACCCGTCCGTATGGCACGTGGCCTTCCCCCGTCAGTGCGGCCCTTGTGGCGGGGAAGACGGTCTCCCTGTCCGATGTGCGGGTCGATGGCCGGGACATCTACTGGATCGAAGGGCGCCCGGCGGAAGGGGGCCGCAGGGTGCTGGTGCGTGCCCGGGCGGGACAGGTGGCGGATGTCACGCCGCCACCCTTCGATGTCGGCAGCCGCGTGCATGAATATGGCGGCGGCGCCTATACGGTACGACGCGGGCGCATTGCCTTCAGCAACCGCCGCGATGGCAGCCTGTGGCTGATGGAGGCGGACACGCCACGCTGCCTGTCGCGCGGTGAGGGGCTGCGTTATGCCGACCTGACGTTCAGTCCCGATGGCCGTTTCCTGTTCTGCGTGCGTGAAGATCATCGCGTGACGGAAGGCGAACCTGCCGCCGCCCTTGTGGTACTGGACTGTAACGCGGCAGGTGATCCCGCGTTCAATGGCGGGACGCCGCTGGTGATGGGGCCGGATTTCGTGTCCTCTCCCCGTCCTTCCCCCGATGGCCGGTATCTTGCATGGATCGAGTGGGATCATCCCGCCATGCCATGGGATGCCACGCGCCTGCGTGTCGCCAGCCTGTTGCAGGAAGGTGATGATCCGCCACGCCTTGCCGCGCCGTGGACCCTGGCCGGGGGTGATGGAACGGCGGAATCCGTTATCGAACCGAGCTGGGATGCGGCGGGGCGGCTGCTGGCGCTGTCCGACCGTACCGGATGGTGGAACCTGTATGGTTTCGACACCACGTCCGGGGTGGCGACGGCACTGGCCCCGATGGAAGCGGAAATCGGCCAGCCGCACTGGATTTTTGGCCTGCGCAGCTATGTGCCCCTGACCGATGGCAGCATTCTGGCGATGGTTGTCAGCGGGGGTGAGGCACGGATGGTGTCCATTCATGATGGCAATGTGACACCGCTGGATCTTGGTGCGCCTTCCGGCTGTCCCGCCCCGCTGGAAGGGGGCGGGTTTGCATGGCTCGATGCGCCATCCGACCGGGCGGCGGCGGTGGTCTGTGGACAGCCCGACCAGACCCCCCGGATATTGCGGCGGGCTGCCGACCTGCCGCTGGATACAGCCGATATCGCCCTGCCCCGCACCATCCGCTTTCCCCTGCCCGATGGCGACGGGCTTGGACATGCGTTTTTCTATGCCCCCGCCAATGCCCGTCATGACGGGCCAGTGGGGGAAAAACCGCCGCTGGTGGTCCTTGCCCATGGTGGGCCGACGGGGCGGGCCAGCACGGCGTTTTCGTTCAAGGTACAGTGGTGGACCAGCCGTGGCTTCGCCGTGGTTGATGTCAATTATGGTGGTTCGACCGGTTTCGGGCGCGCCTACCGGCAGCGGCTGGAACGCCAGTGGGGCGTGGTCGATGTGGATGACTGTATCGCCGCATGCGAATATCTGGCCCGGAACGGGCAGGTCGATCCGGCGCGTATCGTCATACGCGGCAGCAGCGCGGGTGGTCTGACGGTATTGCTGGCGCTGGCGCGATCGGACCTGTTTGCCGCGGGCACCAGCCTGTATGGCGTGACCGACCTGCGTGCGCTGGCGCAGGATACCCACAAGTTTGAATCGCGTTATCTGGATACGCTGGTTGGCCCCTTCCCTGCGGATGAAGCGACCTATCTTGCCCGGTCACCCCTTACGCAGGTCGCGCGCATCCATGCGCCGGTCCTGTTCCTGCAGGGACTGGAGGACAGGGTGGTGCCGCCCGCGCAGGCGCGGTCCATGGTCGCGGCCTTGCGTGGCGATGGCGTGCCCTGTGCGCTGTATGAATTTGAAGGCGAAGGCCATGGCTTCCGTCAGGAAGCGACCATCTGCAGGGCGTGGGAACTGGAACTGGCGTTCTACCAGCAGGTGCTGAGATTACCGGTGGCCCCTGCCCTTGCGGTCGATCTGGTGCCGCCCTTGCAGGGCGGGTGATCCCCTGCGGCACGTATTCCGGTGCCGGGCCGGTCTGTTCCCATAAGGAACGGGTGGTCCCCATGACACGGGGGCGGCGCATCCATGACCGGATATGCCGCCCGCCGCGTGGTGGTCAGTCGTCGTCGGTTTCTTCCGCGATGGCGGTGTTGCCCCGCGTCGGGCGGAAGCGACCCTGACGCAGTGCTTCCTCGATATCTTCCAGCGATGCACCGCGCGTTTCGGGCACCATGAAGAAGACAAACAGCACCGAAAGCAGGTTGACCCCGGCATAGAACCACATGGTGCCACCCAGCGTGATCTTGGTAACCAGCGTCAGCGCCGTGCTGGTCACCAGCAGGTCACTGCCCCACAGCATGGCGGCATGCAGGCTGGTGGCGTTGCCGCGCATGGACAGCGGGAACATCTCGGCCCCCAGCAGCCAGCCGACAACCTGTATGCCGCCCGCGTTGAACACCATGAACAGCAGCATGAAGGCAATGATCAGCCAGCTACCCATGCTGCCCGGCTGCGGGTGCATGAGGAACATGATGCCAAGGCCGATCAGGCTCAGCACGCTGCCCGGCCCCATGACCAGCACAAGGCGGCGGCGGCCGATCCGGTCAACGATGTTGGAACCCAGTATGGTCATGACCAGATAGATGATGGAAATGCCGATGCTGGCCATAAGGGCGGATGAACTGCCAAACCCCGCATCCGACAGGAAGGTCGGGGCATAATAGATCATCATTTCCAGGCCGCCCGCCTGCGTGAAGAACGCCACGCCAAGGGCCGCGACCAGCGCGGGGCGCACCCATGGCTGCATGATGCCGCGCCAGCCAATGTCACGGGGGTCGGTTTCCTCGTTCGCATTGGCGTGGATGTGGCGGATTTCACGGCGGATCTCACGCTTGGTGGTGCGGATGCGCTGCAACTGCTCCAGTGCGGAATCAAGGCTTTCATGTTCGGCCGCCCAGCGCGGGCTTTTGGGCAGGAAGAACATGGAGATGAACACGATGGCGGCGGGAATGGCCGCAATGGCCACCATGGGCCGCCAGCCCCACGCGTCACGCGCGGTAAAACCAATGATATTGGCGGCGAAAATGCCGATACCGATCGCGATGTTGAACATCGTCACCATGTGGCCGCGCTGGTGCGCGGGGGCCAGTTCCGAGATGTACATGGGCACCACCTGCGTGGAGCCGCCCACCGCAAGCCCCAGGAACACGCGCGCGGCGATAAGCATGTAGACATCCGGCGCGAAGGCGCAGGCCATGGCCCCCAGCACGAACACCGCCGTCACGATCATGACGGACATGCGGCGGCCGAAGCGTTCGGACAGCCAGCCCGTCATGAGCGAACCGATCACCGCGCCCGCCAGAATGGCGGAGGCCACCATCTCCTGATAGAAACTGCTCAGGTGGAATTCGCGGGTGATGAGCAGCAGCGCGCCCGATACGATGCCGGTGTCGTAACCATAGAGGCCGCCGCAGATGGCGGCCACGATGGCTGCGAGCCATAAAGTCTTGCGGGCATTGGGCGAGATTTCGATCTGCGACAGGTCGGGTAACGGTTCGGTGGTCTGCTGTTCAAGTGGGGCTGGCGGGGCTTGGTCATTCATACGGGTGCCTTCTCCTTCCTGTTGTAAATGCTTCGGTTCCGATCTGGTTCCCTGCATGGGGTCGCCCCGCCCTAGCGGGGCGGGGTGTGCAGGGCGGCTTTCGTGCTGGCGATCCGGTCCAGGGTCGCATGCAGGCGGGACCAGTCATCCATGGCGGCGATGGGCTGCCAGATGGCTTCCACCGTTTCAACGGCCATCATGGCCGGCGCCGCATTGCCAAAATATGAATGCGACAGGTCGATGCCCGCCGCGGGCTCATGCTGCATGATCCGGTCATGCACCGGCCGGAAACTGTCCTGTGCATAAAAGTCTCCACGCGGCCCTTCTGTCGCGCGTTTCTGGCTTTCGGGGCCACCATACCAGTCAAAAAACGGAAGTTCAAATCCAATCTGGCTTTCATCCATGAAAGAGAACAGATATTCCCGCAGTTCCATGGAGGATTTTCTTGAACTCTCTTTCAGTCCCAATCTTTTAAGGACTGTAATATCAAGGAATCTTTCATACCGTTCCCAGAACTTGTCAAAAATACTTTGTATCTTCTCAAGCGTGGAAAAAGGCAGCAGGCACTCCCCCAGCCGCGCCACGTTCCACGTCATCGCCTCTGGCTGGCGGCCATATGAATACAGGCCGGAGTGATCAAAATAGGCGGCGGTAAAACGGGGATCAAAACTGGGCAGGAACCGCCAGGGACCGTAATCGAAGCTTTCCCCGGTAATATTGATGTTATCGGTATTGAGCACGCCATGGACAAAGCCCGCCGCCATCCACTGGGCCGTCATTTCCGCCATGCGCAGGGTTGCGGCATCATACAGGGCCGCAGCAGGGTCGGCAGCGCCGGTCAGTTGGGGGTAATAGGTCTCGATCACATAGGCCACCAGCCGTTCCATGCTGGCCCGGTCATCCTGCGCCATCAGGCGCTGGAAGGTGCCGATGCGGATATGGGAATGGCTGAGCCGGGCCAGCACGCATGACCGCGTGGGCGAAGGTTCATCGCCACGATGAAGCTGTTCGCCGGTTTCAATCACGCTGAGCGTGCGGGAAGTCCGCACCCCCAGCGCATCCAGATGCTCACTGGCCAGGATTTCCCGCATGCCGCCTTTCAACGTCAGGCGGCCATCGCCGCCGCGTGACCAGGGCGTGGTGCCGCTGCCCTTGGTGCCGATATCGAGCAGGCGGCCATCCACTGCATCCATAAGCTGCGCAAACAGGAAGCCGCGCCCGTCCCCCAGATCGGGATTGTAGGAACGGAACTGGTGCCCGTGATAGCGCAGCGCCAGCGGGTGCGGCAGCGAACCGGGCAGCGGGTCGAAATATCCGAGATGGCGCGTCCACTCCGTATCATCGAGCGTATCGAGACCGATGCGCGGCGATACGTCGTCATTGCGGTAGCGCAGGATATGGGCCGGGAAGTCGGCGGCCTTCACCACATCGTAGAATTCATCGCCCAGCCGGCTGTGATGGGTGGCGGGTGCGTATCTGTCTGAAAACGGCATTTCTATATACTTTATGTGTGATAATAAATTATTACGTAACCGCATCACGAAGCGGCAGGTCGAGCGAAACGGGCGCCCTGCCCTGCATGCAGTCGGTCACTTCGCGGGTGGATACGGCGGCGGGATTGTCGGGTGTCCAGCGTGGGGCATTGTCCTTGTCAATCAGGCGCGCACGCACGCCTTCGGCAAAGTCGGGACGGCGCAGGAGGTGGTAGATCAGGTGGAATTCCTGCTCCAGCACGCTGTCCAGATCGGGCAGCCTGCGTGCGGCATGATACGCCGCAAAGGTGACATACAGCGAAAAGGGACTGGCGCGGTTCAGCGCCATCAGGTCCGCCTGCGCCCACTCCGCCGGGTGCGCGTGCAGCCTGCGCATGATTTGTGGCACGTCCGGCGCATCATAGACCGCTGCGATATCCGCAATATCCGGCCCGGATGGCAGGGCCGGACAGGGGGGCAGACTGTCCACTACCCTGCCCGCGGGCTGGTGGATGAGCGCGTCAGCCAGCGTATCGAGCATGCTAGAATGGGCCTGACGGTCCGCAAACCCGGCATCAAGGGCGGCGGTGGCGTTCATGTATCCGCCCGTCAGCGCAAGGCGCAACCCGCTCAGGCCCGGCGCGCGCGACAGCAGGTATGATCCGCCCGCATCAGGTGTCAGCGCAATGCCGGTTTCAGGCATGGCGAGGCACGACCGTTCGGTCACGATCCGGTAGCGGGCATGACCGCCCAGCCCGATCCCGCCGCCCATGGCGATACCGTCCATGAAGGATACGACCGGCTTCGGATACCCCGCCAGAAGGGATGCCAGCCGGTAGGTACGGCGGAATGGCTCGGCTGCCGCCATGGGACCATCGGTTTCAAGGCGGTGGAGGATGGCGCGGATATCCCCGCCCGCGCAGAAGGCCCTGGGGCTGGTGCTGTCCAGCAGTACGGTTGTGATGGCGGGATCATGCCGCCACGCCTGCAGGCGGGCGGTGATGTGGGTGATCATGTCGATGTTGAGGGCATTGAGTGCGCCCGGCCGGTTGAGCGTGATGCGCCCCAGTCCGCCCGTGTGGCGTATGTGGATCAGTTCAGGGTCCATACCATGGCTCCTTATGCGGTTTGCGGTATTCAACCGGCCCAGAATGCGCTACCCCGGCTACCGTCCGGCGTCACGGCTGCGTGCGGACCGACAGGCATGCAACAGCGACTGAGGCAGAGTATCATGGGAGTTGACGCCCTTACCTTCCGTAACGCCATGGCGCGGCTGGGCGCGGCGGTAAATGTTGTCACTACCGGAACACTGGATGATCCGGCGGGTTTTACGGCTTCCGCCGTCTGTTCGGTAACGGATACGCCACCGACTGTACTGGCCTGCCTGAACCGCAATTCGCGCGTGCGGGATCGCTTCCGCGTGGATGCGGCCATGTGCATCAACGTGCTCGCGGCCGAACAGATGGACATATCGGGCGTATTCGCCAGCCCGCTTGAGCAGGCCGAACGTTTCCGTTCCGGTCACTGGACCACGCTTACGACCGGTGCGCCCGTGCTGGAGGAAGCGATCCTGTCGCTCGACTGCCGGATTGAACGCATTGTGGAGGTCGGCACCCACAGCGTCATGTTCGGTGCAGTGGAAAGCGTGCGCACCAGCGGCCCGCGTGGCGGACTGGTCTATTTCAACCGTACCTACCACATGCTGCCCCACGCGACGGAAGAATAGCCACCGCGCCGCGCGTTAAGGAAAAATCCAGTCTTTTGCCCCATGAAAGGTCCGATGGACCGAAACGGGAGCACGGACACGATGGACAGGACGCCAGACAGGACAACCATGCGCGCGGGGCGGGTTCCTGTCTTGACGCTGCGTAGGCTGATCTGGATACATGCTGGGCTTGCCCTTTTCGTGGTACTGATCGCCATGTGGGTGGATTACCTGCCGGACTGATTCCCGCTCCTGTACAGGCATGCGGGCGGATATGCCGGCAACCGGACACAGGAGCATCGGCAGTGGCCCGCACGAAACAGATGGCCCGGACTGCGTCCCCGGCGGGGATGGAAGCACTGCTCGATCAGGCGGCTTCCCTGTGTCAGGCACGCTCCGTACGGCTGACGGACATACGCAGGCTGGCGCTGGGGCTGGTGCTGGCGTCCGACCGGCCGCTGGGGGCCTATGAACTGCTGGAACAGATCCGTATCAGCCGGGGCAGGCCGGTCGCCCCGCCCACGGTGTACCGGGCGCTGGATTTCCTGCTGGAACAGGGGCTGATCCATAAGATCGAACGTCTTTCCGCCTTTGTCGGCTGCCGGCACATGCTTGAATCCGGCCACGCCTGTCACGGGCACGTGCATGCGGCGCAGTTCCTGATCTGCAGCCAGTGCGGGCGTGTTACGGAACTGGATGATCCCCATATCGTCAGGGCGTTGCTTGAAGTGACGCGCGCGCGCGGTTTTTCGGTCCGGCAGACCACGATCGAGGCCGAAGGGATATGCGCCGCCTGCGCCTGAACGGGCGGCGGCGGTTTACCGGCATGGATGGGGCACGGGCATGGCGCAACGGCGAAAAGGCGGGATGGCTGAACTGCCGTTTGCGCCCATGCCGCGCAAACGCCGGCAGCGCAGGCCCCCTCCGTCCCTTCCGGCTTCCCCAACCATAGGTCCGTCCATACCCCAGTCCGACCTGTTCACCGGTGCCCGTACCGCCACACGGCACGTGCTGACCTATCTTGATACGGTCAGCCTCGGGCTGGGGATCGTGAACATGCGCAGCCTGCGTGGCGATGACGGGCCGGATGGCTATCTGTACCATGTGACGACCCGGACGGAGCTGGAAACGATACAGGCCCGGGGCACGGTCCTGTTCTCGGCCCGCGCGCCGCTGGTGCTGACGGAACGCAATGGCGTGCCCGCATGGCTTGCGGACATGATGGACATCACGGAACCCGATGGCGGGCAGGGGGAAGTGCCGGTCATTTTCCGCGTGAAACGCTTTGCCATCGATGGCCTGGTGGAAAATGATCCTGACCGGACACGGCGCTATGGTGTATCGTTCTATCTCCTGACCGGCGTGGCCGGGCAGGACTGAACATAATTTCCGGCAACAATAAAAATCATTACAGGACCGGCCCCCATGGGAAATCCATCCGAGACAACTGGATCTGATTCCACGCGACTGCGTACTCTTATTATCGGCTGCCTCGCCGCGCTGGCGGGGCTTATGGCGGGACTGGATATCGGCGTCATATCTGGTGCGCTGGACCTGCTGGCGCGGACTTTTCATGCCTCTACCCTGCAGCAGGAATGGATTGTCAGTTCCATGATGGCAGGCGCCGCCATAGGCTCGCTGTGCGGCGGGTGGATGTCGCACCAGATCGGGCGCAAGCATGCGCTGCTGGTCGGTGCGCTGGTATTCGTGGCGGGATCGCTGGCCTGCGCGCTGGCATGGTCGATTCCGTCCATGATCGTGGGGCGGCTGGTCATGGGGCTGGCCATCGGGGTGGCGGCCTTTACCGCGCCCCTCTACCTGTCCGAGATCGCAAGCGAGCAGGCGCGTGGCGCCATGATCTCGACCTACCAGCTCATGATCACGGCTGGCATTTTCATAGCCTTTCTCAGCAACACCATGTTCAGCTATTCCGGCAACTGGCGCGGCATGTTCGCGGTTGCCGCCGTGCCCGGCGTGCTGTTCCTGATTGGTGTGCTGTTCCTGCCCTACAGCCCGCGCTGGCTCATGATGCGGGGCCGCCGCAGCGAAGCGCTACAGGTGCTTGAAGACCTGCGTGATGACCATAGCGTCGCCATGCAGGAAATACAGAATATCAGCCGCCAGCTTCAGATGAAGCAGCGTGGCTGGAGCCTGCTGCGCCATAACGGCAATTTCCGCCGTTCCATCTTTCTGGGCATGGCGTTGCAGGTCATGCAGCAGCTCGCCGGGGTGAACGTGGTCATGTACTACGCGCCCAAGATCTTCGCGCTGGCGGGCTATGTAGGGCCTGCGCAGCTATGGTGTACGGCCATGGTGGGGCTGGTGAACATGCTGGCCACGTTCATCGCCATTGGCCTGGTCGATCGCTGGGGGCGCAAGCCGATCCTGTATACCGGCTTCGTTATCATGGCGATCGGGATGGGTTTCCTCGGGCTCATGCTGAATCGTCCCGTTCTGGGACAGACGGAACAGATCATCTCGGTCTTCATGCTGCTGATCTACATTTCCGGCTTCGCCATGTCCGCCGGGCCGCTGATGTGGGTCCTGTGTTCGGAGGTGCAGCCGCTGCAGGGACGTGACCTTGGCATTTCCATTTCCACCCTGACGAACTGGGTCGCCAACATGATCGTGGGGGCCAGCTTCCTGTCGCTGCTGCAATGGATGGGCAATGGCCCGACCTTCTGGCTGTTTGCCGGGCTCAACCTGTTTTTCGTGCTGGTGACATGGCGCTTCGTTCCCGAAACACGCGACATGTCGCTTGAAAAGATCGAACAGCGCCTGATGGCGGGCCTGCCGCTGCGTGAAATCGGGCAGGGCGATCCGCTGCCCGACTCCCGGTAATATCTGTCCGGCAGCCTGCACCGCAGGCTGCCGGGGTGCCTGTCAGCCTGCCTGCCAGCCATCCTGCTGCAGGGCGACACCCGCCAGATACAGGCTGCCGCATATGATGACGCGCGCGGGTGGTGCGTCCGGCGGTGCGGTACGGGTCAGGCTGGCCAGTGCTTCGCGCAATGTGGGGCCTGCCGTCGCCTTGCCGTTCGATGCCGCGATGATGTCGGCCACAGGCTGCGCCAGATGCTGGTCTTTTTCCGCCACGGCCTGCACGCTGGCCGCGCGGGTCAGGAGCGGGGCAAGAAAGCCGGTCGCATCCTTGGTCTGTTTCATGCCAATGACCAGATGGGTGGGCCGGTCAGGCCACGCATCCATCACCTGTGCCAGCACTTCGCCCGCGCCGGGGTTATGCCCGCCATCCAGCCACAGTTCCCAGCCTGTCGGCAGCATGGCGGCAAGCTGGCCGTCCAGTCGCTGCATGCGCGCGGGCCAGCGCGCATGCGCAATGCCGCCCCATGCCTGCTGCGGCAGGGGCAGGTCACTGGCGCGTAGGGTCGCCAGCGCCAGTCCTGCATTGTCGATCTGGTGGGCGCCACGCAGGCCGGGCAGGGGCAGGTCCAGCGTGCCGCGCGCATCGCGGTAGAGCAGGCCGGACCCATCCGCAGTGGCTTCCACGGACCATTCATGGTCGCGCCGCCAGAGCGGGGCTGCGTTTTCACGTGCCGTGCTGATCAGGACATCCATGACTTCGGAGGGCTGGCGGCCCGTGGCGACAGGCACGCCGGGTTTGATGATTCCCGCCTTTTCGCCCGCGATGGCGGCGAGCGTGTCGCCCAGAAACGCCTCATGATCCATGGAGATGGCGGTAATCGCGCATGCTGCGGGCTGCCGCAGCACGTTGGTGGCGTCACAACGCCCGCCCAGTCCCACTTCCACAATGGTCAGGTCCGCCGGGTGGCGCGCGCACAGCACGAAGCCTGCTGCCGTCAGGACCTCGAACACCGTAATCGGCGCACCGTCATTGACCCGTTCTATCTCTTCCAGAACCGCGGTCAGTTCGATTTCGCCTACGATTTCATCCGCGATGCGGAAGCGTTCGGTCACATGGACCAGATGGGGCGATGTCAGGACATGGACCCGCCATCCGCCCGCTTCGGCAATGGCGCGCATGAGGGCGCAGGTGCTGCCCTTGCCATTGGTGCCGGCCACATGGACCACCGGTGGCAGGTGCCGCTCCGGATGGCCGAGGCGCGCCAGCAGCGTTTCCAGCCGTGTCAGGGACAGGTCGATCAGGGCCGGATACAGGCGGTTCAGCCGTTCGAGTATCTGCCCCGCCCGACCGACGAATTCGGGCCCGAGGGTCCGTGCGCTCATGCTGGTATCCTGCCCGGGTTCAGGCGGCGGGACGGGCGATATGGCGGAAGTTGAGCTGCCCGATCAACTGCGCCAGAACGGTCCGCAGGTCGGCGCGCTTCACCACCATGTCGAGCATGCCGTGATCGAGCAGGTATTCCGCGCGCTGGAAGCCTTCTGGCAGCTTTTCGCGCACGGTATCCTCGATCACGCGCTGGCCCGCGAAGCCGATCAGCGCATTGGGTTCGGCAATCTGGACATCGCCCAGCATGGCGAAGGATGCGGAAACGCCGCCCGTGGTCGGGTTGGTCAGTACCACCAGATAGGGCAGACCCGCTTCCTTGAGCATTTCCACCGCGACCGTGGTACGCGGCATCTGCATGAGGCTGATCATGCCTTCCTGCATGCGTGCGCCGCCCGACGCGGTAAAGACGATCAGGGGGGACTGCTGGAGGATGGCCAGACGGGCTGCGGCAAGAAAGGCCTCGCCCAATGCCGCACCCATCGTCCCGGCGATGAACTCGAACGCCATCACGGCCACGACCGCGTTCTGGCCACCGATCAGGCCATGGGCGACCACCATGGATTCATCAAGGTGGGATTTGGCGCGTTCATCCTTCAGGCGGTCCGTATAACGCTTGCGATCACGGAAGGAGAGGGGGTCCACAGGCACCTTGGGCAGTTCGATACGGGTATATTCGCCGTTATCGAATGTCCATTCCAGCCGTTCGGCCACGCTGGCGCGCATGTGGTGGCCACAGTGCGGGCACACGTTCAGCGCCTTGTGCAGGTCCTTGGTCAGGATCATCTGCTCGCACGATTCGCAGTTGGTCCACAGGTTGTCCGGCACTTCCCGCTTGAGCAGGCCACGGATCTTGGGACGGACGTATTCGGTCAGCCAGCTCATATTGCCTCTCCCTCAGATAGTCTGGGCGCCTGTTCAATACAGGCAGATGAACGATTGGGCCAGATTGTCATTTATTTCCGCACGTCATGCACCGCATCCGCCAGCGCGCGCAACTGTTCCAGTACCGCGGGCACGGTGCGGCTGGTGGCCTGTCCTGCCGCGTCCAGCGTGCCTTCAAGCGTGTTGAGCAGGGCGGAGGCCACAACGGCGGCATCCGCCACGCGCACGGCGTTTGCCGCAAGTTCGGGTGTGCGGATGCCAAAGCCGATGGCGATGGGCAGGTCGGTCGCCCGGCGCAGGCGGGGCAGGGCCTGCGCCAGTTCATCGGTGCTGGCGGTGCGCGTGCCGGTCACGCCGGTAATGCTGACGTAATAGACGAAGCCGGATGCGCCGCTGAACACGACGGGCAGGCGTTCATCGGGCGTGGTGGGGGCGACCAGCCGGATGATGTCCAGCCCGGCCTGTGCCGCGGGCGCGCCGAGCAGGTCGGCTTCTTCCGGCGGCAGGTCAACCACGATCAGCCCGTCCACGCCCGCCTTCTTCGCATCCACGCAGAAGCGTTCCGGCCCGTACGCCTCGATCGGGTTGGCATAGCCCATCAGGATGATCGGGGTTTCGTCATCATCCGCGCGGAAGGCCGCGATCATTTCCAGCACGCGCTTCATGGTGGAGCCACCCTTCAGCCCGCGCAGGGCGGCCTGCTGGATGGTCGGGCCATCGGCAGACGGATCGGAGAAGGGAACGCCAACCTCGATCAGGTCGGCGCCCGCCGCGGGCATGCCGCGCAGGATGGCCAGCGCGGTATCGTAATCCGGGTCACAGGCTTCCACATACGGGATCAGGGCGCCACGGCCCTGCTGACGCAGGGTGGCGAAGCGGCGGGCGATGCGGCTCACAGTTTCACTCCCAGATGTTCGGCAACGGTGAAGATGTCCTTGTCCCCCCGCCCGGAAATGTTGACCACGAGGATTTTGTCCTTCGTCATATCTGGCGCGATCTTGGCGGCGTAGGCGATGGCATGTGCACTTTCCAGTGCCGGGATGATGCCCTCGGTACGGGTACAGAGCTGGAAGGCGTCCAGCGCCTCCTGATCGGTGGCGCCCACGTAATCCGCGCGTCCGATGTCATTGAGCCATGAATGTTCGGGGCCGACACCGGGGTAATCCAGTCCGGCGCTGATGGAATGGGCTTCCGTGATCTGGCCGTCCCCATCCTGCAGCAGATAGGTGCGGTTGCCATGCAGCACGCCCGGCTTGCCCCGTTCGATGGATGCGGCAGTGCGCCCGCTGTCCAGGCCGCAGCCCGCGGCTTCCACGCCGATCAGCCTGACGTCAGGATCATCAAGGAAGGGATGGAAGATCCCCATGGCGTTGGAACCGCCCCCGATGGCCGCAACGATCGCATCGGGCAGGCGGCCTTCGGCGGCCATGATCTGTTCTTTGGTTTCCACGCCGATGATGGACTGGAAATCACGCACCATCTGCGGATAGGGGTGCGGCCCCGCGACCGTGCCGACAAGGAAATAGGTATCATGCACGTTGGTCACCCAGTCGCGCATGGCCTCGTTCATCGCATCCTTCAGCGTGCCCGCACCGGCAGTGACGGGCACGACCTCGGCCCCCAGCAGGCGCATGCGGAACACATTGGGCTTCTGCCGCTCGACATCGGTGGCGCCCATGTAGATCGCGCATTTCATGCCGAACAGCGCGCATACGGTGGCGGTGGCCACACCGTGCTGGCCTGCGCCGGTTTCGGCTACGATGCGGGTGCGGCCCATGCGGCGGGCCAGCAGGATCTGCCCCATGACGTTGTTGAGCTTGTGGGAACCGGTGTGGTTCAGTTCCTCACGCTTCATGTAGATTTTCGCGCCGCCCAGTGCGTCGGTCATGCGGCGGGCGAACCACAGCGGGCTGGGACGGCCTACGTAATCTTTCAGGTAGTAATCCAGTTCGCGCCGGAATTCGGGGTCCGCCTGCGCGGCCGTGTAGGCGGCGTCCAGTTCCAGCAGCAGCGGCATCAGGGTTTCGGCGACGAAACGACCGCCAAAAATTCCAAAACGCCCGCGGCCGTCGGGACCGCTGCGCAGGCTGTTGGCGCCTGCCTGTGTATCTGTTGCGCTCAACTTCGCTACTCCGCAGGAAATTAGGTGCGTGGCTCTGTAGTCGTGAATGCAGCCGTCCCGGGCCGCGTATCTGGCGGTTCTGGACCGGATGGCGACAAAATACCAGCCCCCACGGCGTGCGGGCGACATGTCATGATTTGACATGTTTGCTGCCGCATGATGGATGGACACCGTCGGAACCTAAGAAAGACAGCCCATGTTTCTAGCGCATCGCCCCGGCAGCCCGGCCCAGACCGTGACCACGCCAGCCGACGGGACGGGAGCCGCGTGGCTGGACCTGCTCAATCCCACCGAGGAGGAGGAAGCCCTTGCCGCCCAGGTGACCGGCCTGCGCATTCCCACCCGCGCCCAGCTTGATGAGATCGAGAGTTCATCGCGCCTGTTCATGGAAGGGGACGCCGTCTATCTGTCGACCCCGCTGGTGCGCAAGACGCCCGATGACTTTTTTGTTTCCCCCGTGGGCTTCGTGCTCATGAAGGACCGGCTGCTGACCATCCGCTATACCGGGTTCAGCGCGTTTGACGTGGTGGCCCGGCAGGTGGCGAACCAGAGCACGGCGCTGGGCGCAAACGAGGCGGGCATACTGCTGCTGGAAGCGATCGTTGACCGGCTGGCGGATATTCTGGAGCATCTTGGCCAGGCGCTCGATGGCATGTCGCGTGATGTGTTCCAGTCCGAGGAACCGGGGCAGGCGCAGGCGGGCACCCTGCTGCGCAACATGCTGCGCCGGGTGGGCCGGTCGGGGGATCTGGGATCGTCCGTGCGTGACAGCCTGCTGGGGCTGGAGCGTATTTCGATCTTTCTGGGCGAAAACAAGCGCCATGACCTGTCCGACCGGTTGCAGGCGCGGCTGGGCACGGTGGAACGCGATATCCGTTCCCTGAATGATTTCGTGTCACAGACCGCCAACAAGGTGCAGTTCCTGCTGGATGCGACGCTGGGTTTCATCAGCATCGAGCAGAATAACGGCATGAAGATACTGACCGTGGTCAGCTTCATCGGTGTCGCCCCGACACTGGTGGCTGGTATTTACGGCATGAATTTTCACGACATACCGGAACTGAACTGGAAATACGGTTACTGGTATTCGCTGGGACTGATGGCGGCGACCGTCATACTGCCCCTGTTGTGGTTCTGGCGGCGTGGCTGGCTGGGGAAACAGTAATATCAAGTAATGGTGGCAACGCGGATGCCGGAATGTGTGCCGATTCGGCTGTTCCGGTAGTATAAACCCGGCATCTGCCATTCCGCTACTGGTGGCAGGGTCTTCCATGTCCCGCCACGTCGGATTGCCATGGTAACTGAAATTGTATCAGGTCATTGAAAAGTAACGTTTTGTCAGGGGATGGTAGCCGGATGCCATTTCCCTTTCGTCACGGGCTGCCCCCGCGGGTCCATTCGTGCCGTATGCAGGCCGGACTTGACGGGAAGGGAACCATGGGCTTATGATCGGGTTGTTCCACACGGCATATCCTGCCTGTCCGGAATCCCCGCCTTAATCAGTCAAGCAGCATCAACCGTTTCGTCAGAATATGGTCAAGGCTCAGCGCCCGGCGCGTCCCTTGTCAACTGATCGCTGGCTTCTGTTTTCCCTTCGTGAACTGCCCACTTATAGGCATATCCTGCATGCAACTCGCCGAACTCAAGGCCAAATCCCCAGCAGACCTTCTGGCTTATGCTGAAAGTCTGAACATTGAAAACGCATCATCTCTTCGCAAGCAGGAGCTGATGTTCACGATCCTCAAGACGCTGGCCGACAACGATCAGGCCATCTATGGGGACGGCACGCTTGAAATCCTGTCTGACGGATTTGGTTTCCTCCGCTCGCCAGAGGCCAATTACCTGCCCGGACCGGATGATATCTACATTTCCCCCAGCCAGGTCCGGCGTTTCGGCCTGCGCACCGGTGATACGGTTGAAGGCCAGATCCGCGCGCCGCGTGATGGTGAGCGGTATTTCGCCCTGCTCAAGGTCAATGCGATCAATTTCGAACCGCCCGAGGCGGTGCGCCAGCGGATCAATTTCGATAACCTGACGCCGCTTTATCCCGAACGCCGCCTGCAGATGGAAGTCGAGAACTCGACTGTAGGCGGTGCGGCTGAGCCCCCCGTCAATGGCAAGGGGAAGGGCAAGACCCCGAACCGCGATTTCACGTCCCGCGTGATCGATCTGGTCTCCCCCATCGGCATGGGTCAGCGCGCGCTGATCGTCGCCCCGCCGCGTACCGGTAAAACCGTGATGCTGCAGAGCATCGCGTCCTCCATCGCCGCGAACCATCCCGAAGTCTTCCTGATCGTGCTGCTGATTGACGAGCGGCCGGAAGAAGTGACGGATATGGCGCGTTCCGTGCGGGGCGAAGTCGTTTCCTCCACCTTTGACGAACCTGCGACCCGGCATGTGCAGGTGACGGAAATGGTGCTGGAAAAGGCCAAGCGTCTGGTCGAGCACAAGCGCGATGTCGTGATCCTGCTGGATTCGATCACGCGTCTGGCCCGCGCGTACAACACCGTTGTGCCTTCATCGGGCAAGGTGCTGACGGGTGGTGTGGATGCCAATGCGCTCCAGCGTCCCAAGCGCTTCTTCGGTGCGGCCCGTAACATTGAGGAAGGGGGATCGCTGACCATTATCGCAACCGCCCTGATCGATACCGGCAGCCGTATGGATGAAGTCATCTTTGAAGAGTTCAAGGGCACCGGTAACTCGGAACTGATCCTTGACCGCAAGCTGGCTGACAAGCGCACATTCCCCGCCATCGACATCACCAAGAGCGGTACCCGTAAGGAAGAACTGCTGGTGGATCGTGCCGATCTGGCCAAGATGTGGGTGCTGCGTCGTATCCTTGCCCCGATGGGCACGATGGATGCGATGGACTTCCTGCTGGACAAGCTGAAATACAGCAAGAGCAATCACGATTTCTTCGATGCGATGAATACCTGATCATCGCGCGATTGCGAAAAATGCAGAAAACCCCGGCTGAAAGGCCGGGGTTTTTTATTGTCCTATCCTGTTTTCAAACAACCTGTCAGGGGATCAGGATTGTGCTGCCGGTGGTTTTGCGGGATTCCAGCGCAATATGCGCCTGTGCGGCATCGCGCAGGGGGAAACGCTGTCCGATATGGGGTTTGATTACGCCTTTTTTCACCAGTGAAAACATCTCCCTCGCCGCATGGAGCAGGGCAGGACGCCGCGCGATATAGGTCATGAGCAGGGGACGGGTCAGGTACAGGCTGCCATGGGCTGCCAGCGTACCCACGTCTACGCCGGTGACGGCGCCCGACGCGTTGCCATAACTGACCATCAACCCGCGCGGTGCCAGACAGGACAGGCTGGTTTCAAACGTGGCCTTGCCGATGCTGTCATAAACCACGGGCAGCATGCGGCCCGCAGTCAGGTCGCTGACCCGTTCCTTAAGCCGGTCCGTGCCGATAATGACATCCGTTGCACCATTGGCCTGCGCCAGTTGCGCCTTCTCCTCCGTGGAGACGACACCGATGACGCGCGCGCCCAGATGCCGTGCCCACTGGCACATGAGCAGCCCCACGCCCCCTGCGGCGGCGTAGACCAGTATGTCATCGCCGGGCTGCACGCGATAAACCTCACGCAGCAGCATGTGCACGCTCAGTCCGCGCAGCATGATGGCAGCCGCCGTGCTGGTTGCGATGTCATCGGGCAGGGTAACAACCTTATCCGCTGCGATCGTGCGGAACGTGGCATAGGCGCCCGGTGTGGCGGGGTAGGCGACGCGCATACCCGGCGAGAGATCTTCCACTCCGGGGCCAACCGCTGTTACGGTGCCAGCACCTTCCATGCCCGGGATGCCGGGCAGGGAGGGGAATTTGTACAGTCCGCTGCGGAAATAGGTATCGATGAAATTGACACCGATGGCTTCCTGCCGCAGTACGATTTCACCGGCGGCCGGGGTAGGAACGGGCTGTGTTTCCACTGCCAGCACATCCGGGCCTCCGTATTCGTGGACGCGGATAACGGTATTCATGGCGGACCTTCCGTTATTATTGCACGGTCATTCTTTATCTTGATGAGGCAGGAAGTGTTTCAAGGTCCTGCAGGAACTGCCGGTCGCGTGCGCCTTCATCGCCGGGATAGGTTTCAGGGTCGTAGTCCGCACAATCCGTGAAATCGATGCGATGGCAGGGGATCAGGATGGGAATGGGATTTTCAGTGCAGGCGCTCAGGATGCTTTCGGGTGTTACTCCGGCCTGACGTGCCGCTTCCTGCCAGTGAACCTGCTGGCCTGCGGGAATGGTGCGGATGAACTTCCATGCGGCAAGCTGTTCGTCCGTGCCATAAGGGGCCAGTGGCAGATCGCATAGCGAAAGTTCGCCGTCGAAATACGCATCCAGCCAGGCGCGGGCGGCTAGCAGGACCGGTGTTTCCTCCTGATCGCGACCCCAGCCCCAGTCCAGGGCGACAATCTGCTCGTCTTCCGCCGAGACGGTCAGGGGGGCCAGTGGCGAGTGCATTGAAAGTTGTGGCATGAGTCACCTTGATCAGGACAAAGAGGTGAACGATAACGCCGTTCCCGGGACGGACAAAATGATGATGCGATGACGGAGATGTTTATGCAGGAACGTGATGGACATCCGCCGGTCATTTTTGCGCTGGCCAGCGGGCTGTCCCGTGCCGCCATTGCGGTGATGCGCCTGAGCGGGGCGGGAACGGGCAGGATTGTCGAAAGCCTGACCGGACGGTTGCCTGCGCCGCGCCGGGCTTCGTTGCGGGGGCTGTGGCGGCGCGATGGGGCGGAACCTGTCCTGCTGGACCGGGCGCTGGTGCTCTGGTTTCCTGGACCCGACAGCTATACGGGTGAAGACAGTGCCGAACTGCACCTGCATGCGGGGCCTGCGGTTATCAATGCCGTTGCCGATACGCTGGTGGCCCTCGGTGCCCGCCCGGCGGAACCGGGGGAATTCACCCGCCGGGCCTTTGCCCATGGGCGGATGGATCTTATGCAGGCGGAAGGCATAGCCGACCTGATTGATGCCGAAACCGAAGCCCAGCGCCAGCAGGCGCTGGCGCAGGTTGATGGGGCGCAGAGCCAGTTGTACCAGAAATGGGCAGACAGGCTGCGTACGTTCCTTGCGCATCAGGAAGCACTGATCGACTTCCCCGATGAAGAACTGCCACCGGAAGTTGAACGGGGGTTGCTGGACGGAATGCGTGTATTGCATGACACCATGCAGACCTATCTGGCCGAAGGGGCGGGGGCCGAGCGGCTACGGCGTGGACTGGTCTTTGCGATTGTGGGGGAACCCAATGTTGGCAAATCCAGCCTGCTGAATGCGCTGGCGGGGCGGGATGCCGCAATCGTTTCCTCCCGTGCGGGGACCACCCGCGACGCGATCGAGGTGCGTATGGTGCTGGGTGATGTGCCGGTAACGCTGGTCGATACCGCCGGACTGCGTGAAACGGATGATGAGATCGAGGCTGAAGGGGTCCGGCGTTCACTGTTTCACGTGAAACAGGCTGACTGTGTGGTGCAGGTTTTTACCGGTGATGTGGTACCCGCACCGGTGGAAGGGAATAGCCTGCTGGTATGTAACAAGACAGACCTGTATCATGCGCCTGAAGGCACGATTGGCATCAGTGTACTCACCCATTCCGGCATGGATGTGTTAAGGACCGTTCTGGCCGACAGGGCGCGCGCGCTGACATCGGGCCGGGCTGCTGCACCTTTTACCCGCGCGCGTCATCGTGCGGCGCTGGAGGAAACGGTGCATCATATCGGGCGGGCGCTTGATATGAACTGGCCGGAAATGCGTGGGGAAGAAATGCGGCTGGCCATGCGGGCGCTGGGCCGCCTGACGGGGGCCGTGGATGTGGAAGCCCTTCTGGATACGGTGTTTGGCCAGTTCTGTATTGGCAAGTAGGAGCAAGACTGGATGAATCGCGCATATGATGTGATCGTCGTCGGTGGGGGGCATGCGGGATGTGAAGCCGCCGCTGCCGCTGCACGTACGGGCGCACGCACCATGCTGCTGACGCATCGGCGCGAGACCATTGGCATCATGTCCTGCAATCCGGCCATAGGCGGGATCGGCAAGGGACATCTGGTGCGCGAGATCGATGCGCTGGATGGGCTGATGGGCATTGCCGCCGATCGGGCCGGGATTCATTTCAAACTTCTCAACCGGTCCAAGGGGGCGGCCGTGCATGGCCCCCGTGCGCAGGCAGACCGGACACTGTACCGGCAGGCCATACAGGATCTGCTGGCCGCGACCGATGGACTTGATATTGTCGAAGGGGCAGCGGCCGACCTGCTGACGGATGCGCAGGGACAGGTTGAAGGTATCATCTGCGAGGACGGGCGCAGCTTTTCATCCGGTGCCGTCGTGCTGGCGACCGGCACGTTCCTGCGGGGCACCATCCATGTCGGGCACGACAGCCAGCCTGCGGGGCGGGTAGGAGATCGTCCCGCCAATGCGCTGGGCACGCGGCTGGAGGCGCTTGGGCTGCGGATGGGACGGCTCAAGACGGGAACGCCTGCGCGTATCGCGCGTGACAGCATCGACTGGGACAGTCTGCCTGAAGACCGTGGGGATGCGGTGCCCGAACCATTCAGCCGCATGACGGATGGTATCGCCAATCCCATGGTGTCCTGTCGGATCACGGCCACTACGCCGCGCACGCATGAGATCATACGCGAAAACCTTCAGCTTTCGGCCCTGTATGGCGGGGCGATATCGGGGCGTGGGCCACGCTACTGCCCCTCGATCGAAGATAAGGTCGTACGCTTTGCCCAGCGCGAATCCCACCAGATCTTCCTGGAGCCGGAAGGGCTGCCAGGCAATCCGGAGGGAAATCTGGTCTATCCCAACGGTATTTCCACCAGCCTGCCCGAACATGTACAGCTTGAAATGCTGCGCAGTATTCCGGGGCTGGAAAACTGCCGCATCGTCCGGCCGGGCTACGCAGTGGAATATGATTATGTGGACCCGCGCGAACTGGCCCCCACACTGGAACTGAAAAACATGCCCGGTCTGTTTCTGGCGGGTCAGATCAATGGCACCACTGGTTATGAGGAAGCTGGCGCGCAGGGCCTGATCGCGGGTGTGAACGCCGCCCGGCATGCGGCGGGGCAGGCGGGTGTTACCCTCGATCGTGGCGATGCCTATATCGGTGTGATGATTGACGACCTGACAACGCAGGGCGTGTCCGAACCCTACCGCATGTTCACATCCCGCGCGGAATATCGCCTGACCCTGCGCGCGGATAATGCGGACCTGCGCCTGACGCCGCGCGGGTTGGAATGGGGATGCGTCGGGACGGCGCGTGCTGTCCGTTTTCAGTCCGATTGCACCGCGATTGATGTGGCGACCACCCGGGCCCGCAATGAAACTTATGGCACCGATGTCCTGCGCAAGGCAGGTGTGAATGTCTCGGCAGACGGGCGGGCACGTTCGCTTCTGGATGTGCTGGCGACGGATGCGTCACCTGAAACGATTGTGGGGATTGCACCGTGGTTTGCCGAATTATCCCCCCGCGTAGCCCAGCATCTGACGACGGAAGCCCGCTATAGCGGTTACATCTCCCGTCAGGACCGCGAGATCCGCCAGTTGGCTACCGAAGGAAAAATCACCCTGCCGACTGATCTCGATTATGGTCGGGTTGGTGGCCTGAGTACGGAAATGCAGGAACGGCTTGCACGGGTGCGGCCCGTAACATTTGGGGCGGCGCAGCGTATTCCGGGAATCACGCCTTCCGCCCTTGTCGCGTTGCTTGCACATATCCGCCAGAAGCAGGTGATGGCATGAGCGGCCCGGCTGCCCTTGCGCCCGATATGGCCGATGTTTCACGTGAAACACGCGACCGGCTGGAAAAATATGCGGATATCCTGCTGCGCTGGAACCAGCGTATCAATCTGGTTTCCCCACATGACCTGCCGCATTTGTGGTCGCGGCATATAGCCGATAGTCTGCAGCTTGCCGGACAGATACCGCCCGGCGGTACAAGGCTTGTGGATATGGGGTCGGGCGGCGGTTTTCCGGGACTGGTGATCGCGTGCGCTACGGATGCGCAGGTTACCCTTATTGAGTCGGACCAGCGCAAGGCCGCCTTCCTGCGCGAAGCCGCACGGGTGGCGGGCGTGCAGGTGAGTGTCTGCGCCCGGCGTCTGGAGGTGGCGGATGTGCCCCCCGCGCAGGTGGTGACAGCCCGCGCCCTTGCCCCGCTGTCGCGCCTGCTGGAATGGGGCGCGCGCTTCCTTCAGCCCGATGGGTTCTGCCTGTTTTTGAAAGGACGGAATGCCGAAGCGGAATTGACGACAGCCCGTGCCGGTTGGCACATGGCGACAACCCGGATTCCAAGCCGTACAGATACGGATGGTGTGATTCTAAAATTGAGCGATATCAGGCGTGTCAGAGACCATAACAATGAATGAGACGGGAAGTCAGACAGCATCTTCCCCCCGCATTATCGCGCTGGCCAACCAGAAGGGCGGCGTTGGCAAGACAACGACAGCCATCAACCTGGCTGCGGCCCTGGCAACTTCCGGGCTGAAGGTTCTGCTGGTTGACATGGACCCGCAGGGCAATGCCTCCACCGGCCTTGGGGTGGGGTATGATGCCCGGCGCAGCGGCACCTATGCCATGCTGGAAGATGGCGCGCGCGCCACGGCTGTGGTGCAGGCCAGCGAGCTGCCCGGCCTGTCCCTGATCGCGGCGGATACGGAACTGGCTGCGGCCGAACTGGAACTGGTCATGGCCGACCGGCGCGAATATCGCCTGCGCGATGCACTGGCCCAGATCGGCGCGGATTATGATGCCATCCTGATTGATTGCCCGCCCAGCCTTGGCCTGCTTACACTGAATGCCCTTGTGGCGGCGCAGTCCGTGATCGTGCCGCTGCAATGTGAATTCTTTGCGCTGGAAGGGATCAGCCAGTTGGTGCGCACCGTCAACAGCGTGCGGCAGTCGCTCAACCCGGCGCTGAAGCTCGATGGTATCGTGCTGACCATGTATGACCGGCGCAACAACCTGTCCGAACTGGTGGCCGATGATGCGCGCAGCTTCTTCGGTGATAAGGTGATGGACACGCTGATCCCCCGCAATATCCGCATCTCCGAAGCACAGAGCCACGGCCAGCCGGTCATGAATTATGACAGCCGTTCGTCGGGTAGTCAGGCCTATCAGGCTCTGGCGGCCGAAGTATCGGACCGTCTGGCCCTGCGCGGGACACGAAAAGGGAAAGCACGCTGATGAAAACCAGGAAGGATGCGGCCCGTCCCCGTCTTGGGCGGGGGCTGGCGGCGCTGCTGGGCGAACAGGTCAACATGCTTCCTGCCGCCCCTGCGGTCGAAGGGCGCAGGAGCGGTGGTGAGATCATTTCCAGCCTGCCGGTGGACGTGCTGGAACCCAGCCCCTTCCAGCCGCGTCAGCAGATGGAACCCGGCGCACTGGATGAACTGGCCAGTTCCATCCGCGTGCGCGGTGTGCTGCAACCCATTCTGGTACGCCCCCATCCGCAGCGTAATGGTGTCTACCAGATCATCGCGGGTGAACGTCGCTGGCGTGCCTCCCAGATTGCGGGACTGCATGACGTGCCGGTTCATATCCGCGCACTGGACGATGGCGATGCGATGGCCGCGGCGCTGGTAGAAAATCTCCAGCGCGCGGACCTCAATGCCATCGAGGAAGCGGAGGGCCTTCAGCGGCTGCTGGATGATTACGAGCTGACGCAGGATGAACTGGCCAGCGCCATTGGCAAGTCGCGTCCACATGTGGCGAATATGGTGCGCCTGCTCCAGTTGCCGCCACCCGTGCGCGACGCGGTGCGGCATCGGGGGCTGTCGGCAGGGCATGCCCGTGCCCTTCTGGCGCATGCCGATCCGGTTGCCGCCCTGAAGGTTGTGCTGGGGCAGGGGCTGAATGTCCGCCAGACGGAAGCTCTGGCCAAACAGCATGAACGCAAGGCAGCCGCCACGCGGGAGAAGGCGGAAAAAAGCGCCCGTAATCCCGAAATCACGTCGCTGGAGCGCGAGCTTACGGCCCGGCTTGGGGTAAAGGTCCAGATCACGTTTGATGGCAAGGGGGGCAGCATAAAAATCGATTACCGTTCGCTGGAACAGTTCGATGGCCTGCTGCGTCTCCTGCAACAGTAGAAAATTCAAAAAAATTCAAAAACCCCCTTGTCAGGCAGTAAGATAGGCTGCTAGAAGCCCTCTCACCCAAGCGGTAACCCTGTGGGCGCATAGCTCAGTTGGTAGAGCAGCTGACTCTTAATCAGCGGGTCCAAGGTTCGAGCCCTTGTGCGCCCACCATAGGGTTTAATAAGGTTACAGAAGTCCCCATCAAGGCTCCGCCGATGGGGATTTTTTGTGTCATGTCCGCGCGGTCGTCCGCTTTGCGGCACGGTTCTGGTCAGGCGGCAGGGGAAGGGCAGCATGGCATACCCATTCCCTTCTGCCCCATATTCATCTAGGCAGACGGGATGAACGCCCACCGTCCCCTGATTGGTGTCACACTGGACAGCGAACAGCCATCCGCTGATGGACAGCCCGGCTATTCGCGCTTTCCATGGTACGCCATCCGCCAGAATTATATGGATATGATCGCCGAATGCGGCGGACTGCCGGTTGCCCTCGCGCATGATCCTGATCTGGCGACGGCACTGGTCGCACGGCTGGACGGGCTGGTCGTGACCGGTGGCGCCTTTGACGTGCCCCCCGATCTGTACGGGGCGGCGGACCAGCATGCTACGGTCCAGACAAAGCCACGGCGTACCCTGGCGGAAACGGCGCTGGTCCATGCCGCACTGGCGCGTGGCATACCGGTGCTGGGCATATGTGGTGGCATGCAGTTGCTTGGCGTGCTGCTGGGCTGCACGCTGGTGCAGCATATTCCCGATACCTATCCCGCTGCACTGCCGCATGAGCAGTCTAATCCCCGCAATCAGCCGGGGCATGATGTCGCCATCGTGGCAGGCACACGTCTGGCCCGGCTGGTGGGTCAGGACAGGTTGCCGGTCAATTCCGCGCATCATCAGGCCGTGGCGGATGCGGGGCGGGGGGTTATTTGTGCTACGGCCCCCGATGGAGTGGTGGAGGCGATTGAACTGCCCGACCATCCATTCTGTATCGGGGTGCAGTGGCATCCTGAATTTGGCATATCGACAGGAGACCGTCTCCTGTTCGAAGGGTTGATCGACGCTGCGAGGCAGACAGGAACATGACACAGGATAATTCCACGCCATCCGCAACCGCGCGCGGCGACCGTATCGCCAAATGGCTGGCCCGTTCCGGCGTGGCCAGCCGGCGTGATGCGGAACGCATGATTGCCGAGGGCAGGGTGCGCCTGAACGGTGCGGTCGTGACCCACCCCGCCACCTTTGTCGATGCCGCCGATATCGTGCAGGTGGACCAGAACGTGGTCAGCGCTCCCGACCGTACTCGGCTGTGGCGCTATCACAAGCCCGACGGGCTGGTCACCACGCATCGCGACCCGGAAGACCGTCCCACCGTGTTCGATTCCCTGCCGCCGGGTCTGCCGCGCGTCATCAGTGTCGGGCGTCTCGACCTGAACAGCGAGGGACTGCTGCTGCTGACCAATGACGGTGAACTGGCCCGCAGGCTGGAACTGCCCAGCAATGGCTGGATACGGCATTACCGTGTGCGTGTTTTTGGCGTGGTGGACGAACGCATGCTGGCCTCCCTTGCAAAGGGGAGTGAGTTCGAGGGCGTGCGCTACGGTCCGATCGAAGCGCATCTGGATTCCAGCAGGGGTGACAACGCGTGGCTGACCGTCTCCCTGCGTGAAGGCAAGAACCGCGAAATCCGTAAGGTCATGCGTGGGCTGAACTTGCATGTCAGCCGCCTGATCCGTACCTCTTACGGGCCTTTCCAGCTTGGCACGCTGTCGCGTGGCGAACTGGAGGAAGTGACCGGCAAGGTAATCCGTGAACAGGTTCCCGGCCTTGTGGGCGGCAAGACGTCGCGCCGGGCGTAATGCGGATCATCGCGGGAGAATGCCGGGGCCGCAGCCTGCACGCGCCGCCGGGACAGACAACACGCCCCACGGCTGATCGGGTCAGGCAGGCCCTGTTCGACAGTCTGTCCCACGCGCCTTGGGCGGGAGCGGACATGATCCGGGGTGCGCGCGTGCTGGACGGATTCGCCGGAACGGGCGCGCTGGGGCTGGAAGCCCTGTCACGCGGGGCTGGTGCCGCGATTTTTGTGGAACAGGACCGGGCTGCGCTTCGCGCGCTGCGCGAGAACGTCACGGCATGTGGTATGTCCGGGCGGGCCGTGATCCGCGCGATGGACATGCTGCGCCTGCCGCCCTGCGATCCGGTAGGACCTGTGGATCTGGTTTTCCTTGATCCCCCTTATAACCGTGACCTGCCCGCACGCGCGCTGGCCGTGCTGGAGCGCGGCGGATGGCTGCGGCCCTCGACGCTTATTGTCGTGGAGACTGCGGCGACCGAGTCCCTTCCGGTTGCGGCCGAGCGGCTGTTGCTTGAACGGCGGCACGGGGCTGCGCGGCTGTCCGTGTGGCGGCATGAATCAGGTGCTGCCGCGTAATTCATTGCCGTATTTTATGTAAAGCGGCCTTCTGTCCACGGGGCGGACAGGGTTATAGTTACACCGTTTAGCGGAAATGATGGCATGATGCGCGACGGTCATTTCTCCAGTGCCTCTGGTTCCCGGCGTCCATGTGCGCGGGACTATCTGATCAGGATATGGATTTTTGGCGATCTTCAGCCGTTTTATCCCTGAATCGTTCTCTTCGGACTCGATGCGTTCGCGCGTGCGCGAACGTTTGGCCGAAGCCGGGGGGCTGGGGTTGTGGAGTCTGGCCCTGTGTCTTGCCATCGCGTTATGGAGCTATGATCCGCGCGATCCATCCGCCAATACCTCCAGCTCGCAGCCACCCGCCAATCTGCTGGGCCGTCCCGGTGCGTATATGGCCGATATCATGCTGCAGGATTTCGGCATCGTGGGGGTGCTGGCCATTCTGTGTCTGCTGGCATGGGGCTGGCGCCTGATCCGCCATCGTGGGCTGGCTGCTGTCATACTGCGTATCGTCGCCCTGCTGTGCAGCCTGCCTGTGGTGGCCGCCGATATCGCGGCCGTGCCGCTGCTGGTGCCGGGTTTCCCCGCTGCCCTGTGGCCGACCGGTGCGGGGCTGGGCGGTGCGGTTGGCCTGTCCATCGCCCATATGTCCATTCAGGCGGCCACCGTGTTCGTGGGACGCGGTGGCCCCGCCCTTGTCTGGGTGCTGGGCCTGACGCTGGGGCTGCTGCTGCTGCTGCTTGCCTTCGCGCTCTCCTTTGCTGAATGGAAAGGGATCGGGCGCGGTATCAGGTTCCTGCTGCGTCAGCCCGTAGTGCTGACCCGCTGGCTGCGTCGTGTAACCCATCATGCCGCCGAAGCCCGGAAGGCGAGGGAGGAGGAGACGCACCAGCCCGCGCCCGGCCGCGCTGCCGCCTACGTCCCGCCTTCATCCGTAATGGGGGAAGCGGGGCTGGAGGCGTCACCTTTCCTCAAGACCGCGCATGGTATGGAACCTAGTCTTGAGGAGATGCCCACGCCCCGCATGGCGGCAGGTACGGCCATCATGCCCGTGGCGGACCCGGCGGCGGCAAAGGCCGTGCCTTCCCCCGCGGCGAAGACCGTATCCGCGCCTGTCCGGGCGGCGGAAGACCAACCCCGCCCGGCTGTCGCCGCACGTAAGGCGGACGGGCCTCGCGCGCCACAGGTATCCCTTCAGACAAGCTGGATGCATCCGCCCGGCATGGATGAGGAAATCACCCAGCCCCTGCTGATGGGTGCTCCATCATCCGATCGCCTGCCCTGGCATGAGGACCCCGCGCCTGAGGAAACGGGTGCGGTCCTTACCCCTGCGCATGATGAACTGCCGCCCGGTATTGCGGAACCCGCCCGACCGACGCTCCTGTCGCGCTTCTTCTCCGGTGGCGGCAGGACGGCGGCGGAAGAACCCGCTTCCATGCCGGATGCCTATGATCCGTCCCCCATGGCTGGCGCGGAGGAGACGACCTACACCACCCCGCCGCAGCCGGAATGGCAGTTTCCATCCCTGTCGCTTCTCAAGCCCCCGGCATCGGACGAGACGACAAAACCCACCGAGGAACTGCTTCAGGCCAACGCGGCCCATCTTGTCACGGTCCTGTCGGAATATGGCGTGCAGGGTGAAATCGTGGCCTATCACGCAGGGCCGGTTGTCACGCTGTACGAACTTCAGCCCGCGCCCGGCATCCGCGCCGCGCGTGTCATAGGGCTGGCTGACGATGTCGCACGCTCCCTGTCGGTGCTGAGCGTGCGGATCGCCACGGTGCCCGGACGTAACGTGATCGGGATCGAGGTCCCCAATACGCGGCGTGAGACCGTCTATTTTTCCGAACTGCTCATGGACCCGCAGTGGTCGCATTCCCGCGCACGCCTCAATCTGGCGCTGGGCAAGGATATCGCGGGCGAATCCGTATACAGCGACCTTGGCTCCATGCCGCATCTGCTGATCGCGGGCACCACCGGTTCGGGCAAGTCCGTTGGCGTGAACGCCATGATCCTGTCACTGCTCTATCGTCTTTCGCCCGAGCAGTGCCGCCTGATCCTGATTGACCCCAAAATTCTGGAACTCTCGATTTACGAGGGCATTCCCCATCTCATGACCCCGGTGGTGACGGAACCGGCCAAGGCGGTCGCCGCCCTGAAATGGGCGGTGCGCGAAATGGACCGCCGCTATCGCGCCATGGCGCATCTGCAGGTGCGTAATATCGCCAGCTACAATGAACGCGTGGCCGAAGCGCGTGAACGCGGCGAGATCGTGACCCGTCGCGTGCAGACCGGTTATGACCCTGAAACCGGCAAGCCCACGTTCGAAGAGCAGCAGCTTGCCCTCGACTCCCTCCCTTATCTCGTCATTGTTGTGGACGAGATGGCCGATCTCATGATCGTGGCGGGCAAGGAAATCGAAGCCCTGCTGCAACGTCTGGCACAGAAGGCGCGCGCGGCGGGCATTCACCTGATCCTTGCCACCCAGCGTCCGTCGGTCGATGTGATTACCGGCACCATCAAGGCCAATTTCCCGACCCGCATTTCCTTTCAGGTCATCAGCAAGTTCGACAGCCGTACCATTCTGGGCGAGCAGGGGGCCGAGCAGCTTCTGGGCCGTGGCGACATGCTGTTCATGCAGGCTGGTGGCCGGATCACGCGTGTGCATGGTCCCTTCGTGGATGATAACGAGGTCGAGGCGGTCGTGGCCTTCCTGCGTACGCAGGGCGAACCGATCTATGACGACGATGTCATTTCCCCGCAGGAAGAAGAAAGCACGAACAAGCCTTTCTCCGCCCCGGCAGGCGGTAGCGAGGATGACGGCCTGTTCGCGCAGGCGGTCGAGGTCGTCGCGCGGGAAGGCAAGGCGTCCACGTCGTTTATCCAGCGGCACCTGTCGATTGGCTATAACCGTGCGGCCAAGATCATCGAACAGATGGAAAAGGAAGGGCTGGTCAGTGAGGCCAATCACGTGGGCCGGCGTGAAGTCCTGATGCGTCGCCCATCGGATGACGAATGAGGGGCAGGACCATTCCGCCCCTGCCTGCGCACCCTTCATCTCCGCTACCTTTTACGGTCCTGTACCGCGATAACCGTTTTGTGATTCTGGACAAGCCACCCGGTCTGCCCGTCCATCCCGGCCGGGATGGCGGCCCGAGTGTGGAGGACTGGTTCCCCCTGCTGTCGCGCCATCGTAATGGCCCATGGCTGGCCCACAGGCTGGATCAGGACACGGCAGGCTGTCTTGTCGTGGCGTTGCGCAAGCAGGCCCTTGTTGCGGCGCAGGCGTGTTTTGCGGCGGGACAGGCGCGCAAGGTCTACTGGGCCATGGTGCAGGGAACACCGGCCGCGTCATCGGGCGTGGTGAATGCGCCGCTGGCGCGGGTAGAGTACGGGCGGCAGTGGCATATGCAGGCCGTAAAAGAAGGGGGCCAGTCGGCCCGTACGCGCTGGCGCGTGCTGGGGCAGGGGCGCGATGCGCAGGGTGCGCCGGTAAGCTGGCTGGAACTGGTACTCGATACCGGGCGAACTCATCAGGCGCGGGCGCATTGTGCTGCCATCGGATGCCCCATACTGGGTGACGGGCGATATGGCGCAGCAGGGATGGGGGCGTTATACCTCATGAGCCGGAGCATTTCCCTCCCGCTGGACGTTCCCGTGCATGCCACGGCCATGCCCCCGGAGCATATGCGCCTGCTTATGGCCCAGGCAGGCTGGACCCTGCCGTCCGACAACGTGGAATAAGGAAGCAGCACGGTGTTCGCCCACACATTGACGCAGGAACTGATGCGCGTTCTGGAACGGCCAGACCTGCGCGTGATTGCGGGGGAACGGCGGATCGCGCTGGACCCCGCGCTGGACCTTCCATTCCGTATCCAGCCCGATGGGGGCGTCGTACTGGGACTGCCGGTGCAGGGACAGCAGGAGGTCACGGCCTTTTACCTGCGTCATGCGCTGGAACTGGCCGTCCTGCGGGAAACCGCGCCGGAGCGGCCCATGTGCGCGGCTTTCTGCGCGGCACGGACGGCGGCGCTGTTCTGGTATCTCGATACCGGTCGGCAGGATGCTGACGCACCTGCCGCATGGGTGCCGATCATGGCGGGGGATGACCTGCCGGGTGTTTCCGTCCTGCAGGAAATCTGGCCCGCGCTGGCTCTTCTGCAACCCGCCCTTTCCCAACGGGGTGGGCGATGTTCCTTTCCACAACTGCATGACAGGCTGCAGGCCCTGTGGCCGCTGCTGGGGCCGACCGAAAGCCTTATGGCTACGGGGGGCGATGCGCGGCTGGCGGTCGATCCGGCAACCGGACTGAATCACTATGGCTGTTCGCACCGGCCGCGTCCGTGGGCCATTACCTTTGCCTCCTCCACCGCGTCTTCCCTGTCCGAACGGGGTTTTGCAGGGGCCGAGACGGCGCGGCTGTCCCTGCTGGCAGGCGCACTGCATGGCAGGACGGACGCGGCTGCGTGCAGTCTCGATGCCGGCATACAGGCCCAGATCGCCGCCCATTTCGGCCTGACGGCGGAGGAAGGGGTCGTACTGGCTCCCTCTGGCACCGATTGCGAACTGTATGCACTGGCCCTTGCCGCGCGGGCGCCCGGCGGGCGTCCCGTCGGCAATATCCTGATTGCGCCGGAAGAAACCGGCAGCGGCGTGCCTCTTGCCGCCATGGGGTGTCACTTCGCCAATGATACGGCACGTGGCCTTGCGGTTACGCGCGGCGCGCGGATCGACGGGTTTCGCGCCGATACGCTGGTGGTGAATGTTCCCATGCGGGATGCGGATGGACATGTCCGCGCACCGGCGGATGTGGATGCGGAGACGTGTCGCCTGACGCATGAACTGCGCCATGCGGGTCGCCATGTGCTGCTGCATCGCCTCGACCTGTCCAAGACCGGCCTGCTGGCACCGGGACTGGACGCACTGGAACAGGCATGCGCTCCTGATGGGCATGATGGTGAGTGTCCCGATGTGGTGGTGGATGCCTGTCAGGCCCGGCTCGACCCGCTCAGGGTACGGGCCTATCTGGACCGGGGCTGGATGGTCATGGTCACCGGCTCCAAATTCTTTACGGGGCCGCCTTTCTGCGGGGCGCTGCTGTTACCGGCTGCGGTGCGGCGCAGGCTGGATGGGGGTAATCCCCTTCCTGCGGGTCTGGGGGCGTATAGCCATCGCCATGCCTGGCCTGCGGGCCGGGCGGTGGATGTGCTGCCGGTGGGGCATAATATCGGCCTGATCCTGCGCTGGCGGGCCGCGCTGTCGGAAATGGCGGCACTCAGCGCCATCCCCCGCGCGGTGGTCCATGACCGGCTGAAGCATTTCCTTGCCGCGGTGGAGGCACGGATCACGCGCGACCCCCATCTGGAACTGCTGCCCCCGGTACCGCCGCAGCGGGCTGATCTGGATAACGCATGGGACTGCCTGCCAACGATCATGAGCTTTTTTGTCCGTGCGCCGGACAGTAAGGCCGGAACCTTCCGTCCGCTGGCGCTGCCACAGGCGCGTCAGCTTTATGCGTGGCTCAATACCGACCTGTCGGACCTTGTTCCGGCCAATGATCCGGATGCGGCTGTCGCGTCCGTCCTGTGCCATATCGGCCAGCCCGTGCCGCTGGCCCATCCCGACCTGCCCGGCGTTCTTGCGGGCGCGCTGCGGATTTCGGCCGGGGCGCGACTGGTTTCGGGCGAACCTTCCCATGAAGGGATGGACCCCACTGGCCGCCTCCAGCGCGAGGCACGCAATGTGAGCCGGGTTCTCGACAAGGTCGGACTGATCGTGCGGCACTGGTCGCGGCTCAGCGCCGCCAATCCGGCGCAGACCTACCTGCCACACGGCTGGCAGGTCAGGGCAATCCTGCCCGCCTGAATTTTCCTGATTTTCCTTCCCGACGGATTTTGAGTGTGACGACGCAGAACAATCACGGCAATTTTCTCGATACCCCCCAGCTTCAGAAGGGTGTCACCCGTTTCTGGCTCATCCGCCACGCGCTGGTCGAACAGAATGCCCGCATGCGGTTGTATGGCGCGATGGACGTGCCGCTCTGCCCCGACAGTCTGGTAGCCCAGCGGCGCATGTACGAATCACTGGCCCACCGGCTGCCGCGTGGCGCCCTGTGGTTCACGTCCCCCCTGTCACGTACGCAGCAGACGGCCCGCGCCATTCAGCAGGCCGGTTATGGCGAGCATGCGTGGCAGGTGGAACCTGACTTTACCGAACAGTCCATGGGCGACTGGCACGGCATTACGCACGATACGCTGCCCAACAGGCTGAGCCAGCCCGCCCATCCTTTCTGGTCCGTCAGTGCGACCGAACTGCCGCCGCAGGGCGAAAGCATGGTGCAGGTCTGTTCGCGCGTCGGGGCCTGCCTGGACCGGCTGGCTGACCAGAACGCGGGTCAGGACATGGTGGTGGTCAGCCATGGGGGTGCCATCCGGGCCGCGCTGGCGCATGCGCTGCGCGTGCATGCCGAAACCGCATTGCATTTTTCCATCCAGAATCTGGCGCTCAGCGTGATTGAACGCCTGACGGAAGGGTGGCGTATCGTGACCGTCAACGAACTGCCCATGCCCTGACCGTGTCGGATTGCCCCGTATCCTGCCCTATTGCGGACCGGAATAGAGCAGGCAGGTAAGGGCGCAGGTCTGGCCCGTCCTTACGGGGCGGTAGCGGGTGGTGTCATCCGCCGTGGCCATTCCTGCTACGATGGCGGCGGTGGCAAGAACCAGTGTCAGTGTATGCATGACCTTACCCCCCAATAAATGGGCCGGTTATGATCCGGGCGATGGCGCGGCCCGGAAAAGACCGGCCTGCCCCTGCGTACGTAACGATACTGTCAGGTCCGGGTTGCCTGAATCCAGTCCAGAACGTGCGACCGCCGGGGCGCCGATCGATGGCGGTGCAGGGCCCGGCCTTGCCGGGGCGTGCGGGCTTGCTATCGTAGTGCCATGATACGCTCACGCCCGTTACCGGCCCATTTCATGGATATCGCGATGGAGGAGGCGCAGGCCGCCGCCCTGCGCGGGGAAGTGCCGGTGGGCGCTGCCCTGTCCGGGCCGGACGGGCAGTTGCTGGCCCGCGCGGGCAACCGGGTGGAAGAATGGCATGATCCCTCCGCCCATGCGGAAATGCAGGTGATGCGTGCGGCAACCGCGCAGCGCAGCGGGCGTCGGCTTGCGGACTGCGTGCTGTACGTCACACTGGAGCCTTGTCCCATGTGTGCGGCGGCGGCCACGCATTTCCGGGTGGGGCGGATCGTATTCGGCGCCTATGACCCCAAGGGCGGCGGCGTGGAGCATGGTCCGCGCGTGTTTTCCCATCCCGGCTGCCTGCATCGCCCCGAAATCGTGGGGGGCGTGCGCGAGCGCGAAACGGGACGGATGCTACAGGATTTTTTCCGCCACCTGCGTGCCTAACCTATTTGTCATGCAACGGTATAGGAGGGGTCGGCTCCCTTGTGGCACAGTGCAGGGAATGGGATTGTAGGCATCGGCGATCAGTCCCGTCCGTTGTTTCGAGTTTGCAGCAGGACCATCATGTTCAGGGGTATCATGTCAGACGTATTACGGTCGAACACCATTTCCTTGCGCCGGTTTCGTGGCTCGCTGCTGGCTTCTCTGGTGGCCAGCACGGTAGTCGGGGGCGGTCTGCTCGCCGCCCCTCCGGCCCGGGCCGATGACAGTGGGGTTATCCGCCCTGATACGCAGATTCAGCAGCTGCCGAATTTCGTCCATCTCGTCAAACAGGTCAAACCCGCGGTCGTATCCATCACCGCGCGCATCAAGGACCCGGACATGAGCGAGGAGCAGGGCGCGGGTGGCATGCCCGGCGGCGGCTTCCCGTTCCCCTTTCCGTTCCAGATGATGCCGCAGCAGTCCCACCAGACGGTGGAGGCGCGCGGATCGGGCTTCATCATCTCGCCCGACGGGTATGTGGTGACCAACAACCATGTGGTGAAGGGTGCGACCAAGGTTACGGTCACGCTGGATGATGGCACGGCGCTGCCCGCCAAGATCGTGGGACGCGATTCCAAGACCGATATCGCCCTGCTGAAGGTCTCGCCCACAAGCAAGCTGCGCTTTATCGAACTGGGCGATTCCGATCGGGTCGAACCGGGTGAATGGGTGGTTGCCGTGGGCAATCCCTATGGTCTGGGCGGGACGGTCACGGCCGGTATCGTATCGGCCCGGGGCCGCGACATTGGCGATGGCCCGTATGATTCCTTCATTCAGGTGGATGCCCCCATCAACCGGGGCAATTCCGGCGGTCCGCTTTTCACGCAGGATGGCAAGGTGGTGGGCGTGAATACCGCCATCCTGTCGCCATCGGGTGGTTCGATCGGGATCGGCTTCGCCATTCCTTCCGATACCGTCAAGAATGTTGTCGACCAGCTTGAAAAGACCGGCCACGTCACACGCGGTTACCTTGGGGTGACAGCGCAGGTCATCACGCCATCCATGGCCAGCGCGCTTGGCCTGAAGCCTTCGGCATCCGGTGCGCCCGCCACCGGCGCGCTGGTTGCCAGCGTAAGCTCCGGCAGCCCCGCCGAAAAGGCCGGACTGAAGGCAGGTGATGTCGTAACCGAACTCAATGGCCGCGCCGTCGATACGCCGCATACTCTGGCGGTGGAGGTGGCATCCATCACCCCCGGCACGAAGGCTTCCATTTCCTACCTGCGCAACAACAGGCCGCAGACGGCAAGCGTTACGATCGCCAGCCTTGGCAAGGGTGGGACAGCCGACAGCACGGTGGGTGATACCTCGCACGATGCGGAGAAGGGACCCCGCCTTGGCGTGACCCTCGCCCCGCTTACGCCTGACATGCGCCAGCAGCTTGGGCTGGAAGAAGGGGTGCGCGGTGTGGTCGTAAGTGACGTGCAGCCCGGTTCGCCTGCGGAACAGGCCGGTATCCATGCCGGTGATGTCATTCAGGCCGTGGGCGAGGTGCCGGTTGAAAACCCCCGCGCGACGGTTTCCGCCATAAGGCAGGCCCTGCAGGCCAACCATTCCGTGCTGTTGCGGGTGGTGCGTAACGGGCAGAGCGTTTTCGTGGCGGTCAGCCCCAATGCGGATGACAACGATGCCCCGACGGGTGAGGACGACGACCAGTAAGTCATCCCCGATCAGTCGGTTCGCGTGGTGGCCGGGGCGGCGACGTCCCGGCCATTTTTTATGTGCGGTGACGGTACAGGGAAATTTTTTTTAACGTTTGCGCCAGAAAACCCGCAGGCAATGATTGTCGCCCGGTAGCTTCTTGCCTTATCTGCTCGCATTGCCATGTTTCTTTCCGGAGGGATGATGACCGGCCCAGCAGTATCCGATGCGCAGGAACCATCTGGCGCGCGCCTGATTGATGGAAAGGGATTTGCCGCCCGCCTGACGCAGGATATCGCCACCGAAGTCCGCGCCTTCTATGACCGTCACCATGTCACACCCGGTCTTGCGGTCGTGCTGGTGGGAAATGATCCGGCCAGTGAGGTCTATGTGCGCAACAAGGCGCTGCAGACCCATCGGGCAGGCATGCGTTCGTTCATGCATATGCTGCCCGCGACCACATCACAGGAAGAACTGCTGGGCCTGATTGCCCGACTGAATGCCGATCCGGAAATCCATGGTATTCTGGTGCAGTTGCCGCTGCCAGCCGGACTGGACCCGGTTGCGGTGACCAACGCCATCCTGCCTGAAAAGGATGTGGACGGGCTGGGCGTGGTCAATGCGGGACGGCTGGCGCTGGGCCTGCCTGGTATCGTGCCCTGCACGCCACTGGGCTGCCTGCTGCTGCTGCGTCATTACGTGGGGGACATGCGTGGCAAGGACGCGCTGGTGATCGGTGCGTCCAATCTTGTGGGTCGTCCCATGGCGGAACTGCTGCTGCATGAAGGCTGCACCGTAACTGTTGCCCATATCGATACCCGCGATACGGCGGCCCTTGCACGGCAGGCGGACATCCTTGTCGTGGCGACGGGGGTGCGTGAACTGGTGCGCGGTGACTGGATCAAGCCCGGTGCCACCGTGATTGACGTGGGCATATCGCGTGTCACCCTGCCGTCAGGCAAGACACGGCTGGTGGGCGACGTGAAATTTGACGAAGCCGTGCAGCATGCGGGCCTCATTACGCCTGTGCCCGGTGGGGTCGGCCCCATGACGATTGCCTGCCTGCTGCGCAACACGCTTGATGCGGCACGGGTGATTGTTGAAAAGCGGACGGCGTGAAATGACCCTGACGTCTGTTGAACTGATCCCGCGCGATTCCGAAACGCTGCTGCGTGACGCCCATGAGGTCCGTCAGTGTTTTCCCGATGCGCAGATGATCAATATCCCCGATCTGCTGCGCTTTCCGCTGCGAAGCTGGGAAGCCGCGACCCTGATCCGGCCGGTCTTTCCCCGCGTGATCCCGCATATACGCGCAATCGACATTGCCCCCAATGCGCCGCTGCCCGGCGCGGATGATGAGGGCCTGACCGAAGTGCTGGTGGTGCAGGGCGATCCGCCATCGGACCTGAAGCACCGTACCTATCCCAATACCAGTGAAAGCGTGATCACCCGTTATCGCCGTGAGGCACCGCACCTGACGGTCTATGCCGCCTTCGATCCTTACCGCCGTGCGCCGTATCAGGAAATGGAAGCCGTTGCGCGCAAGAAGGATGCCGGGGCGGCGGGATTATTTACCCAGCCCGTATTCGATATGCGCATGCTGGATCTGTGTATGAACTGGCTGCATGGGGAAAACGTGTTCTGGGGCATTTCCCCGGTAGTCGGCCCAAAATCGCGTTCGTACTGGGAAACGACGAACCACGTCATTTTCCCCCCGGACTTTGAGCCGACGCTGGAGGCGAACATTGCTTTCGCCCGCCAGATGATGGCGGCAGTCGCGCAGGCGGGCGGCAACACCTATCTTATGCCGCTGCGCGTCAATCTGGAGCGTTACCTCGCGCCCTTGTGCAGGTAGCATCCCGTCGCGCGGCTAGATCCAGCCGCGCGCCCGGATCAGCCCGAATGCGGCGATTGTGACCATGCAGGTAATGCGTCCATCCGTAATCATCGCCTCCATTTCCGGCAGGGTTACGGTATGGCAGGTAATGTCGGCTTCCGTTTCCTCGCGCTGGTGCGGACCCTGCCGCAGGCCGGTGGCAAGGTAAACACGGCCCTTCTGGGTGGTGATGCCCGCACCCTGGTACAGCAGGCCGGCATCGCGCATCGTATCAGCGACAAGGCCGGTTTCCTCGCGCAGTTCGCCGCGTGCGACCTCATCGGGGGCGGCATCGGGGCGGTGTTCCCACATGCCCATGGGCAGTTCCCACATCCGTTTCTGCACAGGATAGCGGTACTGGCGGATAAGGGTCACGCGCGGGCCGTCGGCATCGTTCCATAACGGCAGGATCACGACAAAATCGCCCCGTTCGACCACGCCGTACAGGCCCTGCCTGCCATCGGGGCGGATGATGATGTCCTCCCTCACGCGCGTCCATGGGTTTTCATAGGCCACGCGGCTGGAGACGGTGATGTATCCACCCGCATCGGGTGTTGGGGATTGCGTCATGTGGCGTGCATCCTGTGTCATCATGCCCCGTGCCGCCCGTTTGCGTCCCGCACAGGAGATTGTGTAGGGCTAAAGGTGATCGCCCGGGTTTTTAAGATTTTTCCTTAATCCGTATTGTGCTTTCGTTACAAAGCCATTTTCTCAGGCAGGTCAGGATTGCCGTCACGCGCGCGCCGGCCGGGGCGCCTGTTTCTCAGTTCGTGGAGTGTATGCGTATCATGTCCGGCTCGCAGGCATCATCGGTGTCCCATACACGGCGGATACTGGCCGTCGTGCTGTTCAACCTCCTGTGCTATATCGATATCGGCCTGCCGATGGCGGTCATTCCGGTTTTTGTAAATCAGGTGCTGGGCTACAATACCGTTCTGGCGGGGCTGGCCGTATCCGTGCAGTATCTGGCGACATTTGCTTCGCGCGCCAGTGCGGGGCGGCAGACGGACCGGCTGGGGGCCAAGCCCACCGTTGTCCGGGGGCTGGCCATCTGCACGCTGTCGGGGGTCATGCTGCTTCTGTCCGGCGCCCTCATGCATTTTGCCGCGCTGTCCATGGGATTGCTGATCCTGAGCCGCATCCTGCTCGGAATCGGGGAAAGCTGGACCGCCACGGGCGCCATCATGTGGAATATCGGCCGCGTAGGGGCGGCGCGGACCGCGCAGGTCATCTCCTGGAACGGGGTTACATCCTATGGCGGGATCGCGCTGGGCGCACCCATTGGTCAGGTCCTGTCCGGCCTGCCCCTGCCATTTGGCGGTCTGACCATGGTGGGGCTGTTATCCGCCGCCCTTACCCTGTTCGGGTTCGTGCTGGCCCGCCGGTATGAACCGGTGCCCCCGGTACCCGGCAAGGGGCCGCCCATGCCATTCAAGGCCGTGTTCATGCGCGTCCTGCCGCATGGAATCGTGCTGGCCTGCGGTTCGGTGGGGTTTGGCACGATTTCCGCCTGTCTGGCCCTGTTCTATGCCCATAATCACTGGCAGGGGGCTGCCGTGGCGCTGACCGGGTTCGGGGTCATGTTCAGCCTCATGCGCTTCCTGTTCGCCCGCCAGATCGACCGGCGCGGCGGGCTGGTGGTCGCTCTGGTATCGCTTGTGGTGGAAACGCTGGGACTGGTCGTTCTGTGGCAGTGTGACAGCGTGCCGGGGGCAGCACTGGGGGCCGCGCTGACAGGAGCCGGTTTCTCACTGGTCTTTCCTGCCATGGGGGTGCTGGCGGTGGCTCGGGTCGGGCCGGAAAACAGGGGTTCGGCGCTGGGTGCGTTTTCCGTTTTCCTTGATATAGCCGTGGGCCTGTCGGGGCCGCTGCTGGGCCTGGTGATCCAGACAATGGGATATGGCGCGCTGTTTCTTGTCTCCGCCCTGTTTACGTTCGCCGGTGTGGGTGCGACCATTGCGCTGAAATTCCTGCCCCGCTGAAGGGTGGTGCGGGCAAAGTGACATAGCTGCGGGAGCTGAGCTGGAGAAATGCAGATTTCATCTGTTGCCGTTTTTTGTGGATCGCGTTTCGGGGCGCGGGCGGAATACGCGGCGCAAGCCCGCGAACTGGGCACGGCACTGGGGCAGGCCGGTTTGCGGCTGGTTTATGGTGGGGGCCATGTCGGGCTTATGGGCACCGTGGCGGATGCAACGCTGGCGGCTGGCGGGGCCGTTACCGGGGTTATCCCTTCCTTCCTGCACACGCGCGAGATCATGCATGAAGGGGTGACGGACCTGACCGTGACGGAAAGCATGCATGAGCGCAAGGCGCTGATGTTCGAGGCATCCGATGCCTTTGTGGTGATGCCCGGTGGCCTTGGCACGTTTGACGAGACGATCGAAATCATGACCTGGCGGCAGCTTCGCCAGCATGACAAGCCCATCTACATCGTCAATATCTCCGGCTGGGCGGACCCGCTGCTGGCGCTGGTCGATGCCAGCATCGCTGATGATTTCGCAGCCCCTACGGCCCGCGCGCTGTTCGAAGTGGTGCCCGATGTGGCGGCACTTATGGCGACGCTGGCCGAACTGCCGGCCCGTAGTGACGCGCGTGACAGGGTCACGACATTGTAAATCTTTTCATCTTCCTCTTGCGTAAAGGGGCATGGGCTTGTATAGCCGCCTGCAACGGAGTGTAGCTCAGCCTGGTAGAGCACTGTGTTCGGGACGCAGGGGCCGGAGGTTCGAATCCTCTCACTCCGACCAGTTTTGCAGGCCGGTTACCGTAAGGTAACCGGCCTGTTTCTGTTTGTACCGGTGGCCCTGCTCATGTTGCGGCAAGGGGGGAAATGTTTTACCTTCCCACGCCGAGTGATAAGGGGGCGCGTTGCCATTGCAGCGTGCCTGTATCCGTATGTTAATCCCCGGGACATCGCTGAATTATGCAAGTTTCTCCTGAACCCGTGCCGCAGTCAGCGCATGAAGTGAAAACAGCCCGCCCGGGGCCAGCCCTCAGCATCATCATTCCCTGCTATAATGAACGGGGCAATATAGAACCCCTGTTCAATGGCGTTGCGCGTGCGGTGACTCGTTATGACTGGGAACTGATCTTTGTCGATGACAGTTCCCCTGATGGCACCATAGACGAGGTATGGCGTCTGGCGCAGATGGACAGCCGGGTACGCGGCATCCTGCGGGTTGGGCGGCGCGGGCTTTCATCAGCCGTGATTGAAGGGATACTGTCATCCTCCGCCCCCGTGGTGGCGGTGATGGACGGGGACCTGCAGCATGACGAAACCCTGCTGGAACAGATGGCTGATGCCATAACCCGCAATGGATATGACGTGGCCATCGGCAGCCGTCATGTCGAAGGTGGTGATAACAGCGGCCTTGCCAATAGCTGGCGGCTGTTCCTGTCCAATGCCGGAATCCGGCTTGCGCAGTTCTGCCTGCCGGTGCGCGTCAAGGACCCGATGAGCGGCTTTTTTGCAGCCCGCCGCGATCTGTTTGTCCAGTCCGTCAGCGACCTGTCGGGCACCGGGTTCAAGATCCTGCTGGATATGCTGATGGTCCAGAAAACCTCCCCCAAGGTCATCGAACTGCCATTTGTCTTCCGTACCCGTAACGTGGGGGAAAGCAAGATGGACCGGAAAGTCCTGTTCCAGTTCGCGCATATGATTGTGCATCACATGCTCAGGAAAAACAGCCGCGTCTCACGCCAGCCATCATCGTGACGATAAGACCCGGCAGGGGTGTTTCTTCATATACCGCATAAGATTTCCTGTTCCACCTGGGAACAGGCCTCCTTCCGTATGCAACAGAGTAGTGACCGGAAGGGGGTATTTTACGGACCGCCAGCCTGTCGGCGACCCAGAAGAACCGGGGCAGAGCAATCCGTCAGTTCAGGAACGTTCCCGGACCCGATGAGAAGGGACCATATTTTTCTACGGACCGGCTCAATTCATAATGAAAAATGAATGTGGGATATGAAAAAGAATAACGGGATAAATGTATCCTTCATAATATTCATATTTGTTATTTCTTTTTTGTATCGGTTTTCGATACCGTATTTCTATCCTGCCGCCCTGCGGGCTGATGAAGTCTTCCAGACCCTTGAACCTGCCCATCGTTTGCTGACCGGTCATGGCGTGACGACATGGGAATGGCAGGCCGGTATCCGGAACTGGCTCTTTCCGGATATGATCGCCGGGGTGTGGCGTGTAACCGACGCGCTCGGGCTCGGTCATTCCCCTTTGTGGATACAGGGCATCCTGTGTGTCCTGTCGCTGGGGCTTGTTGCGGTCTTCATGGCGCTGGGGGCAATTGTGGCGGGGCGGACAGGGCTGGTGGCCTGCGGCCTTGTCGGTGCCCTGTGGCCGGATCTTGTGCTGGGTGCTTCGCGTACGACGACGGAGGTGCTGGGCGGCAATCTGCTGGCGCTGGGCACGCTTATGGGGGTGGTAGCCCATGCATTGCCGTCCGCCGGTGCGTTTACGGTTTCATGGCGTCGATCCTATGATGTCGCCCTGTATGGGACGGCTGCGTTCTTTATCGGCTGTGGCGCGGGGCTGCGGTTCCAGCTTATGCCCGCTGGCCTTCTCGCGCTGGCGTGGATGGCCTGGTGGCTCCGGCGTCGCCCCGCTGTCGTGGCGCTTATGGCTGTCGCTTCTGCCTTGCCTGTAGCCGGTTACGGTCTGGTGGACCTGCATACGTCTGGTACGTTCTTTGGATCTGTTTTCCGTAATGTACATGCCAATATCGGGCAGAACATCGCCGCCACTTATGGAACGGCCCCATTCTATTTCTATATTGTCGATCTGTTGGGCCGATGGCAGGTCGGTTTTGCCATTGTCGCGCTCTTTTTCCTGCGCGGATGCCGTCAGTTCCCCATGCCTTCCGCAGTGGCGGGGATAATCATCCTTTCCCATTCAGTGATCGGGCATAAGGAACCCTCGTTCATTTATGGCGCCATTCCGCTTCTGCTTGCGGTGGCGGCCGTGCGGTTTGGTGAGTGGATGGATCATGTTCCCGTCCTGCGTCCGGGGCATTGGGCCATGATGGGGCTGGCCATCGTGTCGCTGTCCGGCTTTGTACAGCAAAATTACCTTGCCCGTATCCGCAACAGTAATGCCCTGATCCATTTGCAGCAGGTGGCGGCACGGCAGAAGGACCTCTGTGGACTGGCGTTTCCCGTGCGGGGCGAATGGGCCCATACGGGGGGGTATTCCTATTTCAGCCGCCGGGATGTCCCGATTTACTTCGCCGATGACGGGCCATCCCTTGCCGCCCTGTCGGGTGGTTATAACTACATCATAACTTATGGCCGGGCCTGGTCATCCCCACCCGAGGATTCCGCCATTGCCTGTCGACGGGAATTCTGCCTTTTCCGCGTCGCGCCTGCCTGTACTGCGCCGCCTGATTATGACCAGTTCAGTCAGGGCATGACCATTTATGAAAGCAGGATACATCAGGGGATCGGGAAGCTGTGAGATACGTAGCTGCTGCGGGGATCAGGAACCGGGTGCGCCGCGGTATTGTTGTGGGTATCGGAGATGCAAAGCGCCTTATGGGCCTGTGTGTTTATTATGGCGGTAAAGCTGTTTTCCCTTTGCGTCCCGGTGGCTGGGTTCCGCCAATCGGGAGGCACATGACCGTCGGTGCATTTCAGGCCGGACATAAAACCGGATTCTTCCGTGCTCCCTTCACGGGCGGCGTAGGCAATCTCTGTGCCTTTCAACAGGTGTCAGTTATCTGAAGCGGGTCTGCAGGGCAGTAATCGGAACCTATATGAAAACCAGAATCTGGGCTTACCTTCTTCTTGTGCATGTTGTGGTGCTTGCCTGCGTTGCGGTATTGGCCCTGCCTTCTGGCGGGGTTGTCGCGGCATCGTGCCAGTGGGACTGTTTCGACGCCTACATGCGTATTGCCCGGCAGGGATACGAACATGCTCCCTCCCTCGCTGCGCGTTGGCTGGGGGAGGCGAACTGGGCGTTCTTTCCTGCTTTTCCCCTTTCCATCCGGGGGATGGCGCATCTGACTGGCGTGTCGGTGGAAGCTGCGGGCATGATCCTGAACGCCATGCTGCTGCCTGTTGTGGCCTGTCTGTGCTACCTGTACCAGAACAGGAAATGGGGGCCGGTTGATTACCGCTTCTACTTCGTGTTCTTCTTTACCTTCCCGGCCACACTATGGTTCAGGATACAGTATAGCGAATGCATGTTCGGGCTGTTCCTTATGGGAATGGCATGGTCGGTCCTGAATAACCGCTTTTTCGTGGCGTCGCTCTGTGCCCTGCTTCTGTGCCTGACCCGGCCGACTGGCATATTATGCGTGCTGACATTTGCCGTATTCTACCTGTTCAGCGCATGGCGGCAGACATCGGGAAACAGGGGCGGGCAGCGTCTGGCCTTACTTGCAGCGCCTGTCACGAATGCGGCCCTGCTGGTCACGGCTGGTGGGACCGGCATCTCACTGTTCATGATCTACCTCTATTATTTTATGGGTGACAGCCTGGCGTTTTCGCATGTGCAGATTGCGTGGCATCGGGTCTTTCATTTTCCCGGCTACTGGGCATGGTACAATATTACCCATAAAACCCACCTTAATCTGGTGATTGCGGCGCTGGTGGACGTGCTGGTGATTTACGAAGGGTTCCGGAAGAAACTCTATCTGGAGGCAACGGTGCTGCTGGTCACGTTTCTGGTGGCCTCTTCATCCGGCCTTGTGTCCATCCATCGCATCGTTATGGCGAACCCTTTCTTTTTCATGATCGTATATGCGTGGCTGATGGACAGGCGTCCTGCGACCCGCAGGGCGGTAGTGGCGTTTTTCTGTGTTACGCTGCTGGTGTTTACGGTCATCTGGTTTCATCACACCCATCTGCTTTACTAGGACAAGATGCGCCCTTTTTCACAGTCAGCCCGGTGGTACCTGCTGCGTATCGTGCCGATCATCCTGCTGGGCGGGATCAACCTCTTTGCCTTCAGTCTGCGCTGGCACCCGCATGTCAGCGAGAATTATCGCAATTTCTATATCCGGCATTCGATCGACCTGGGGGAGTATGAGGCCAATGAGATCCGTGGCGTCTACACCAGCCATGAGGATCGCTGGAGCCGGTAGCTGAGCGTATGCTGGTGCCTGTCCATGCCGGATTGAAAAAAGGGGGAGACCATGGTCTCCCCCTTTTCTTATTTGGGCTGGGATACGTTTTCGCCTGTGGCGGGGGCGGCCTTCTGTTCCGTCTGGCCTGAACCGGCATCAGGCGGGACCGGTCGGGCTGCGGGCTGCTCCACCTGCGCGGGCGCAGGTGTGGACGGCGCAGATGGCGTGGTGGTGCCCGATGCGTTGTCGGCAGGCTGCGCCGGTGTTTCCACCTTCGGTGGCGCGGCTTGCGGTGTGGCCGCCGTGTTCTGGGTCGCCGCAGGCGCTGTTGCGGCGGTATCCGTTGTCGGCGTGGATGCAGATGCAGGTGCCTGTTGCGGAGTTGCCGGTGTGGCCTGCGCGGCAGTGCTGCCTGCGTCCTGCTGCTGTTGTGCTGGCGTGGTCGATGTGGCTGCCGGTGCCGCTTCGGACTGGGCAGGCGGCGATACAGGGGCGGGGGCAGGGATCTGTGTTGCCGATGTCGGGGCGCTGGCCCCCACGGTGGACATCTGCGGCAGCGCCGGGGTCGGTGCCACCGGACGTGGCGTCAGGTCCAGTGTGGGCAGGCTGTAGCGGCTCAGCGTATCCGCATCGGTCTGGACGCCATAGGCGTTCATGGGCGGAAGCGGCTGGGGTGAAGGCTGGTCAGCCGCCGGGTTGCGGTCAAGCACTACGCGGGTGTTCTGCGGGTAACGGTTCATGAAGCCCAGCAGCGTGCCGTTGGTCCAGCCAAAGCCGATCTGCATCGGGTATTCGCCGCCGCCCTTGCCGCCTTTGGGATTGATATAGGGATTGACCACATCATATTTTTCCAGAAGCACGCCGGATTTTTCGTAGGTGCCGATCACGCGCCCCATCCAGCGCGCTGCAATATCGCTGGCGAGCGTATCGTAACCGTATTCGTTGAAGCCCTTTACCGCCATCCACTGTAGCGGGGCCCAGCCATTGGGGGCATCCCACTGCTGTCCGCTGGTACGTTCGGTGGCGATCAGGCCACCGACCTGAAGCAGGTTCTTTCTTACGGTTTCCGATACCGCCTTTGCCTGTTCCGGTGTCGCCATCTGCAGGAACAGCGGCATGACGGTCGCCCCGGACAGGATGGAGGTCGATTCGCCCTTCTTCCAGTCATAATCAATGTAGGCGGCCCTGCGCTCGTCCCACAGGACGCGGCGGACCGCTTCAATGCGTTCTTCCGCCAGACGCGCATAGCGCGCTGCCGCTTCCTTGTCGCCTTTCAGCTCATAGGCATGGGCCAGTGTCTGCTGCAGGTGCGGGATCAGGCAGTTCAGTTCGACCGTAAGCAGGTCCGTGGTGTGGATGGTGGACAGGGTATGTCCGTCCGCCAGCCAGCGGGAGGAGAAGTCCCACCCCGTTTCCGATCCCGCCCGCAGGTCACGGTAGACCTCTTCCTTCGGTCGGTCGGAATGGGCGGCGGTGGCCACGTCCTGCGGATAGCTTTCGTCGCGCGGGGTGTCGCGGTCATCCCAGTGGCGGTTCATGACCGTCCCGTCCGGCAGGCGCACCACGCGGCGGTAGGCTCCGCCGGGGGGCACGGAATCCTGCCCGTCCATCCAGTAATCGTATTCAGCCTGCAGTTCGGGCAGGAAGGTGGTGTAGGCCAGTTGCCCGTCATGCATGGCCAGAAGATCGACCATGAGCGAGAAGAACGGTGGTTCCGACCGGCTGAGGTAATAGGTCCGGCTACCGTTGGGAATATGGCCATACCGGTCGATCATCGCCGCCATGTCGCGCACCATGTCGCGCATGAGATCGATTTTCTGGTTTTCATACAGCCCGATCATCGTGAAGTAGCTGTCCCAGTAATAAAGTTCACTGAAACGGCCACCGGGCACGACATAGGTGTAGGGCAGCGGGAGCTGGGATGAATAGGCAACCGCCATGTCCGGCGGGCGGCTCAGCACTTCCCACATGCCGTTGATGTAGTCGCGCACGTTTTCATCCGGGCTGCGCTGGTACGACACGGTCTTGCGTTCGGGCAGGGTGAAGTGCTGCGCCACGAAATCCTTGAGCGAGAAATCAGGACGCAGCCGGGCGATCTTGTACTCGGCCAGCAGGTCTGCCGGGGCTTCATCGGGTATGGCGTCGGCGGCGGTCTTGGCGTCGGTGTAGATATGGGCCTCACCAATGGCCTGGAACAGGCCGTCCAGTGCAATGGACGGTGGGCGCAGGTCCTCGACGGGTGCCAGTGGCACGCCTGCCGCGTGGGGCTGCGTGGTTGCGGCCTGTGCCGCATCCTTCGGCGCAGGGCTGGTGCTGCCTGCCTGTGCCTGACCTGCTGGCGGTGCGGCAGCCGGTTGCGCGGTGGCAGGGGCGGGCGCATTGCCCGGGGCTGCCGGAACGCTATTGGCCGTGGGTCCGCTTGCCGGCATGGGCGTGGCGGGAGCAGGGGTGGCAGGCCGGGCCGCTGCTGTGGGGGCAGCCGGAGTAGCCGTTACGTTCGTATCGCTGTTGGCCGTAGGGCCGCCTGCCGCCGTGGAGGGAGTGGGCGCGGACGCATCAGGGCGTGCGGGAGCCTCCACCGCCGTCGGGGCTGGTGTGGGCGCGGCAGCGGGGGGGGTGGCTGTTGTCGTGGTGTTGCCCGTACCGGACCCGTCCGCTGTGGCGGGTGACGGGGCAACGGGCGGCGTATCGGTGCTGGCGGGGCCAGCCGCCGGAGTCGTGACGGGTGATGCAGACGGCATGGTTCCGCTCCCAGACAGCGGTTCAGGCGTTGGCACCGAAGGCGTCTGTTCCCCCTGTTTCGCGGGTGTGGCCGCTGTACTGTCAGTCGGGGCGGGAACGGTGGCGGAAGGTGCCGCTGCTGTCCGTTCCGCACCGGCGGGGGGCGCGGACGGGACGGCAGCGGAGGGCTGCGCGGGGGACGTGGCCTGTTGGGCGGCAGGTTCTGTCTGGGCCAGAGCCGGGGTCCCTGCGTAAAGCAGACCGGCCAGAAGAAGCCCGGCATGACGGGGAAGGGACCGGGAGAGACTTGAACCACACAGAAGGGAAATTTTCACGAGACGCCGTTTCTTCGAACAATGGATACCCAATTCTTGCACAATGCCCTGCCTTTCCTGCCTATCACAAAGGGAAACCTTCCAGATGGAGGGAAGTTCATTTTCACGTATGGCACCGGTCACGAAGGCTCCCCAACTTTCCCATGGGGGCAAAGCGGGCTATGCTGCCCGCCCCCTGCCGGGCTGAGCGGCCTGAGCGTTTCGTGTCCCTTACCTGTTCCGCCAACCGGAGTTGCCATTCATGCCCGCATCCCTTCAGGGTCTTTCCCCGCTGGCTGCAACCGATGCCCTGTTTTTCGAGCGCGCGGGCGCCCGCCTGGGCCGCCCCGATGCCGAACGCCTTGTCCAGCAGGCGCTGGAGGGCATGGACGATGGGGAACTCTTTCTGGAATATCGTGAAAGTGAGGCCATCTCCCTTGATGAGGGCGTGATCCGTTCCGCCACCTTCGACACATCTTCCGGCTTTGGCCTGCGTGCCGTGCTGGAGGAGGAAACCGGTTTTGCCCATTCCGATGAAATAAGCGAAAGCGCCATCCGGCGCGCGGCTGAAACCGTAACCCAGATACGCGCTGGCCGCACGGGCACGCTGGCGACGGGGCCGCGTTCGACCAATCACCGCCTGTATCCGGACATCAACCCGCTGGGGGAAGGTGCGTTCGCCACCCGTGCGGCCATGCTGTCGGAACTTGATACCTATGCCCGGGGGCGGGATGCGCGCGTGGTGCAGGTGATGGCGTCCATTTCGGCGGAATGGCAGGCAATCCAGATCCTGCGCCCCGACGGGCAGCGCATGGCTGACATCCGCCCGCTGGTCCGCATGAATGTATCGGTCGTGGTGGAACAGGACGGACGGCGTGAGAGCGGCGGCCACGGACTGGGTGGCCGCTACTCCTATTCCCGGCTTCTCGCGCCGCAGGTGTGGAAGAACGCGGTGGATGAGGCGCTGCGCATGGCGCTGGTCAATCTCGATGCCCGCCCGGCCCCGGCGGGGGAGATGGAAGTGGTGCTGGGGGCCGGGTGGCCCGGCATCCTGCTGCATGAAGCCGTGGGCCACGGGCTGGAAGGCGATTTCAACCGCAAGGGTACCTCCGCCTTCGCGGGGCTAATGGGCAAGCGTGTTGCGGCCCCCGGTGTGACGGTGGTGGATGACGGCACCCTGCCCGAACGGCGCGGCAGCCTGACCATTGACGATGAAGGCACCCCCACGGGTCGCACCGTAATGATCGAGGACGGAATCCTGACCGGCTATTTGCAGGATCGTCTCAATGCCCGCCTCATGGGCGTGGCTCCTACGGGTAACGGGCGGCGACAGTCCTACGCCCATGCGCCCATGCCGCGGATGACCAACACCATCATGCTTGGCGGTGACGCCACGACGGAAGACATGATCCGCACCACAAAGCGCGGCCTCTACGCCGTCAATTTCGGTGGGGGACAGGTGGACATCACTTCGGGTAAATTCGTGTTCGCCGCATCCGAAGCCTATCTGATCGAAGACGGCCGCATCACTGCCCCCGTGCGGGGGGCAACCCTGATCGGTAACGGTGCGGACGCCATGACCAAGGTGACCATGATCGGTGGCGAACCCGCGCTGGACCCTGGCATCGGCACCTGCGGCAAGGCCGGTCAGGGCGTGCCGGTGGGCGTGGGCCAGCCGACCCTTAAAATGACCGGCCTGACGGTAGGTGGCACGGGGGGCTGAGGCCCCCGTCAAAACCATGGAACAGGCCGCGTCGTGGTGATCGGCGTCGTGTAATGCCTTACCCTTCCGCCCCGCCGTAACCGGTGGGGGCGGAGGACGGTGTTCAGCTACGCGCCGCCGCCATCAGTTCCTTCATGTGGCGGATGACGGCGGGCAGGCCGTCAAAAATGGCCTGACCGATCAGGAAGTGACCGATATTGAGTTCAGTCACCTGCGGCAGTGCTGCAACGGGCGTTACGTTGTCATAGGTCAGCCCGTGGCCCGCATGGACTTCCAGCCCGCATCGCGCGGCATGGGCGGCGCCCGTGGTCAGGCGGCCCAGTTCCACGGCCCTCGCCGCTTCATCCGTGGCGTCGGCATAGGCGCCGGTATGCAGTTCCACGACCGCCGCGCCCAGTTGCGCCGCCGTTTCGATCTGGGCTGCGTCCGGGTCGATGAACAGCGAGACCCGGATGCCCGCGTCCCGCATGCGCGCAATGCGCGGGGCAAGCATGGTGGCCTGCCCGCGTACATCCAGCCCGCCTTCGGTCGTGACCTCCTGTCTGCGCTCGGGCACGAGGCAGCACGCATGGGGGTGCAGGCGGGTGGCGATAGCGGTCATTTCCTCCGTCGCGGCCATTTCCATGTTCAGCGGAATGCGCAGTTCACCGCGCAGGCGCTCAAGGTCGGCATCGCGGATATGGCGGCGGTCTTCACGCAGATGGGCGGTGATGCCGTCCGCGCCCGTGTCCTGCGCCAGAAGGGCGGCGCGGACCGGGTCGGGGTGGTGGCCGCCGCGCGCGTTGCGCACGGTTGCGACGTGATCGATGTTGACCCCCAGCCGGATCGTGGCGGGACGGGATGTATTCATGACCTGTTCCTGTGTTCGGCCATCTGCATGGCCATGCGCAAGGCGGCGACAAGGCTGGACGGATCGGCCACGCCGCGCCCCGCAATGTCGAAGGCGGTGCCGTGATCGGGCGATGTGCGGATGATGGGCAGGCCCAGCGTGATATTGACCCCCTGCGTCATGTCGATGGTCTTGAGCGGGATCAGCGCCTGATCGTGATACATGCACATCGCTACATCGTATCGCGCCCGTGCCGCGGGGGTGAACATGGTATCGGGGGGCCACGGGCCGCTTATATCCATGCCATCGGCACGCAGGGCCTCCAGCGCGGGGGCGATGACCGTCTGCTCCTCCGTGCCCATGCTGCCGCTTTCGCCCGCGTGGGGGTTCAGCCCGGCGATGGCGATGCGCGGGGAAGCAATGCCAAAATCCCGGCGCAGCGCCGCATGGGTGGTGCGTGTCGCGGCGATGATGCCTGCCGTATCCAGTTCATCCAGCGCGCGGCGCAGGCTGACATGGATGGTCACCGGCACCACACGCAGTTCGGGGCAGGCCAGCATCATGACCTCCGCGCCGGAGACGTCGCACAGGGCTGCGAGGTATTCCGTATGGCCCGGATAGGGGAAGCCTGCGTTTTTCAGCACGATCTTGCTGATGGGGCAGGTGACGACAGCCGCCGCCTGTCCCGTGCGGGCCAGTTCCACCGCCCGCGCGATGCTGGCGGTGATCGCCCCGGCATTGCGACTGTCCGGCTGACCGGGCGTGGGGGGCACAGGCAGGCTGACCGGCAGCACCGGCACGGCGTTGGCAAACACACCGGCGGCCTGTGCGATGGTGTCGATCTCACGCACCGGCACGTCGTACTGCCCGATCGCCTGCGCATCCCCGATAACGGCGAAATGCCCCGCCCCGTGGCGCATGGCCCGCCACGCACCTGCCGTGATCTCCGGCCCGATGCCCGCCGGGTCGCCCATGGTCAGGGCCAGCGGCAGTTCACCTTCATGCATCGGGGGTGGCCATGGCGTGCAGGATACGGACCCACGACCGGATGCCCTTGTGGAAGGATGTCAGTTCATACTTCTCGTTGGGGGAATGGGCGCGGTCGTCATCCAGTGCGAAACCTACCAGCAGCGCTGACATGCCCAGTATGCGCTGCATGTCCCCCGCCACGGGAATCGAGCCGCCACAGCCGATGGTCACCGCAGGCGTGCCCCATTCATCCCCCAGCGCGGCAAGCGCTGGCTGCAGGCCGAACGCCTGCTCCGGCACGGTGCAGGCAGGAGAGCCGCCGGCCTGGGCAAAGGTAACGGTGCAGTCTTCGGGCAGCATGCTGCGGACATGGCTGCAGAAAGCCTGACGGATGCGGACAGGGTCCTGCCCCGCCACCAGCCGGAACGAAACCTTGGCCACCGCCTCACCGGGCAGCACGGTCTTGAACCCTTCACCGGTGTAACCGCTGGAAATGCCGTTGATCTCGAAGCTGGGGCGGCACCATGTCTGTTCGATGGCGGTATAGCCCTTTTCTCCGGCGGGAACCGAAAGTCCGACCTCGCCAAGGAATGTGGCGTCATCCGGCGCGATTTCACGCCACCGCTCACGCAGCGCCTGCGGCGGGGCCTGCACGCCCGCGTAGAATCCCGGCAGCGTCACGCGCCCCGTTTCGGGATCGCGGATGGAGGACAGGATCTGGCACAGCAGTTCCGCCGGGTTGCGCGCGGCATTGCCATAAACACCGGAATGCAGGTCGCGCCGGGCACAGCGCAGGTGGACTTCCTCGCCCACCATGCCGCGCAGGGCGGTGGTGATGGCGGGCACGCCGGGCAGCATGGCGGTATCGCAGATCAGCCCCACATCGGCGCGCAGCTCCTCACAATGGGCTTCCATGAAGGGAACGAGGTTGGGGCCGCCGCATTCTTCCTCCCCTTCGATCAGCAGGGAGATGCGCACCGGCATCGTGCCCTGTGTCGCGCGGATGGCGCGTATGGCCTCGATAAAGGTCATGACCTGTCCCTTATCATCCGATGCGCCACGGGCGACGATACGCTGCGTGCCGTCTTCCGCCGTATCCATGACCGGCTCGAACGGGCCACTGTTCCACAACTCCAGCGGATCGACGGGCTGCACGTCGTAATGGCCATAGAACAGCACATGCGGCCCTTCTGGCGGGGTGCGGTCATGGGCGATCAGGATGGGATGGCCAGCGGTTTCGCATATCCGCGCGTCAAAGCCGAGACTGTCGAGTTCGTCATGCAGCCACTTCGCCGCGTGCGCGCAGTCCGCCGCGTGTTCGGGCTGGGTGGAAATGCTGGGTATGCGCAGGAAGGCGAACAGCCGATCGACAGCGGCATCAAGCGTGCGGTCCGCCTGCTCCAGAACGGGAGAAAGGGCGGAAGGGGTATCGGTCATGGGGTCTCCGTTTGCAGTCGGCAGCCGCGCGGGCCGGATCGTGATTTTGCCCGCCAGCGGATCAAAAGCAACTTAATCCATGCCTCAGCATTGCCCGTGCAGGAACCCCAGCGCGGGCAGGGGCCGCCATGCGCGCGGCAGGTCCGCCCTGCGGTAGGGCCGGATGCTGTAATGGGGCACGGCCACGTTGTTGCGTTCCAGAAAGCCACGATAGGCCGCAACCTGCCTGCTGCGCCATTCGCAGTCGGCTTCGGCCGCATTCCGTGTGGGATAGATGCTGGCGACGCGCGTGTCGCGCCCGGTGCGTGCGATCACGGCCCAGGATTCATCACGCCGCGCCGTAGTACGAAAAATGACGACCTTGCCCATTGTTTCGCCCCCGTGCCGGTCGCAACGGCGCTGTCGCGGCCTGTACCTACAGGCAACCACGGCTGCCGTGCGCGATCAAGCAGTGCGCCGGATGAATTGATTTTCTTGCAGGTCCCCGTGGTTGGCGGTAGGGAAACAGGATCATGATACGTCTTTTCATCACCCTGCCCGTGATCGTGGCGCTGATCATTTTCGCCGCCTGTAATCAGGCGCCGGTGGAACTGTCATGGCTGCAGTGGAAATGGACGTCATCGCCCGGCGTGCTGGCGCTGCTGGTCGCGGCCCTGCTCTATGCCACGGGATCGGCCAGCGTATGGATCGTGGTGCTGCGCCAGATGCGGCGCGCCCGCCGCGCCGAACAGGAAGTGCGCACCCTGCGCGCCCGTCTGGACAGCACGGATGAAACCGCTCCGCGTGTTCCCGGCCTGACGTCGGCACCTGCCGACTCGCCCATGCTGCGGGCCTATGCGGCGCAGCCTGCAGCCCCCGTCACGCCGCCCGCCGTAACGGAAACGCCCCCGGCCCCCGTGCCGGATGCTCCCGGCGGCACGGAACGTCCCGGTTCCTGAACCTTTTCCTTACGCCCCATAGCCTGCACCGGAGTTACCGCCAATGCGTGGACGGTCCACCCGCCTGATTGTTGCCCTCGATACCAAGGACACGGCGCAGGCCGTGCGCTGGCGGCACGAAACCGCCGGACATGCCGGGGCGGTCAAGCTGGGGCTTGAGTTTACCTATGCCTGCGGGCTGGACGCCGTGCGTGAGGCGGCGGGGGACAGTCCGCTGTTCCTTGACCTGAAACTGCACGATATCCCCAACACCGTCGCATCCGCCATTGGCAGCCTTGCCGCACTGCGTCCCGCCATGCTGACCATCCATGCGTCAGGTGGCCGGGCCATGATCGCGGCGGCTCGCGTTGCGGTGAACGAGACCTTTCCCGAAAATGCACGTCCCCTGCTGCTGGCCGTCACCGTCCTGACCAGCATGGATGCCGGTGCCCTGCATGAAACCGGGGTTGAGGGCAGCGTGGAAGCACAGGTCGTGCGGCTGGGCCGTCTGGCCATTGAATCCGGCGCGGACGGGCTTGTCTGTTCTTCGCATGAGATCGCGCCCCTGCGGCAGGCGCTGGGCGACAAGCCGGTGCTGGTCGTGCCCGGTATCCGTCCGGCAGGCAGTGCGCCGGGGGACCAGAAACGGGTCATGACCCCCGCCCAGGCACGCGATGCCGGGGCGGACTGGATTGTGGTGGGTCGCCCCATTACCCGTGCATCCGATCCCGCCGCCGCCGCCGCCGCGATTGCGGCGGAACTGTCTGCCTGAACCGGGTCGAGGGCACGGGTCATATGACGGTCAGGGTCAAGATATGCGGTATCCGTGATCGGATCGGGCTGGATGCAGCCTGTGCCGCAGGGGCGGACTGGATCGGATTCGTGTTTTTCGGCCGTTCTCCACGCCATGTAACGCCGGATGTGGCCGGAGAGCTGGCGCGTGGCATGATGTCCGCTGGCCCGCAGCGCATCGGACTGTTTGTCCGGCCCACGGATGACGAGATCCGCACCGTGCTGGATCATGTGCCGCTTGATGGATTGCAGATCTATGATGATGGTCCCCGCGCCGCCGTTATCCGCGCGCGGTTCGGCCTGCCGGTATGGCAGGCGACCGGGATTGCCGCTGCTGCTGACCTGCCCCGAAACTGTGCGGTGGATGGGCTGGTCATCGAATCCCGTGCGCCTGCCGGTTCCGACCGGCCCGGTGGCAATGCCCATGCCTTTGACTGGACCCTGACCAAAGGCTGGCAGGCCCCCGTCCCATGGCTGCTGGCCGGGGGCCTGACGCCTGACAATGTACAGCGCGCCATAGATCAGAGCGGCACGCGTGCCGTAGATGTGTCATCCGGGGTGGAGTCCGCCCCCGGCGTCAAATCCGCAGCACTGATCCACGCTTTCGTAAAGGCCACGCGGGGCGCGCCTTAACGGTAATATCCGCCGTAATAGGCCGGTGGCGGCGGTGGAGGCGGCGGCGGATAGGCATAAACCGGATAGGGCGGCGGATAACCGTAGCCATAGACCGGGTAGCGATAGCCGTAACCATAAGGTCCGTAGCGGTAAGGGGACATGGCGACACCCAGTGCGGTCCCGGCGGCGATGCCCATGCCGAAGCCACCCCAGCCCCAGCCACCACGCCAGCCGCCGCCGTGCCAGCCGGGGCCACCCCATCCGCCCCCACGCCATGCATAGGCGGAAGGTGCGGGCAACGCGCCGACCAGTCCCACGGACACGGCCAGCAACAGGGCCAATTTACGCATGTGGTCAGTTTCCTTTATCTGACATCCTGCCATCGGATATTGGTGCCTTCCGGCCAGATATCCAGCCTTGGGCACCTGTCATTATGTGACAGATCATTCACGATCATGCGTAAGGCGTTTTCATGGCAGGCATCGCCCTGTCTGTAACCGGGGCCGTTTCCCTCCGTCTGGCGGCAGGGGAGTGGTCAGGGCACCTATCGCCGGGTTTTCGGGTCGCGGGATGCGTTCAGCCAGCCGCCCAGACGGCCAAGTGCTTCCTTCAGCGGGCCATCGGGCATGTCGTCGATCTGAACGGGCGCAGGTGCCGTGCGCGGGGCGGGCCGGGCGACGGGGCGGGGCGTCATGGTCAGGTCCTGAACCATTCTCAGGCGTTTGACCACGCCCTGCCCGCATGTGGTGTTGATGCGGGCGATGACGGCGGGCGCAAGATGCTGCAGTTCCATCGCCACCGGCCCTGAACAGGCCACGGTCAGCGTCCCGGCGGCCAGTCTGCGCGGTACGGTCGTGGCGGCCAGATGGGGGCCGACTATATCAGGCCAGTCCGACATGACCTGCACGGCGGCGGGGGACTGCTTGCGAAAAACCGGCCTGCTGATATGGGGCAGAAGGGCCGCCATGCTGCGCGTGCGGAACGACCGGGGCGGCGGTTCCGTGGGGGTGGTGGCGTTCTTTCGCTTGCTGTCGGGGGGCGGGTTCGTCATAAACGGGTCCGTGTTACCTTCTGCCGCTGATCTGTTACGCTGGTATGACCGGCACCGTCGCACTCTGCCATGGCGCGCGTTGCCCGGCCAGAGCGCAGATCCCTATCGGGTCTGGCTGAGTGAGATCATGCTGCAGCAGACCACCGTTACGGCGGTCATTCCCTATTTTGAACGGTTTGTGGATGCGTTCCCCGATGTGAACGCGCTGGCCCGCGCCCCGCAGGATCAGGTTATGACCATGTGGGCCGGACTTGGCTATTATGCGCGGGCACGCAACCTGCATGCCTGCGCCCGTGCGGTGGCGGCGCGGGGCGGCGTGTTTCCCGATACCGTGGCGGGGCTGCTGGAACTGCCGGGAATCGGGGCCTATACCGCTGCGGCCATAGCCGCCATTGCCTTTGGTCGTCCGGTCGTGCCGGTGGACGGGAATGTGGAACGCGTGACGGCGCGCCTGTTTGCCCAGACGGACCCGTTGCCCGGCGCGCGCAAGGCTATCGCCCGTCAGGCCATGACCCTTAACGCGGATGCCCCGGCGCAGGGCCGACCATCCGATTTCGCGCAGGCGCTGTTTGATCTGGGCGCCGGTATCTGCACCCCGCGCGCGCCGGCCTGCGCGCTGTGTCCATGGCGTGACGCCTGCGCGGGTAACCGGCAGGGAATCGCCGCCACCCTGCCGCGTCGCGCGGCGAAGGTGGCCCGTCCCGTGCGCTATGGCGTGCATTTCTGCATGATGGATGCGGCAGGCGGCATGCTGCTGGTCCGGCGGCCGGAAAAAGGCCTGCTGGGCGGCATGATGGGCCTGCCCGGCCCGGTATGGCGCGATACCCCCTGGACGGAGGGGGAGGCGATGGAGCATGCGCCCGACGCACCCCGGCTGCGCGCGAAATGGCATGGAACGGGGCAGGTGAAGCATGTCTTCACGCATTTCACATTGCTGGTGGACGTGTATGCGGCGCAAATTTCCGCCTTTCCCAACAGTATCGCGGGACAGGGCGGGGAAGTGAATTACGCGGGGGAGGAAGCCGTGGCCCTGCCATCGCTCATGCGCAAATGTGTCGCGCTGGCGCGCGCCAGTCACGTTTTTGATTGACGTGGGCATGATACGCGCTGTTGACTGATGGAAGTCCGATCAGGAAAGGGACCGTGATGCTCACCTTTGTCCAGATGCTTTCCCCTGTTGTCGCCCTGCTGGGGCTTGTCGGTATGGCGCGTTGTCTCAACGCCCCGGTCCGGGCCATGCAGCCGGTCCGGGTACGCACCCGACGCTGACTGAACTTCTGACCTGAAGGCAGGACCCCATCTCCTGTTCCTTTGCATCCATACGCGGCTTCATGTAGCAGCCGTGTCATGACATTCATTACCGTACATCGCGCGGCGCGGCAGGAAGTTGCGTCCGCGCGCGCCGGGGTGCTTCTGAGCAATCTGGGCACCCCGGATGGAACCGGTTACGCCGCTGTCCGGCGTTATCTGGCGGAATTCCTTTCGGACCGGCGTATCATCGAAGCCAGTCCCCTGATCTGGAAGCCCATCCTGTACGGCCCGGTGCTGACATTTCGCCCCCGCCGGTCGGGGGAAGCCTATCATCGCATCTGGCATCATGACCGCGATGAAAGCCCCCTTCGCACCTATACCCGCAATCAGGCTGCCGGGCTGGCCGAACGTCTGGCGGCGGATGGCGTGCCGGTGGCATGGGGCATGCGTTATGGCAGGCCCTCCATCAGGCAGGGCGTGCATGATCTGGTGCAGCAGGGATGCGACCGTATCCTGCTGGCCCCGCTCTATCCGCAGTACAGCGCTACCACGACGGCCACTGCCAACGATCAGGCCTTTCGCGCGCTTATGCGCATGCGCAACCAGCCTGCCATCCGCACCCTGCCGCCCTTTGCCGATCATCCGGCCTATATCGCCGCGCTGGCCCGTTCCATTACCGCACGACTCCAGACACTGGATTTCAGGCCGCAGATGATCGTGGCGTCCTTTCACGGGCTGCCGAAGGTTTATGTGGAAAAGGGCGACAGCTATCAGGCGGAATGCGAACGCACCATCGCCGCCCTGCGTCAGGCGATGGGATATGACGGGCAGATGATGCCGCTGACCTTCCAGTCACGTTTTGGCCCGGCCAAATGGCTTGAACCCTATACCGCGCCCTTTATCGAATCCCTGCCCGCGCGCGGGATTACCCGGATTGCCGTGATCACGCCGGGCTTCATCGCTGACTGCATCGAAACGCTGGATGAAATCGGCAATGAAGCCGGTGCCGCCTTCGTCAAGGCAGGTGGCGAGGAACTGGCGCTGATCCCGTGCCTGAACGATTCGCCTGATGCCATCGACCTGCTTGAAACCCTTGTGCGGGAGGAACTGCAGGGCTGGGTGCCGCAGCCGGGGCAGGAAAAAGCCATCGACGCACCCTGACCGGCCCGGATGAAGGGCGGCCGTAATGCCAGCCCGCTTCCGGTGGGGGGAAACATACATCCCCCCATGCCGGTTGCCCGATCCCGGTCGGCGCTTATGGCCGGTCGCAGCTTTCAGTCAGGTCATTATAGACCTGTCCCGCCGGACAGGAACGGGACGGTTTCGGCTGCGCGGGGGCCTGCGTCGGGACTGGCGCAGGCTGGGGATTGACCAGCGTGGACAGATCCTTGTCATAGATGGTGTCATCTTCCGGCGTGGTATTGCCCGTGCCGCTATAGACTTCCGGTGCGGCCTGATAGCTGGCCCCGGCTGCGGCGGCACCCATCGCACCCCCCATGGCCATGCCGGGCCATCCCCAGCCCCAGCCACCCCACGGGTATCCCCAGCCACCCCAGCCGACATAGGCAGGGTAGTAGCCGCCGCCCCAGCCACCATTCCAGCCCCATCCGCCCCAGCCCCAGTTGCCGCGCCAGCGGCCTGAACGCCCGCCGTCCCATCCGCCACCGCGGCCTGCATTGTTCCAGCCTCCACCATGGCCTCCGCCATAGCCACCGCCGCCCGGACCACCCCGACCGCCACCGCCGCCGCCATGTGGTTCGGCATGGGCGTGCGGAGCCACCGGCCCGCATGCGATCAGTGCCAGCATCATTCCGGTCGCCACATGTTTCAGCTTGTGCATCTTCCATTCCTGCATGTCTGAAGAGGGTTTATCGCAGAAAATAGTCCGTTCGGGAAAGGCGTGGCGCGCATCATGCCGCCCGATGGTGCGATAACGCATGGCCTGCCGGATCGGATGCCCCGGCGCACCCATCGCCACCGGATCGTGCGCGGTATCCCGTTGAGGGGCTGCCTGTGGATCATAGGGGTATTTCTGCCCGGTCCGCACCAATGCGCAAGCGGGAAGTGCGCGAAAGATCCCCGGAAAACGGCCCGTGTAACATTCTGAATTATAAAGCCACATTCCGGTGTTATTCCCCGCCCGTGGGGCACGCTAGGATGCTCCGCCCGGACGGAGGCATTGACCGGGGCCGGATGGGCGTCTGATATGAAATGCAGGACCATCCGCATATCTGATCCGGGGCAGGCAGCCGTGCAGACCCCGAATAATTAAGTATTCGGAACGGAAGAAGCCGCTTTTCATATATGAATACCATACCAAGAGTATCAGGAACGATTGGCAGGTTATGGATCTGTGCCGGGATATTTCTGGCGACCTGTATGCTTGCCCCGCATATTGCAGTTATCGGGTATCATGTCTCCCTGTCCAGTAACGAGGGATGGAATGCCTATCAGGCCCGGCATGCCATGGGGATGGGGGGGGCCAGCCTGTACCCGCCGCCGGGCGGCATGGTGTTCAACAACTATCCGCCCAGTTCCTTTTACGTGGTGGGTGCGCTCGGGTGGCTGCTGGGGGACATGATCCTCGCGGGGCGCATCGTCTCGTTATTCGCCATGCTTTTCTGCGCTTTTGCAACCGGCCGGATCGTCACCATCATGGGGGGCACGCGCGCCGCCGCATGGTTCGCGGGTCTGCTGGTCATATTCTACGCGGCGGTTTTCTATAGCGATTACGTGGTCATGAATGATCCGCAATGGCTGGCGGAAGCCATTATCATGGCCGGTTTCGTGCTGCTGCTGGGGAACCGGGGCAATGCACGCGACGGCATGCCTGCGTGGCGGGCGTTCTGTGCCGGTCTTGTCATGGTGGCGGGACTGACCTTCAAGCACAATATCCTTGCCCTGCCGCTTGCGATCACCCTGTGGCTGCTTGTGACCGACCGGCGTGGCGCGCTGGCATGGATGCTGGGCGGGGTCGTGGGTGTGTCCGTTCTGGGCGGCCTGTTTTATGCCTGTTTCGGCCCGGATTTCATCCATGGCGTTTTTGGGCACAAGCGCATTTTCCAGATACATGGGGCCGTAAAGGGGGTGGGCAACGTGCTGGGGCTGGGGGGCATGATGGTCTCCGCGCTGCTTCTGCCCCGGCTGGGCCTGCGCAACCGGATGGGTCTGCTGCTGGGGACTTACCTGTTCTGGTCCGTCCTGTCGGTGGTGATCCAGCGCACGGGTGCTGGTGTTACACATAATGCGTGTTTTGAAGCCCTGATCGCAGCCGCGCTATGTGCCGGGCTGGCCGTATCGGGGATGGAAAGGGGTATGATCCCGCCCGGCCGGGTGCCTGCGTGGATGGGTGTTGTCATGCTGGCGGGGCTGGACCTGCTGCCCATCGTGGCCTGTACGCCGGTTTACGTGCCCTTTCTGTATCGCAGCACGGCGGAGGTCATGGCCCACGAACCCGCATGGCGCGAAACGATCGGGGCGGTCCGGCATATGGATGGCAATGTCGGGTGCGAGACGCTGGCCATCTGCTACTGGGCGGGCAAGCCCGTGGTCATGGATTTCTTCAATTATTCCCAGCATGTGGCCGTCACGCATGACGCCACGGCCCTGCGCCAGGCTCTGGACAGTCATGGTATCGTGGCCTTTGTCAGCAGTTCACGCTTCCTGCCGCCGCGTTATGTCTGGGAATATTCCAGCCTGTGGGCCATCATCCGCGACCGCTACACACATGTGCAACTGCGGGGCGTGGCCTATATCGTAACCCCCTGAATGGGGGAGGCCATCCGCCCCCGGTGGCCGGTGTGCCGGGAGCGGATGGAACGTGGTTCAGGGGCGTCCGACCCCACGCAGGCGGTGCAGCGTCACAATGGCCGCCGTCAGCACAAGGGCGGCGCAGGTCTGGTGCACGGTGCCTGCCCAGACCGGTACGACCAGCAGCAGCGTGGTGATGCCCAGCGCGTATTGCAGCAGCACCAGCCAGCCCAGAACCATCAGCGCATCATGCACGTCCTTGCCCAGATTGGCCGTGCGCAGTCCCAGCACGATGGTAAGGCCGATCAGCAGCGCCGTGCCGGTCGCCAGCAGGCGGTGGTCGAACTGGACCGCCGGAATGTTCTGGAACCAGTTCAGCCAGAAGGGATGCAGCCGTGCGTAGCCACGGGGGATCAGGTGACCATCCATGAGCGGGAAGGTATTATAGGCAAATCCGGCATGCGTGCCTGCGGTAAAGCCGCCCGCAATGACGGTGATGCCCACCAGACAGCATATGGTCCATACCAGCCGGTGGATGCGCACCACTGCGGTCGTGGCCGGGATGAAGGCGGGGCGCGGCGTGCGTACCGAAAGGGCTGTCCACAGAATGGCGATATACAGCGCAAAGGCGCAGCACAGGTGCAGTACCAGCCGCACCGGGGCAACGGCGGTGCTGTCCGGATTGAACCCCGATGCCACCATGAACCACCCGATGGCCCCCTGAAGCCCGCCCAGCACGAAAAACAGGATCAGCCGCAGCATGAGCCGCCGGTCCAGCGCACCGGTGATGGAAAACCACACCAGCGGCACCAGCAGCACAAGGCCCATGAGCCGCCCCCAGAAACGGTGCGTCCATTCTGCCCAGAAAATCTGCTGGAAACCCGAAAGGCCGAAGCCGTCATGCAGGATCTTGTACTGGGGAATGGTTTTGTACAGTTCGAACTGCCGTTCCCATTCCGCATGGCTTAGCGGCGGGATCATGCCGGTAATGGGCCGCCAGTCCATGATGGACAGGCCCGACCCGGTCAGGCGCGTATAGCCGCCAAGCGCGATCATGCCGATCAGCATGAAGCAGATTGCGAACAGCCACGTGGAAATACGCTTCCTGTTGCGCATTTCCTGCGCGGAAGGCGGCGTGCGGCCCAGCAGGGAGCCATGGGGAGAATATGCGGACATAATCGGATTTAGACCGCCCTTGCAGTCCGCCGCAAGGCGATGCTAGGCGCGGTGTATATAATTACTGCCGGACGGGACGCACGCATGACATTACCGCACGCCGTACCGCCCGCATCATCTCCTGCGGCTTCGCTGCGCATGCTGGTGCGGCCGGTGCTGCTGCTGGCGGTTTTTGCCGTTCTGGCGGTGGCGGTCAGCCGTATGCCGGGACTGCGGCATATGCTTGCGGCGGGACCGGCACTTCATTCCGGGGTGCGGGGTGTCGTGCTGTTCGTTGCGGTGGCCAGCCTGTCCTGCGCGGTCGGGCTGCCGCGGCAGATGGTGTGTTTTGCTGCTGGCGCCGCCTACGGAATCGGCGCGGGCTGCGTGCTTGCGACACTGGCGACCGTTGCCGGCGCCCTGTGCGGTTACGGCTGGGGGCGGTGGGTTGGCGGGGCACGCATGCCCGCGCGACTGGATGCAGTCATGGCGCGGCTGGATGCGTTGGTGGGGCGCGAACCCTTTGCCGCCGTGCTGATGCTGCGCCTCATGCCGGTGGGCTCGGCACTGCTGCTCAGTCTGGCGTCCGGCATGCTGGGCGTGCGGGTCGCGCCCTTCATGTTCGCCACGTTGCTGGGCAGCCTGCCGCAGACGGTCGTATTCGTGCTGGTTGGTGCGGGCACGCGGCTGGATGGGGGGCTGCGCATCGGTATCGCCACCGTCCTGTTCGGCCTGTCCGCGCTGGTGGGACTGTGGCTTATGCGGCGTATGCGAAACCGGGCGGTATAGGAATAACGAATTGCAGAAATGCCGCAATTAGGTGGTGAAAAGCAGGGCCGTGCTGGTCTACTAGTCCCGACAAGTCTTTTAATACTGGAGCGCCTCATGGGCTCATCCGCAATGGCGGGCCGTTCAGCAGAAACCCCCGCGCCGGAAACGGCTGTCCGCCCCATGGGCTGGATCGCCATCCTGCTTGGTTTCCTGACGGCGGTCGGTCCCGTATCGACCGATATATACCTGCCTGCCTTCCCCGAGCTGGAACACACGCTGCACGGACGCGCCGGGTCGGCGCAGATGACGCTGGCCGTGTGGTTCGTCGGGCTGGCGATCGGCCAGATCACCATGGGGCCGCTTTCGGACCGTTTCGGGCGGCGTGTGCCCATGCTGGTGGGCACGTTCGTGTATACGCTGGCATCGGTCGGGTGTGCGGTGGCGCAGGATATCTTCACCTTTTCCGCGTTTCGCCTCATTGCCTCGCTGGGGGCATCGGCCAGTCTCATCATTCCCAGCGCCTGCGTGCGCGACATGTCGCATGGCAATGAATCCGCGCGTCTCATGTCGCGGCTGGTGCTGGTGATGGGGGTCGTGCCCATTCTGGCCCCCACGCTGGGTGGCATGGTGCTGTCGATCGCATCGTGGCGGTCCATCTTCTGGGCTTCGGCCGTGTATGGCCTGATCTGCATCGTGCTGATCTGGCGTGTCCTGCCCGAGACGCTGCGGCCTGCGAACCGCAGCGAGTTTTCGCCCGTAACCCTGTTCAGCCGTTATGTGATGCTGGCGCGCGATCGCGGTTTCATCACGCATGCGATGATCGCGGGGTTCGCCTGTTTCATGTCCTTCACCTACCTGTCCGCCGCCCCTTCGGTGTTCATCAACCAGTTCGGGCTGTCGCCTGCGCATTTTGGCATGATGTTCGGCGTCTTCGCGGTGTGCATGATCGGGGCGTCGCAGCTTAACGGCCTGCTGGTGGGGCGGATCGATGCGGGCCGCATCCTTGGCGTGGCGGTGGGTGTCGCGGTTGCGGGCACCATCGCCATGACGGCGATGGCCATCGTCATCGCCTTCGCCATGCAGCATGGCGGTCATCCCCCCCTGTGGATGCTGGGCTGCCTGATCCTGTCGATGATGGTTTCACTGGGCACCACGGGCATTGTCGGCCCCAACGCCACCGTTGGCGCGCTGGCGGATCATCCGCGCTTCGCGGGCAGCGCCTCGGCCTTCGTGGGCACGCTGCAATATGTGCTGGGTGCCGTGGCGGGTGCGTTCGTGGGCATGCTGCCCGCCAATTCCCCCATACCGATGGCCGGTGTCATGCTGATGGGGGCCGCGATCATGATGGTCATGGTGGTGCTGCGCCCGGCCCGTCCGCCCGCCACGGCGGAGACGGAGGAATAAAATCTCCCGTTATGACAAAACGCACGGGGCGCATATCAAAGCATGTGCAACATGGGCCGATGGGCTTGTCCCCCCGCCGCGTGGCGGCTACAGCGGGGAGCCGTCTGCAAGGGCGACATTTTCGTGAACGGGGCACGCCTGTCCCGGATTTATATGACCACGCAACGGGGACTGCGCACCGATCATGACGACCGCCAAGATCGATCTGAAACAATACATCCGTAACATTCCGGATTTCCCCAAGCCCGGTATCCTGTTTTACGACATTTCCACCCTGATGCGCGACGCCGATGCGTGGCAGATCGCCATGGGCCGTCTGGCCGCCGCCGTCGCACCCTGGGCGCCGGACGTGCTTGCCGCCATCGAATCGCGCGGGTTCCTGACCGCGGCCCCCCTGGCCAGCCGTCTGGGCTGCGGGCTGGTGATGCTGCGCAAGCCGGGCAAGCTGCCGGGTGAGACGGTGTCCTACAGCTACGATCTGGAATACGGGTCCGATTCGCTGCACATCCAGTCCGATGCGATCCAGCCCGGCCAGCGTGTGGTGGTGATGGATGACCTGCTGGCCACGGGTGGCACGCTGGTCGCCTCCATTTCCCTGCTGCGCAAGGTCGGGGCCAATGTGGTGGGGGCTGCGACCATGATCGAACTGACGGGGCTTGGTGGCCGCAACCGTCTGGATATTCCGGTCAAGACCCTCGTCTCCTACGAGGAATAGGAACTGCGTCGGGTGCGCGTGGCATGGCGTACACGCTGCCACCCGGCTGTGGCCCTGTTCGTTCGGGCCGTATGATGTAACAGTATGCGTGGATCGTGTTTGACAGGGGAGGCTGAACGCCAGGATGAAAGGTCTTGAGCTTTCCCTGATCCGCTTCCAGGATCAGGTCCGCGATTTTTTCAGGCGCCTGTGGCCGCCGGGCATGACCCCGCGGCAGGATCATCTGCGCTGGCTGTACGCACCCGGTATCTTCACATTCGGTTATGCGCTGCGCACGACCATCACCTCGCTCATCGCGCTGGGCATTGCCCTGTGGTGGGAACTGGGCAGCCCGCAATGGGCGGCGCTGACGGTATGGATGGTGGCGCAGGGCACGCGCGGCAAGAGCGTGGCCAAGGCGCGATGGCATCTGTTCGGCATGGTGGTGGGCACGATATGCGCCGTCATGCTGGTTGCGGCCTTTCCACAGGCCCCGGTCATGTTCATCCTGATGCTTGCCGCCGGGATCGGACTGTTCTGTTTCATCGGCACGCTGCTGCCCGGTCCCGCCACCATGACCAATTACCGTATCCACGGCATGCGGGCGAGCGGGTTCACCTACGCCATCATCTCGCTTGACGGGATAGCCGACCCCCAGCACATCTTCATGACGGCAATGGCACGCGCGACCTATATCGTGCTGGGCATCGTGCTGGAGACGACCGTGTCCTCCCTGTTCCAGTTCCGGCTGGAGGAGCGCGCGCAGGACCGTCTGGCCCATAATTTCCTGACAGCCATCGACGGTGCGGGCCAGACGCTGGCCGCCCTGCTGTCGGGCGATGCCCAGATCCTGCGCAAGGCGCGCGGCGTCTTTACCAATATCACCACGCTGAGCGACCAGATCGAGTTTGCCGAAGTCGAGATGGGCTCCCATCGCGGGCATGAAGGCGACCATGCGCGTGCGGCCCTTGCGCGGGTGGCGATGCTGCTGTCACGCGGGCTGGATCTTGCTGCCCTCATGAACGGGCCGGGGGGTACGCCGGGGGCCGCTTTCCGGGCGACATCAAGCAAGGTGCAGGCCTTTCTGAAGGACATGGCCCCGCAATTGGACGCCAGCGATGACATATCGCCCGTGCTGGCCCGTCTGGCCGACCTGCAGGCCGCCTGCAGGCAGAGCGTGACCGATTCCCTTGATGAGGAAATGGGTACACCCGGCAGCCTGCCACCCGATCCGCAACTGGTGGAGATGCTGTCGCAGCAGCGCATGCTCAATCATGCGCTGGGCGTCATGCTGGACGAACTGGAACAGGCGCTGCTTCAGTTCGATGCCAGCCGCCATCCGTTGCTGCACGATCATTTCCATTACCGGCTCAAGACCTTCCGGGACTGGCAGCAGGCTTTCACCAACAGCCTGCGGGCCTCCGTCACCGTTTTCGGGTCAGGCGTCATCTGGATCACCACGTCATGGTCGGCGGGGCTGACCTTCATGATGTTCGTCTCGATCGTATGCAGCCTGTTTTCCACGCTGGAAAAGCCAGCGCTGGCCACCCGCGCCTTTCTGGGTGGGGCCATCATTGCCTCCCTCATGGCGGGTGTACTGGTGCTGTGGCGGCTGGCGTCGCCCACTACGTACGAAATCATGGCCGCATGCCTGTTCCTGCCCATGCTGGCAGGCGGGCTGGCCTTTGCCTATCCGGCGCTGGTGCTGGGTGCGGTCTCCTATAACCTGTTCCTGCCGATCCTGCTGGGGCCGGGCAATCAGTCCCGGCTGGATGAAGTGGCGTTTTTCAACACCGCCATGCCGCTGATCCTTGGTCTGTGGTATGCCATGTGGGCCTTCCGGCTGATCCTGCCGTTCGATACCAATGACATGCGCTGGCAGATGCGTACCGGCATCCTGCGTGGCCTGCGCTATGTCGCGCGGGCGCGCGTGCTGCCGACTACCCTGTATGTGGTCGAGCATAATGTGGACCGCTTCGTGCGGCTGCTGACCAATGCGGAGGATACGCCCGATACGATCATCGATGCCTACCTGCAGGGCATCCTGTCCGCCATGACCATCGGGCTGAATGTGATCCGCCTGCGCACCATTCTGGAACGCCACCAGCTACCGCCAGAGGCCCAGCGCGTGGTCAGCGACATGATGGGACGCATGGCGCAGTTCAGTGGACGTTACGGTGGCCATTATGGCCGGACCGCGCGTTCCGCCAAATTCGCCATCGTCCATTTGCAGGAAATGGCGGGGAAGGCGGACAATCTGGGCGTGCGTCTGGAAATCGACCGGGCATTGAGCTGCATGTACGTGATTTCGTATGAACTGGATCACAACCAGAAGTTCTTCGATGCTTCCAGCCCCTATCTTGACCCGGTCATGGCCTGAACGGGCAGGCGCGGAAAATCCGTAACCGGGCGGGTCGGTCGGGTATCCGTCCTGCGTGCCGCGCATGATGTGGCGATACAGAAAAGGGGGCATTTCCGCATTGGACATGCCCCCTTTCCTATGACCTGTGGCCGTGAAAACGTTCCTAGCCCTGCTGCCGGGCCACGAAATTTTCCAGCCAGTGGATGGTGTAGTCACCCTTGCGGAACTGGGGGTCATCCAGAATCCTGCGGTGTAGCGGGATGACGGTCTTGACCCCTTCGATCACGAATTCATCCAGAGCCCGACGCATGCGTTCGATGGCTTCCAGCCGTGTCGGCGCACGCACGATCAGCTTGGCGATCATGCTGTCGTAATAGGGGGGAACGCGATAGCCCGCGTAAAGCGCGCTGTCGATTCGTACACCCAGCCCACCCGGCGGGTGATAGACGGTGATCGTGCCCGGAGTGGGCATGAAGCTCTGCGGATCTTCCGCGTTGATGCGGCATTCGATCGCATGGCCGGAGAAGTGGATGTCCGACTGGCTGTAACCCATGGGTTCGCCCGCCGCGATGCGGATCTGTTCCCGCACCAGATCCACGTCGCACACCATTTCCGTCACCGGATGTTCCACCTGCAGGCGGGTATTCATCTCGATGAAGCAGAACTGTCCATCCTGATACAGGAATTCCAGCGTTCCGGCGTTGCGGTAACCCAGCCTGGTCAGGGCGGATGTCGCGATTTCCCCGATCTCGTCACGCTGCTGCGCGGTCAGGGCGGGAGAACCCGCCTCTTCGAGCAGCTTCTGGTGGCGGCGCTGGAGCGAACAGTCACGCTCGCCAAAATGCACCACGTTGCCATGCGTGTCGGCCATGATCTGGAGTTCGATATGGCGCGGCTTGTCGAGGTATTTTTCGAGATAGACCTCGTCATTGCCGAAGGCTGCGCGGGCTTCGGTGCGCGCAACGCTCCATGCCTCTTCCAGATCGGCTTCGGTAGGGGCGACCTTCATGCCACGTCCACCGCCGCCTGCCGCCGCCTTGATCAGCACGGGATACCCCACGCGGGCGGCGACTTCGCGCGCCTGCTCAAGGTTTTCCAGCGCGCCATCCGATCCGGGGACCAGCGGCACGCCCAGCGCCATCATGGTGGTCTTGGCGGTGATCTTGTCGCCCATCATGCGGATATGCTCGGCCGTCGGGCCGATGAAGGTGATACCGTGGGCTTCCACCGTTTCCGCGAAGTCGGCATTTTCCGACAGGAAGCCGTAACCCGGATGGATGGCGTCCGCGCCGGTAATGGTGGCTGCCGACAGGATGGCCGCGACATTCAGATACGAGTCGCGGCTGGCTGGCGGCCCGATGCACACGGCTTCATCTGCCAGACGGACATGCATGGCGTCCGCATCAGCCGTGGAATGGACGGCTACGGTCGGAATGCCCAGTTCGCGGCAGGCCCGCAGGATGCGCAGGGCGATCTCGCCGCGATTGGCGATCAGGATCTTGGAAAACATTACTCTATGATGACCAGCGCTTCGCCGAACTCGACCGGGTCACCCGACTGGACCAGAATCCGGCTCAGCGTGCCCGCGCGCGGGGCCTTGATCTGATTGAAGGTTTTCATCGCCTCGATCAGCAGCAGCGTCTGGCCCGCGCTGACCTGCTGGCCTTCCGTCACGAACGGCGGGGAGGACGGGTCGGGCGCAAGATAGGCCACGCCCACCATCGGGCTGGTCACGGCGCCGGGATGCTTGGACGGGTCGGTGACGGGCGCTGGCGCCGGGGTCGCAACCGCGACCGGTGCGGCGACAGGGGCCGGGGCGGGCACGGCATGCGCCACCGGGGCGGCTGCGCGGACAACGCGGATGCGGTTGTCCTTTTCCGCGATTTCGATTTCGGTCAGGCCGGTATCGGTCAGAATTTCGGCCAATGCCCGAATGGCATCCGCATCCACGAGCAGTCGGCTCATTGATCGTCCTCGTCCAGAATCATGTCTGTCATGGCCTGAAGCGCAAGCGCATAGCCCCGTACGCCAAGCCCGCAGATAACGCCAATGGCGGCGCGGGAAACGTAGGAGTGATGACGGAAGGCTTCACGGCGGTGAATATTGGAAATGTGCACCTCGATCACCGGCAGATCAACGGCAAGCAGCGCGTCGAGCAGGGCAACGGAAGTGTGGGAGTAGGCAGCCGGGTTGATGATGATGCCGCGCGCGCGGCCCCGGCATTCCTGTATCCAGGATACGAGTTCCCCCTCGCCATTGGTCTGGCGGAAATCAATGGCGACATCCAGGCGTTCGGCAGCCTGGACGCAGACCTGTTCCACGTCATCAAGCGTGGCGTGACCATAGACCTCGGGCTGTCGCAGTCCGAGCATGTTCAGGTTGGGGCCGTTCAGCACGGCAATGAGAGGGCGCTCCATGATGCACGCGCCTAGCACGCCCGCACTCCGGTTCCAAGTCCGTTCGTGCCTGCGCGCCCGCAGGGGGGAGGCGAAGATGGTAGGATATCGGTGCTCACTGTGCTATACGGCACGAATGACAGGGTATCCCGATCACCGACGTGGTGATGAGGAGGCGAGTCACGGCGCGGCGCGGTTTGTGTGTTCGGTTGTGGTTACATGTCTTCTGTTCGTTGCGTCGGGCACCGAGCATGCTGCCTGTGCAACGACGCATGAACATGCGCGGGGCGTGGTCCGGTCGCCTGTGATGACATCCGTTCCCGAAAACTGGCACCAGCATGGCATGGCAAGCTGGTATGGTACGGGTGGAAAAATGTCCCGTGCCACGGCATCGGGTGAAACATTCGATCCTGATGCGCTGACGGCGGCGCACCCCCTGCTGCCACTCGGCACCCGCCTGCGCGTGCGTTCCATGCGGACGGGGCGTTCGGTGGTGGTCCGGGTGAATGATCGCGGGCCGTTTCATGGCCACCGCATCATTGATCTTTCACCGGAGGCTGCGCGCCAGCTTGGCATGCTGGGCGCTGGCACATCGCCCGTCGCCATAGAACCCGCACGACCTGAGGATGAAGTCGCCAGCGCACCGCGCTGAAGCGTCCATGATGTGCTGGTAGCGGGATTTTTCACGTTTCGTGACCGGCTGCCGGTTTTCAGGGCTGTCCTGTTCCGCTCCGTACATCACCGATTTCAGGTGGCCGGTGGGTAAGCTGGCTGCAAAGAGCCGTGGATGGACTGCGCAGGCAGATATTCCGGCCCTGCCCGGACCGGACCGGCCTGCCGCCAGCGGGTGCCGTGAAGCTACCCGGCTGTTACAGGCGCTGGTGCTTCGTCCAGCCTTCCATCGTCTTTTCAGGTGAGCAGCGCAGCTTCAGTTCGATTTCCAGCCCCGCGTTCAGTTCCGCGCCCAGCAGCACGACATAGGCCGATACGTAAAACCACATCATGATGGCGATGAACGCCCCCAGCGGCCCATAGGTCACGCTGTAGCCCGCGATGTGGCTGACGTAATAGGAAAAACCCACCGATGACAGCAGCCACAGCACCGTCGCCCCGACCGAACCGGGCAGGATGCAGCGCCAGTAGGTATGGGGCCGGTTGGGTCCGAATCGGTACAGGACCGAACACAGCGACAGCACGAACAGCAGCATGAGGATGGGGCCACCCATCCGCACCAGCAGTTCCACCGAACCCGGCGGGGCCGCCAGATTCAGCCGCTGCGGTAGGTAATCCAGAAGGAACGGCAGCGCCACCATCAGCGCCAGTGTCAGGATGCCGCCACAGATGGAGCAGAACGTCAGCGCCATGCCCATGGCCTGGAACCGCAGGAAGCTGCGGGTTTCCGGGGTGTTGTAGGCAACATTCATCGCCATGATGAGCGAGCGCGTGGCAGCCGATGCCGACCATGTGGCGATGGTGGTCGATACGATCAGGTTGAGCGTGAGCGAGGAATGCGATTCGGCCACCAGAAGGTGGATGCGCGCGCCGATCATGTCATAGGCGGAAGGCGGCAGCAGGTTGCGCAGCACCACAAGCTGCGGTTCCACCGTCTGCGGATCGAACAGCAGTCCGTACAGCGAGATCAGCGTACTCATGGCAGGAAACAGCGAAAGCGTGGCGTAGAAGGCGCACCCCGCCGCTGCCAGCGTGATCTGGTCGGATATGATGTTGCGCAGCACCTGCCGCAGCACCTTCCTGACCTGCTGCATGGAGAAATTGGGCAGCGATGGGGCGGGCGGGGGCATGTCCGTCATATCAATCTGGGTAGAGGAGGAACCAATCAATGCGGGCTTCGTGTCCTGTATGCTGGTAATTGACCCGTCAGGCCGTGCAGGCGATCGGGTGGGTGGCGGCTGTGGAGATTGTGCCACGATCCCCCGACCCTAAATGAAAAACCTTCCATAGGAATAATTTTTCTATTGCGTCACGCGCGTATTGTCCGCATATGCGCTCCCTACGCAACAACGCACGTGCCACTGGCCCTCTGAGGTTACGCAACGACGTCAAGCGTTCTGGCAATCGGGCTGCCACGCAGGTGGGGGTCCTTATTGGTCGCTGGTCCGTTAGACCGTTTCGCAACATCTGTCCGTTTGTGCAATTCCAGAATTGTATTCATCCGGGCGGCAGAACAGAAGGGATTTGGGTGCGATGACTCCCAAAATCGCTCGTTATCTGGCTGAGCAGGCTCCTGCAACGCCATGCCTTGTCGTTGACGTTGACCGGGTGGAAGAACGCTATCGCGCGCTGCGCGAAGCGCTGCCGCTGGCCCGGATCTACTACGCCGTCAAGGCCAATCCCGCCAACGCCATCCTGCGCCGTCTCGTGGGGCTGGGGTCGGCATTCGACGCCGCCTCGTGGGAAGAGATTTCCATGTGCCTCGAAGCCGGTGCCCGCGCGGCCGACATCTCGTTCGGCAACACGGTCAAGAAGGCCAGCAACATCGCCCGCGCCTATCAGGCGGGGGTGGACATGTTCGCCTTTGACTGCGCGGAAGAACTGGACAAGCTGGCCCGCCACGCGCCGGGGTCCCGCGTCTACTGCCGCCTGATCGTGGAAAACGAGGGTGCGGACTGGCCGCTGTCACGCAAGTTCGGCACCACGCTGGACAATGCGCGCGACCTCATGTTGCGTGCCCGTGACCTTGGTCTGGACCCGTATGGCCTGTCCTTCCATGTCGGTAGCCAGCAGACGGAAACCGGTGCCTATGAAGCGGCGATCGCCCGTGTGGGCATGCTGTTTACCGACCTGAAGGCAGCCGGGCTGGACCTGCGCATGGTCAATCTGGGCGGTGGATTCCCCATCCGCTACCGTGATGACGTGCCGGGCATCGACCGTTTCGCGCTGGCGATCAGCCACGCCATGACCGAGCATTTCGGCAATGACCTGCCGGAAATGATCGTGGAGCCGGGCCGTTTCATGGTGGGTGACGCGGGCGTCGTTTCCTCGGAAGTGGTGCTGGTCAGCCGTCGTGGCATGAATGACGGCGTGCGCTGGGTCTATCTCGATATCGGTCGTTTCGGCGGCCTGGCCGAGACCGAGGGCGAAGCCATCCGCTACGGTATCCGCACGTCGCATGACGGTATGGAAACCGGTCCCGTCGCCATTGCAGGCCCGACCTGTGACGGTGCGGACATCATGTATGAAAAGACCCCCTACGCCCTGCCGCTGGCGCTGGAGTCGGGGGACCGGATCGAACTGCTGTCCACCGGGGCGTATGTCTCCACCTACTGCTCGACCGGTTTCAATGGCCTGAAGCCGATTCAGGAACACTATATCTGACAGGGTTGCGACCCGTCTTAAGAACCCGCGACCATCAGGGCGGCAGGACGAAGGTCTTGCCGCCCTGCCTGTATCGGGGGGATACACACGGCAGTTCAGTCCGTGCCGGAGGTGCCTGCCCATGTCTTTTTCCATAATATCGCGTGTACTGGGCCTGTCCGCCGTGATTCTGTGCGGTACGGGAGTGGTGCAGGCTATCGCAGCACCCGTGCTGGTACAGGCGCAACCGGCGGCGGGACAGAAAGTGGCGGCGGGCAATGTGGCGGTCAGGCTGTCCTTCGATGGCGTGATCGACCCGTTCCGTGCCCGACTGCTGCTGCTGGGGCCGGATGGTGCGCCGCGGCTGCTGCCCGCGTCACCCATTGATGATGAACAGCATGCCATCACCACGACCGTGGCGCTGACGCCGGGGCATTACGTGCTGCAATGGCGCATGGCCACGCGCGGCGGCAGCGCGGGGCAGGGGACGCTGCCCTTCGATGTCGGCGGGGTTGATTCTTCCCTCGCCAGACACCCGTAAAAAGGATTGCGCGGCGGGCTTATTCCACCGCCGCACGCAGCCCGGCCCCGGCCGCCAGCGGGCATAGCGGGATCGCCGCGGCAAGGAAGGCGCCCAGCAGTTCCAGATCCGGCCCCCATGACAGGCCCGTCTGCGCCGCATCCAGCGCGGCGGCGCCAAAAATAAGCGCGGGCGTGGTCAGCGGCAGCACCAGTAGCGGCAGCAGCACCCCGCCGCGCCGCGCGCCCAGCACGACGGATGCCGCCATCCCCCCGATCAGCGACAGGATGAGCGTGCCAAGGAGCAGTCCCGTCAGCAGCACCACCATGCTGCCTGCGGGCATGCCCAGCATGATCGCCAGCGGCCCCGCCGCCAGCAGGAGCGGCACGCCGGTGGTCAGCCAGTGCGCGATCATCTTGGCCAGCGCGATGAGGGGGGACGGCAGCCCGGTCATGAGGAGCTGGTCAAGCGACCCATCCTCCAGCTCCGACCCGAACAGCCGGTCCAGCGGCAGCAGGGCCGCCAGCAGGGCGCAGACCCACACGATACCCGGCGCCATGCGGCGCAGCAGTTCGGGCGATGGTCCCAGCGCCAGCGGGAACAGCGCCCCGGCAAGAATAAAGAACAGCACGGCCCCCAGCGTGTCCGCCCCATGGCGCAACGCCAGGCGCAGGTCACGTTCCAGTATGGCCATGATGAGGGAGGGAATCTGGAATTTCACAGCAGGTCGTCCTCGGGGAAATCCTCCATCGGCTGTGGGATGTCGGATTCGTTCAGGCCCGGCAGCGCCAGCGTCCGGGGGTTGGGCAGGGGCAGCGGAACGTGGGTGGTTGCAATCACAATTCCGCCAGCCTGCCGGTGGGCGGCAAACAGGGTGCCAAGCAGGCCCATCGTGCTGGTATCCAGCCCCAGGCTGGGTTCATCCAGCAGCCATAAGGGGGCCTGCGCCAGCAGGACGCGCGCCAGTGCCGCGCGGCGTTTCTGCCCCGCCGACAGCATGCGCGCGGGCAGGTCGGCCAGCCCGAGAATATTGAGTGATTTCATACACGAATCAGGATCTCCGCCCCCGGATCGCGCGGCCAGTGTCAGGTTTTCGCGCAATGTCAGGCCCAGCTTCAGCGCGTCCTGATGGCCAAGATAGGCAACCCGTCCCGCATGCTGGCTGCGGTCGGCCAGGGTATCCACGCCTGACCACAGGACATGGCCGCCTTCAGGTTTGCGCAAACCCGCAAGCACCCGCAGCAGCGTCGATTTGCCCGCCCCGTTCGGACCGGTCAGAAGCAGGGCGTCGCCTGCGTCAAGCGTGAATCCGACCCGATCGAGAACCAGCCGTTCACCGCGGAAAACCGAGATATTTTCCACTTCCAGCAAGGGGCGGCCGGGGGGAGTAAAGGCAGGAATGACGGAAATCCTCCGATCAGGGGTGACAGGGCGCGGGGGCGAAAAAAAACGTCTGCTCCCGCTTTCTTGTTACCGGGTCCAGCTTGTGTCGCAACCGCGTCCGGGTATGTTCTACCCCCGTTGGGAGATCAAGCCGGTTGTCCCTGACAAGGTCGCAAACCCCGTACCGCAGAACCGGATTGCGGGGACACGATCATACGGGATGATCCGTTGCTGATGCCTCGGAGGAAACAAAGCCAATGAAGACGGTTGGGCACGACTCACTGAAAACGGGCCGTACACTGAATGTGGACGGCAAGACCTATCATTATTTCTCAATCCCGGAAGCTGAAAAGACCATCGGCTCCGTAAGCCGCCTGCCGGTCAGCCTGAAAGTGCTGCTGGAGAACGTGCTGCGGTTCGAGGACGGGCATTCCTACTCGGTAGAGGACGCCAAGGCCATCGCCGAATGGCTGAAGGAAGGGCGCAGCACGAAGGAAGTTCCCTTCAAGCCCGCGCGTATCCTCATGCAGGATTTCACCGGCGTTCCCGCCGTGGTCGATCTGGCCGCGATGCGTGACGGTATCCTCAAGCTCAAGGGCGACCCGCAGAAGGTGAACCCGCTGGTTCCCGTCAACCTTGTGATCGATCACTCGGTCATGGTGGACGTGGCGGGCTCGCCCGAAGCGCTGCAGGACAACGTGACCATCGAGTTCGAGCGCAACGGCGAACGTTACGCCTTCCTGCGCTGGGGTCAGGAAGCGTTCGAAAACTTCTCCGTCGTCCCGCCGGGCACGGGTATCTGCCACCAGGTGAACCTTGAATATATCGCGCAGGCGGTATGGACGGCGAACGTGGGCGGCAAGGATTATGCCTATCCCGACACCCTGTTCGGCACCGATAGCCACACCACCATGGTGAACGGCATGGGCGTGCTGGGCTGGGGCGTTGGCGGGATCGAGGCGGAAGCCGCGATGCTGGGCCAGCCCATCGCCATGCTGATCCCCGATGTGATCGGCTTCAAGATGACGGGCAAGCTGCCCGAAGGGGCGACGGCGACCGATCTGGTGCTGACCGTGACCCAGATGCTGCGCAAGAAGGGCGTTGTCGGCAAGTTCGTCGAGTTCTTCGGCCCTGCCCTTGACCACCTGCCGGTGGCCGACCGCGCGACCATCGCCAACATGGCCCCGGAATATGGCGCGACCTGCGGCTTCTTCCCTGTTGATGACCTGACGCTGGATTACCTGCGCCAGACCGGTCGTGAAGAACACCGCATCAAGCTGACGGAAGAATACCTGAAGGCGCAGGAAATGTTCCGCCACGCCCATTCGGAACACCCCGTCTTTACCGATACGCTGGAACTGGACCTGTCCACCATCGTGCCGTCCATCGCAGGCCCCAAGCGCCCGCAGGACCGCGTCGTGCTGAAGGGTGCGGACAAGGCGTTCGATACCGAGCTGACCGGCAGCCTTGGCGTGCCCGCAGCCGAGAAGGACAAGAAGGCGAAGGTCGCTGGCACGAATTACGAGATCGGCCACGGCGACGTGGTGATCGCGGCCATTACCTCGTGCACCAACACCTCCAACCCCGCCGTGCTGATCGCGGCTGGTCTGGTGGCGAAAAAGGCGCGTGCGCTGGGCTTGAAGCCCAAGCCGTGGGTCAAGACCTCGCTCGCACCCGGATCGCAGGTGGTGACGGATTACCTGAACCGTGCCGGCCTGCAGGATGAGCTGGACGCGATGGGCTTCAACACCGTCGGTTATGGCTGCACGACCTGTATCGGTAACTCCGGCCCGCTGGAAGATCACATCGTCGATGCGATCGAGAACAACAAGCTGGTCGCGGTTTCGGTTCTGTCCGGCAACCGTAACTTCGAAGGGCGTATCTCGCCCAACGTGCGGGCCAACTATCTGGCCAGCCCGCCGCTGGTTGTCGCCTACTCCCTGCTGGGCACGATGCGTGAGGACATCACCACCGCGCCGCTGGGCACTTCCAGGGATGGCAAGCCGGTGTACCTGAAGGACATCTGGCCGACCAACCACGAGATCGCCGCCCTGATGGGTTCCGCGATCACGCGCGAAGAGTTCATCAACCGCTACAAGCACGTAAGCCAGGGCACGAAGGAATGGCAGGCGCTGAAAGTCGCCACCGGTTCCGAGACCTACAAGTGGGATGCGTCCTCCACCTATGTGCAGGACCCGCCGTATTTCCAGGACATCACCCCCGAGCCCAAGCCGCGTGGTGACATTGTCGGTGCGCGCCTGCTGGCCCTGCTGGGTGACAACATCACGACCGATCACATCTCGCCTGCCGGCGCGATCAAGGAAAGCTCGCCCGCGGGCAAGTATCTTGAAGCCCATGGCGTGGCCAAGAAGGACTTCAACTCCTACGGTTCGCGTCGCGGCAATGACCGCGTGATGGTGCGTGGCACCTTCGCCAACATCCGCATCAAGAACGAGATGGTGCCCGGAACCGAAGGGGGCGTGTCCAAGCACTTCCCGGACGGGAAGGAAGCTTCCATCTATGATGTGGCGATGGAATACAAGAAAGAGGGCGTGCCCCTGGTCGTGATCGGCGGCAAGGAATACGGCATGGGTTCCTCGCGTGACTGGGCGGCCAAGGGCACCCTGCTGCTGGGCGTGCGCGCCGTGGTTGCGGAAAGCTTCGAGCGTATCCACCGTTCCAACCTGGTGGGCATGGGCGTGCTGCCGTTGCTGTTCCAGGAAGGCACGACGCGCAAGACGCTGGGCCTGAAGGGCGATGAAACCTTCGAAATCCGCGGTCTGGACAAGATCACGCCGCGCATGACGATGACGATGACCATCACCCGCGCCGATGGCTCCAGGCAGGACGTTCCCCTGCTGTGCCGTGTCGATACGCTGGACGAGGTGGAGTATTTCCGCAATGGCGGCATTCTCCAGACCGTGCTGCGTGGCATGACGCAGGCGGCCTGACCATTCGGCCCATTCCGGTCCCCGCCGGAATGAAGTAACAGAACGGCGGCCCGTATCATGCGGGCCGCCGTTTTTTTTGTCAGAAACCATCTATGCGCGGAAAGCATAGGTACCGTTGCGTTACGCACATATCCGCGGTGTCTTTTCTCTGTATTGTGTATAAATCAGATGCCGTTTAAAGCTATGTTTATGTAATAACATATCCGGATGTGATGGGGCCTCATGGATCTGCTTTCTGCTTTGCACAGCTTTGTCCGTGTAGCGGCGACGGGATCGTTCTCTGCTGTTTCGCGGGAAACTGGGGCCAGTCAGCCGACCATTTCGCGTCATATCGCCCTGCTTGAGGCCCATTACGGCGCAACGCTGTTCGCCCGCACCACGCGCAGCCTGATGATGACGGAAGACGGGCGCAGCCTGCTGCCCCATGCCTATGAAGTGCTGGAAATCCTTGAAACGGCGGAAACGGCGCTGGGCCGCCGCCGGGCTTCGGTTTCGGGGCTGGTGCGGCTGGGTGTTACAACGGCATTTGGCCTGTACCTGACCAGTCGGCTTGGCAGATTGCTGGAAGAACATCCCGACCTGTCGGTCGAACTGGTCATGCGTGACGGATTCGGTGATCTGGTGGAGGAGGGACTCGATCTTGCTATCCGCATCGGCTCCATCGCGGAAGGATCACTGATCGCCCGTCGTCTGGGGTCCGTGCATCGCTGCGTGATCGCTTCCACCGATTATCTGGCACGCCGTGGCACGCCCGAACATCCGCGCGACCTGCTCAACCATCCCTGTATTGCTTACAGCTATGGCGGTACGCGCCATGACTGGCAGTTTGCGCGCAAGGGGGAAAGCGAGACCACGGTTGCGGCCAGCGGTCCCTTCCGCGCCAATAGCAGCGAAGCGGTGCTGCAGGCCGTCCGGGCGGGACTTGGCATCGGCATGTTGCCTGCCTTCCAGGTGGAAGAAGATATTGCGGCGGGGCGGCTGAAATGCCTGCTGCCGGAATGGACGATTCCCGAACTGCCCTTTTATGCGGTGCATACCGGGCCGCGTACGCTGCCGCTGCGCACCCGCACCGTTCTGGATTTCCTGATCGAGATATCGGACGTATTGCGGCAGGGCTGAGGCGGTTCTTCCCACCCGGCTTCCGTCGTAACGTCGCGCCGGGCGGGTTCAGGCGATCAGTCCAGCGGGCTGCCCTGTCCGGGTAACGGGGCGGCCGGATCGCGCGACAGGCGGGCGCGCTGCGCCTCGTTGGTGGCCAGCATGTCGCCATTGAAGCCATCATGCAGCACCGGTGCCCAGGCCGCGATCCATGTGTCCGTACGCTTTACAAAATCACTGGCCGCCGGTTGCTGGGCAAGGTTTTCCTTCGTCCAGCTTTCCGGCGATCGAAGCGCCTTGGTGGCGTCCGTGTTGACGGGGTTGAGGAACATCGTCACCGTCTCGACATTGACGTTATGGTCCCCGGCGGGCTGGCTGTAACTCCATCCGGTTTTCAGGAAGACCGGCGGCAGAATGAACCCTTCTTCCTTCAGGCGGTTGGCGATGACAGCCGTACGGTTGATGGAAGAGGGATAGACCGCGGCGGTGAACCAGCATTCCATGGCCGGGGGATGGGCCGAGATCACGCGGGACATGAAATTGCGGTCGTCATGACACGTTGCATCGATGTTGGTGATCGCGGATTCGGGCACGGGCTGGATATTGCCTTCCGCGCCGATCAGTCCGGTCACGACATGGCCTTCGACCCGGACCAGAATATTTTCCAGCACCTCGCCATGCGGGCCGTTAACCACGCTCATGACCGGATGCCACACACCCGCCGGTAACGGCAGGACGCGCCCGGCAAACGGGATGGAGTTTGTCAGGCGATCGGTAATGGGCAGCATGGTGACCGCGCCGTCGCCACCACCGCCGTTTCCGCCGCCGCCATCGGCTGCGGCATTATCGGTTGCCGGTGGCTCATCCACCATGCCCAGATGGTTATGGATGCTGGCGGTAATCGGCTTCAGCGCGGGCAGCAGGCGGATCAGATAGGCAGGCGGAAAAATGACCGCCAGCAGCAGGAAGGGGAAAATGGTGTAAAGGCTCATCCGCCACAGGGGCGCGCGATGCCATAAACGCGAAAAAGCAGACATTCAGCAGTCCATGCCGCAGGTAGCCATGCCCGTCATCCGGTCGGGGCAGGAAAATGTTGTAAAAAGCCGACCAGCCCCATCGTCGGGTAAAGGCAACGGGCTGGACGGCGCGGGCATGGATCAGGAACTGACCCGCGCGCGCTGGCCATTGGCTTCATCGGCGATTTCGGCCGTGATCCCGTCCTCGTTCTTCACCACGCGCACCAGCTTCGCACCCTGCTGGCGGGCGGTGATGAGCGAGTCGCTTATCATGTCCTCGATGGAGCGGGCCAGATCACGCGCACTGGCGGCCGGTCCCATGCGGTCCTGCCGGCGCATGACCTCGAACAGCAGGGCCGGGTCGATGCCGCCGGTTTCCACTTTCAGCCCGTAGCTGTCGATCATCGCTTCGATCTCGAGGGCCGATACGCGCGCGATATCGAGTCCCTCCAGCGGGCGGAATACGAAAATGCGGTCCAGACGGTTCAGAACTTCGGGCGCGAACCCGGCCTGACGCAGGGCCTCCACCGATTCGGCACGCATCTTGTCCGGCTCATCCGCCAGCCGGTCCGCGATCTCGGACAGGGCATCGGTGGCGATGTTGGATGTCAGGATGAAAATGCATCGCACGGTCGAGATCTGCTGGCCCGTCGATGCCTCGGTTACGTGGCCATCATTCCATGCGGTCAGGAATTTCTTGAAAACGTCGGGATGCGCCTTCTCGATTTCATCCAGAAGCACCACCGCATCGGGCTTTTCCTTCAGCCCGCCCGTCAGCTTGCCGTAGGTGTCCGAGCCGACATATCCCTTGGGCGATCCGAAAAGCTGGGTCGCGGCATGGGGCGAACTCATCTGCGTCATGTCGAAATTGAGCAGCGGACGGTCAAGCTGGCGGGCAAGCTGCTTGGCCAGATAGGTCTTGCCCGTGCCGGGCGGCCCCGCCAGCAGGAATATCCCCACCGGCTTGCCGCGCACCTGCAGCGCCAGGCGGCGGCGTAGCTGGGTCGCCACGTCCTCGCATACCTGATCCTGCCCGATCACGCGCGCGCGCAGGCTTGCCGCCAGCTCCTCCGCGTCGATCACGGTTTCCTTCTGCTCACGCGCGAGCATTTCCTCCAGCGCGTTGCGATTGGTCAGCCTGGCCAGTACGTCCATCATCCATCCCCGTCTGCGTCGAATTCCCTTGCGGGCCAGTTTTTCGGCCCGGCTCTCGAACAACAGCCCGGCCAGCGCCAGCAAGGCGCTGCCCGCAGCCACGACCGGATATGCCGGGGCACACCATTCCATGAAATGCCGCAGGCTGGCGAGTGAAAGATGCAGCGCCATCGCCGCCTGCAGGCTGCCCAGCACCAGAAAGATGACCATGATGAACGGCACCAGCCGTTCCATCAGGGCCGGATAGAGCGGTTTCATTGTACCACAACCCCGATCACGATCTCAGTATCCCGCAGCAGCACCGGCAGTGGCGTGGGGCCGGGTACGAATACCGCCCCCGTCCGTATGCCCGTGGGACCCGGATCGGTGGCCGGGGCCACCGTCACGTTTCCCGCAATGCGGATCGGCAGGATCACGCTTTTGGGCTGCGGGCCAAGATGCACCGTCTGGACCAGCCCCAGTGACTGAACGTTCACCACCGCGCCGGTTCCCGACATGTCATACATGGGCATATCCGCCAGAACGATTTCACGCCGCTTCAGCGCCGCCATGATCTCACCCTTCTGTTCGGGTGTGTAGGATGTCTGGCTCAGCATTTCTTCCGCCCTGTCGGCGGCGATCATGGGCATCTGGCCCATCATGTCCGGCCTGTTCTGGACCGGTGCATTAAGCTGGAGATGGCCGCCATTGTCCGTGCCACGTCCACCCGCTTCCGCCGCCACCGGGGGCGTGGCGCTGCCGTTCCCCCCTTCGCGTGGCGTAAGAAAACCACCGGAACCAAGGCCGCCCGCCGCCACTACGGCCGCGATCAGGCCCACCACGACCAGCCTGCGGCTGCCTGGGCGTGCGCTGCGTTCCCGTGTCGCTTCCGGCGGTGTGGGCAAGGGCGTCATGCGCGCATAATGTGGGCGATGTGAAGGATATGGCAAGATGATAAGTAGAGAGGAAATGTAACCCCGCCGCCTGCATATAGTCCTTGCGGTCAGGGGTGGCGTGACCTATGTTACGGACAATTCCTTCATTTCCGGTTTTTTTCTTTGGGGGGTGGCCGCAGGGCTGCCTTTTTTGCATTGGACGCTGATCTGCCTTTCCTGACGGGCCTCGATGCCCGCATAGCCGCCATGATCGCGCCCGCGCTGGCCGATATGGGGTTTGAACTCGTACGGGTGGCGGTGCTGGGGCGTGAATCGCCCACGGTGCAGATCATGGCGGACCGGGCCGATGGCTCGCTTATCGCCATTGAGGACTGCGAACAGATCAGCCATGCGGTGGGCGCGATCCTGGACGTGGAAGACCCGCTGCCGGGTGCATGGACGCTGGAAGTCTCGTCGGCGGGTATCGACCGGCCGCTGACCCGCGCCAAGGACTGGGACCGTTTCGCCGGGCATCTCGCCCGCGCCGAAATGAACATGCCGATTGATGGCCGCAAGCGCTTTGCCGGTATCGTGCTGGGCGCACGGGACGGTCATGGCCTGATGCGGCTTGACGACGGGGCCGAGGTTGCGCTGCCTTTTGCCGAAATGCGCAAGGCGCGCCTGGTCCTGACGGACGAACTGATCGAGGCGAGCGCCCGGATGATGCAGCCGGGCGCTGCTGCTGACGAAAACGGGCCGGCGGAGGATTCCCCGGCTGAAACGCATAAGGCCAGTGGCAAGCCGGGCCGCCGCGCCAACTGAACGATGTTGTGGAGACACTGATGGATACGTCCGTTGCCCGTCCCGAACTGCTGCTGGTGGCCGATGCCGTAGCGCGGGAAAAGTCGATCGACCGCGAGGAAGTGCTGGAAGCGATGGAGCAGGCCATCCAGAAGGCCGGTCGCGCCAAATACGGTCACGAAAAGGATATCCGCGCCACGATCGACCGCAAGACCGGGGATGTGCGTCTTTCGCGCTGGACCGAGGCGGTCGAGGCGGTGGAAAATGAAGAAACGCAGATTCCGCTGTACATCGCGCGCAAGTTCAAGCCGGAAATCCAGCTTGGCGAATACCTGATCGATCCGCTGCCGCCCATCGATTTCGGGCGTATCGCCGCCCAGACGGCAAAGCAGGTGATTGTCCAGCGCGTGCGCGAATACGAGCGTCGCCGCCAGTTCAATGACTTCAAGGACCGCGTGGGCGAAATCGTCAACGGGACCATCAAGCGCACGGAATACGGCAACCTGCTGGTCGAAATCGGTGATGCCGAAGCCCTGCTGCGTCGTGATGAGCTGATCCCGCGCGAAAGCTTCCGCAATTCCGATCGCGTCCGCGCCTATATCTACGATGTGCGCGACGAACCCCGTGGTCCGCAGATCTTCCTGTCCCGCACGCATCCGGCATTCCTTGCCAAGCTGTTCGCGCAGGAAGTGCCCGAGATCTATGATGGCATCATCGAGATCAAGGCCGTGGCCCGCGATCCCGGTTCGCGCGCGAAAATGGCTGTCATTTCACGCGATGCCTCGATCGATCCGGTCGGCGCGTGCGTGGGTGTGCGTGGTCGCCGCGTGCAGGAAGTGGTGAAGGAACTTCAGGGCGAGAAGATCGATATCATCCCCTGGAGCCCGCAGGCCGCGACCTTCGTCGTCAACGCCCTTGCCCCGGCTGAAGTCAGCAAGGTGGTGATGGATGAGGAAGCCGGTCGTGTCGAGGTTGTGGTGCCCGACGACCAGCTCAGTCTCGCCATCGGGCGGCGCGGGCAGAACGTCCGCCTTGCCAGCCAGTTGACGCGCTGGGATATCGACATCCTGACCGAGGCCGAGGAATCGGAGCGCAGGCAGGAAGAATTCCGTCGCCGCAGCAACCTGTTTGTCGAAGCACTGGACGTTGACGATGTCATCGCCGGGCTGCTGGTGACCGAAGGCTTCCATTCCATCGAGGAACTGGCATTCGCCGATCCCGATGAACTGGCCAACATCGAAGGCTTTGACGAAGACGTGGCCGGTGAACTGGTCCGTCGCGCCGAAGGCTACCTTGCGGGGCAGGAAGAGGAACTGGACAACAAGCGCCGTGAGCTTGGTGTCACGGACGACATCGCCGTGCTGGGCGTGTTCACGAACCAGATGCTGGTGACGCTGGGTGAAAAGGGCGTGAAGACGCTTGATGACCTGGCCGACCTTGCCGGTGACGAACTGGTTGAAATCCTTGGCAGCGATGCCATTGATGAAGATGCGGCCAACGAAATCATCATGGCGGCGCGCGCGCACTGGTTCGATGGTGATGAAAACGCAGCCCCGCAGGAGACGTCCGACGTCTGAGCAGGATAACACGCACGCGCAGGACGCGGATGACATCACACAGGAAGAGCGCGGTCCGCTGCGCCGCTGTGTTGTCACCCGTGTCCGGTTGCCCAAGGAGGAAATGTTCAGATTCGTCATTTCCCCCGATGGAGTCGTGATCCCTGATCTTTCCGCACGTCTGCCCGGACGGGGAATTTGGTTGAGCGCACGCGCGGATGTGTTAGAAACAGCACGCACACGTGGCGTATTCGCCCGCGCGGCACGGGGAAGGGTTGTTATTCCCCCTGACCTGACCCATCTTGTAGTAGACGGGTTGCTGCGGCGGATGATGGATGTCGCGGGGCTGGCACGGCGGGCCGGGCAGATTGTCTGCGGTTTCGCCAAGGTGCGTGAGTGGGTTGTGGGCGGTCGCGCCGGTCTGGTCATCCAGGCGGCCGATGGCAGTCCCGACGAGAGGAAGAGAGTTTTGTCCGGTGCACGGGACCTTCCGGTTACGGTTGTTCCTACGGCATCGGGTCTGGGTGCGGCATTTGGCCGTGACCATGTTGTTCATGCAGCGATGCTGCATGGTGAACTGGCACGCCGTTTCCGTATCGAGAGTGAACGTTTTGCGGGTTTGTCCGGCAGGACTGGCCCGAATTCGGCGGAGCGGTCCGCCGGACGGTGTGAACAGGCGGGTACATGAGCGAAGGCAACGATCAGGATCAGGGTAAGGGACGCTTGTCCCTGCGGCCGGCGGGCCGGAGGGAAGTCGGACGGACGGTGGATGCCGGTTCCGTGCGGCAGAGCTTCAGCCATGGTCGATCAAAGGTAGTCCAGGTCGAGGTGCGCAAGAAGCGCGGGGCCGGGGCTGCGGGTAATGGATCGGGGCCCGCTGGCGGTCGCGCCGGTGGACGGGGCGGTCGCGCCCTGACGGCGGCCGAACTGGCGACCCGCCAGCGTGTGCTGGAAGAACAGCGTCGCGAAGCTGTCCAGCGCGAGAAAGATCTGCGCGAGCAGGAAAAGATCACGATTCTCTCTGCTGCGGAAGAAGCCCGCAGGCAGGAAGAGGAAAATGCCCGCCGTGCCGAAGAAGAGGCACAGGCACAGGCAGATGCCGCAGCGCAGGAGGAAGCCCGCAAGCGGGAAGCCCAGAGCGCGGCTAAGGTTTCCGCACCTGAAGCGGTCGAGCCTGCTGGCCCGGTCGTTTCTTCCGTGCCGATTCCCGGTGAGGTCACGCTGGCCCCGCCGATGCAGCGCCTGCGTCCTCTGGCCGAACGGGCGATCATGCCCGCACAGCCGGTGCGTCCGTCGCGTCCGGCTGGTGGTGGCGCTTCGACCGCCCGCGCCCCGGGTGCCGGAGCCGGCGCCGGTGCGGGTGAGACACTGCGCCTGCGCACCGGTCGTGCGGAAGGGGGCGAGGAAGAACGTCGTCCCAGCCGTCGTCCCGGTGGGAATGCCGTGCCGAACCGCCGCCCCTCGGGTGGCGCAAAGAAAAGCAATGACAGCCGTCGCGCCGGACGTATTGACGTGCAGGCCGCGATTGAGGGGGATGACGACAAGACCCGCTCGCTCGCCTCGGTCCGCCGCCAGCGTGAACGTGAGCGCCGTCAGGCCGAACTGGAGCGCCTGCGTTCCGATCAGGTCCGTGTGGTGCGTGACGTGATCCTGCCCGAGACCATTACGGTGCAGGAACTGGCTAACCGTATGGCCGCCCGTCAGGGCGAGGTCATCAAGGCGCTGATGAAGATGGGCGTCATGGCGACCGTCACCCAGTCGCTTGATGCCGACACGGCGGAACTGGTCGTGCAGGAATTCGGCCATCGTGTGCGCCGTGTCGCCGATAGCGATGTCGAGATCGGAATCGAGGGTATCGAGGATCAGGCTGAAGATCTCAAGCCGCGTCCGCCGGTCGTGACCGTCATGGGTCACGTCGATCACGGCAAGACCTCGCTGCTGGATGCGCTGCGCACGACCGATGTCGCCAATGCCGAAGCCGGGGGCATCACCCAGCATATCGGTGCGTATCAGGTGTCGCTGGCCTCTGGCGCGAAGATCACCTTCATCGATACGCCGGGCCATGAAGCCTTCACCGCCATGCGTGCCCGTGGCGCCTCCGTCACCGACGTGGTGGTGCTGGTGGTTGCGGCGGATGACGGCGTGATGCCGCAGACGATCGAAGCCATCAAGCACGCCAAGGCGGCTGATGCCCCGATCATCGTGGCCATCAACAAGTGCGACAAGCCCGACGCCAATCCCGACCGGGTGCGTCAGGAACTGCTGAACCACGAAATCGTGGTGGAAAGCATGGGTGGCGATACGCAGGATGTCGAAGTCTCGGCGCTGAAGCGCACCGGGCTGGATAAACTTGAAGAAGCGATCCTGCTGCAGGCTGAAATCCTTGACCTGAAAGCCAACCCGGACCGGGTGGCGGAAGGTTCCGTGATTGAAAGCCGTCTGGATCGTGGACGTGGTCCGGTTGCAACCGTTCTGGTCCAGAAGGGCACCCTGCGTCGTTCCGACATCGTGGTGGCCGGGGCCGAATGGGGCCGGGTGCGCGCCATGATTGACGACCGTAACCGCCAGCTGGCGGAAGCGGGTCCGTCCATGCCGGTTGAAATCCTGGGCATTACCGGGGTTCCGGGTGCGGGTGAGCCGTTCGTGGTGGTGGAAAACGAGAATCGCGCCCGCGAAATCTCCGAGTTCCGCCAGCGCGTGATCAAGGATCGCATGGCTGCGGGCCAGACTGCCGCACGCGGCACGCTGGATCAGATGCTTGCCCGTATCCAGGCAGGTGCGCAGAAGGAAGTCGCGGTCCTTATCAAGGCGGACGTGCAGGGTTCGGCTGAAGCCCTTGAGGCGACGGTGCAGAAGCTGGAGCATGAGGAAGTCAAGATCCGCGTGCTGAATGCCACGGTCGGCCAGATCACGGAAAGTGATGTGCAGCTTGCCAAGGCATCGGGTGCGGTCGTGATCGCCTTCAATGTCCGTGCCACGACGCAGGCCCGTGAACTGGCCCAGCGCGAAGGTGTGGATATCCGCTACTACTCCATCATCTATCAGGTGGCGGACGATGTGGAACAGCTTGTGCGTGGCAAGATCGCGCCGAAGCACCGCGAGAAGTTCCTTGGCTATGCCGAAATCCGCAAGGTTTTCGAAATTACCAAGGTCGGCAAGGTCGCCGGTTGCTACGTCACCGAAGGCGTGGTCAAGCGCGGCTGTGGTGTCCGTCTGCTGCGTGACAACGTCGTGATCCATGAAGGCGATCTGAGCCAGCTCAAACGCTTCAAGGACGACGTGAAGGAAGTGGCGCGCGGTTACGAATGCGGTCTGTCCTTCGCAGGGTATAATGACCTGCGTGAGGGCGACGTTGTCGAATGTTATGAAATGGAACTCGTCCCGGCATGAGCCGTAATTCATCCAGAAAAGGGATGAGCGAGAGCGGGCCGGCAGGGAAACTTGCCGGCCATTCCGCATCAGGTCCCTCGCAGCGCCAGTTGCGCGTGGCGGAAGAAGTGCGTCGCGTACTGGCGGAAATATTTGCCCGTACCGAATTCCGCGACCCGGATCTGGCCGATGTCCATATCACCGTTACCGAAGTCCGCATCTCACCCGACCTGAAGCACGCGACGGTATTCGTAGCGCGGCTGGGGCGTAGTGACGTGGCGGAACTTCTGCCTGCCCTCAAGCGTGTAAGCCCGTTCCTGCGGACGCGTCTGTCCCATGCGCTCAGGTTGCGCGGGGTGCCGGACCTGCATTTCCAGCCCGATACGGCGCTGGATTATGCGATGGAGGTCGACAGCATGCTCCGTCAGCCGGAAGTAAGACGCGATCTGGAAGACTGATCCGTAATGCGGACTGACTGAAAAAAGGCCGGTCTGGCGAAATGCCAGACCGGCCTTTTCTGTAAATGTCGGATGCGTGGGCAGGTCAGTTACGACGTCCCATAAGCAGCAGTTGCGGGTTGCGCTCCACATCGGTTGCGAAACCGCGCAGGGCCGCTGCCGCTGCGGCAAGGTCGCGCAGGGACGAATCGATATTGGAACGGTCAGCGGAACTGGGGGCCGTGATATCGTGCAGCCCGGCCAGCGCACCTCTGGCCTCGGTGACTGTATCATTGGAATTGACCAGAAGCGTGTGCAGTTCGCTGCCCCGCGCATCAAGCTGGGCCGTGCCCGTATTGGCCAGATGGTCGATGGAGGCCAGCGTCGTATCCATCCGGTGGTCCAGATCACGGATGGCGTCGGTTGCCGTATCGACCGTTACCCGTGTGTGGTCCGAGGTGGCACGTACGCTGTCCACCAGCGGCGGCAGGTCCTTGTCCAGCCGGTCGGCCAGCGTGCGGATGCTGACCAGCATGGTATCGGCATTATTGGCGATGTTCTTGAGCGGCAGCGTCGTCAGCGCATCGGTCAGGCGCTGCATTTCCGATTCCCGCGCCGGGATTTCCGTATATCCGCTGAAGCCGGGATGCAGGTGCGCCGGTGTGGCGGGATCGAATGTCAGGTCGATTTCTTCCTGCCCGGTCACGAAGCTCTGCATATGCAGTTCGGCGCGCAGGCCGCGTTCGACCAGCCTGGGCAGTTCATGTGTATCGAGCGCCCTGCCATGGCTGGTCGCCATGTGCGCGCCATTGGCCTCAAGTTCCAGCGTTACGGGAATATAGGCCTGATGCGTGTCGGGATCGAACTGGACGGAAATACGTTCCACATGCCCGACCTGCACGCCGTCGAACGTGACGGGCGCACCCACACCCAGACCGTTGATGGGGCTGTCGAATACGACCACGGCGTGGCTGGTGGGGGAGAAGGGATGGAATTTCCCGAACAGCGCGATGGCCGTCACACCAAGCAGGGCGCCACCCAACACAAATGCACCGACCGTGGTCTGCCGTTCAGCCATGGTGTTCAGGTCTCCCTACACGCGGAATGAAAAAATATTCCAGGAACACGATACCCATGCGCCTGTTTGCCGCAAGATGGCACCACATCCACGCCTGGCAAAGCGGGATAGGGTGATGGCAGGCATGTGCCACCTTCGCCCTTACTATCATGTGTGTCCCTTACGGCCAGCCCCCCTGATGGAATGGGGCATTGCCGTGCCTGCGTGCCTCGTCTAAACGCACGCCTTCCCCCTGACTGGATGCAAGGTGCCGTGCAATGCGACGCAAACGTGGACGCCCGCTTGATGGCTGGCTGATAATCGACAAGCCGTCGGGCATGACATCCACGCAGGTCGTGGGCCGTGCGCGCTACCTGTTCGATGCGGCCAAGGCTGGCCATGGCGGCACGCTGGACCCGCTGGCGACCGGCCTGCTGCCGATAGCCTTCGGCAAGGCGACCAAGACCGTGCCCTATATCATGGATGGCACCAAGCGTTATCACTTCACCCTGCGCATAGGGGAGGCACGCGACAGTGACGATGCCGATGGCAACGTGACGGCAGTATCCGACGTGCGCCCCGATAACGCGGCCTTTGCGGCGGCGCTTGGGGCGTTCCGTGGCGATATCATGCAGGTGCCGCCGGTGTTTTCCGCCCTCAAGGTGGGCGGCAAGCGTTCTTATGACCTTGCGCGCGCGGGGAATGCACCCGAACTGCAGTCACGGCCCGCGCATATCGACCGTTTTGAACTGATCGCCCGGCCCGATGCCGATACGGCGGTGTTCGAGGTGGTGTCGGGCAAGGGGGTGTACATGCGTTCGCTCGCACGCGATATCGCGCTGGCCTGTGGCACTGTGGGCCATGTGGTGGCGCTGCGGCGGCTGAACGTGGGGCCTTTTGATGAATCCCATGCGATTCCACTGGACAAAATTGTCGCAAGCGCCGACAACGCGCCTGCTCCCCCGGATCTGCTACTTCCGGTCGCGACCGCGCTGGCCGACATCCCGGCGCTGGCCCTGACCCGTGAGGAAGCGGATGCCCTGTCATACGGTCAGGCCCTGGACCTTAACCAGTTGGCGGACCGGATGCCGGACCACACCGATCCCCGCAGCGGGGTCGTGCGTGCGATGGACGGGGCGCGTGTGGTCGGGCTGTGCCGTCCCGTGGACGGCTGGCTGCGATCGGTACGCATGCTGTGAACTGAATATCTGTCTGTAATGGAGAAAGACGATGTCGATTACTGCTGAACGCCGCACGGCGCTGATTGGCGAATACCAGAACGCCGCCACGGACACGGGCTCACCGGAAGTGCAGGTTGCCCTGCTGACCGAGCGGATTGTGAACCTGACCGATCACCTCAAGACCCACGCGAAGGATTTCCATTCCCGCCGTGGTCTGCTGATGCTGGTCGGCCGCCGCCGCCGCCTGCTTGATTATGTCAAGCGCAAGGACCAGGCCCGCTACGAAACACTGATCAAGCGCCTCGGCCTGCGTCGCTGATTTGCGACATGACGGGATCGCGGTCATAATGCGTTCCCGTTCGGCCCGTCCGGGTGCGGCGCATGCATGTGCATGGCCGCGCCCGGCGGCGCCGGATATTTTCAGGTACCCATAACGGGTGCCATCAACACGCTGCCGACGCCACGGCGGAGATGTCCGGACCGGATCGCAGCGTTTCAGGCCACATGGTGTTCTGACGGCAGTGCCGTCATCACTCCATGCCGTCCGAGGCGCTGCCATCAATGTTCCAATGTCCGGCCCGCCTGCATTGCGGCAGTCAACGGACAGGGTTGTCTGGATGTTCAATTATTTTCGCAAGGAAATCGAATGGGGCGGTCGCCCGCTGGTGCTGGAAACGGGCAAGGTCGCCCGTCAGGCCGATGGCGCGGTTGTCGTAACCTATGGCGATACGGTCGTGCTCTGCACGGCTGTTGGCGCCAAGAATGTGAAGCCGGGGCAGGATTTCTTCCCGCTTACGGTCAATTATCAGGAAAAAGCCTACGCCGCGGGCAAGATCCCCGGTGGCTTCTTCAAGCGTGAAGGTCGCCCGACCGAGGCCGAGGTTCTGAACTCGCGCCTGATCGACCGTCCGATCCGCCCGCTCTTCCCCGAAAACTTCCGTAACGAGGTTCAGGTCATCGCGACCGTTCTGAGCCACGACATGGAAAACGATCCCGCCGTTGTGGCGCTGATCGGCTGCTCGGCGGCGCTGACGCTGTCCGGCATCCCGTTCTTCGGTCCGGTGGGCGCGGCGCGCGTGGGTTACAGCGATGGCAAGTACATCCTCAACCCGACAATCTCGCAGGTGCGTGACAGCGAGCTGGATCTGGTCGTGGCCGGCACGTCCGAAGGCGTGCTGATGGTCGAGTCCGAGGCCGGGGAACTGTCCGAGGACGTGATGCTGGGCGCCGTGACGTTCGGTCACGAAGCCTTCCAGCAGGTGATTGACGCGATCATCGACCTTGCCGAAAACGCAGCCAAGGCCCCGTGGGACCTGGCCGAGCCGACGGCTGAGGAAATCAAGCTGCGCAAGAAGGTGGACAAGGTCGGTCGTGCCCTGATCGCCGAAGCCTACAAGGAACGGGCCAAGCAGGTCCGTTACAAGAAGGTTGCCGCCGCCCGTGAAGCGATCCTTGCCAAGATCGGTGAGGCCGACGCCGATGCGGCCAAGCCGATGATCAAGGATCTGGAAGCCGACGTGGTCCGCACGGAAGTGCTCGACACCGGCTACCGTATCGATGGCCGCGATCTGGAAACGATCCGTCCGATCGTGTCCGAGGTCGGCATCCTGCCGCGCGCGCATGGTTCCGCCCTGTTCACCCGTGGCGAGACGCAGGCGCTGGTTGTGGCCACCCTGGGCACCGCGCAGGACGAGCAGATCGTGGACGCGCTGGAAGGCGAATACCGCACCAACTTCATGCTGCACTACAACTTCCCGCCGTTCTCGGTTGGTGAGTGCGGGCGCATGGGTTCGCCGGGCCGTCGTGAAATCGGTCATGGCAAGCTGGCATGGCGCGCCATCCACCCGCTGCTGCCGGGCAAGGATACCTTCCCGTACACGATGCGCGTCGTGTCCGAGATCACGGAAAGCAACGGCTCTTCTTCCATGGCCACGGTATGCGGCACGTCGCTTGCGCTGATGGATGCCGGTGTTCCGCTGAAGCGCCCGGTGGCGGGCATCGCCATGGGCCTGATCAAGGAAGACGACGAATTCGCCGTGCTGTCCGACATTCTGGGTGACGAAGATCATCTGGGTGACATGGACTTCAAGGTGGCGGGCACCGAAAAGGGCGTGACCGCGCTGCAGATGGACATCAAGATCACGTCCATCACGCCGGAAATCATGAAGATCGCGCTGGGTCAGGCCCGTAACGGCCGTCTGCATATCCTGGGCGAAATGGCCAAGGCGCTGACCGAAGGCCGTTCGGATGTTTCTTCCTCCGCGCCGAAGATCACCACGATCTCCGTGCCGAAGGAAAAAATCCGCGATGTGATCGGTCAGGGCGGTAAAGTCATTCGTGAGATCGTTGAATATTCGGGTGCGAAGATCGACATTAACGATGACGGCACGATCATGATTGCCGCCACTTCCGACGATCAGGCCGAAAAGGCCATCGAGCGGATCCGTGGTATCGTGGCCGAGCCCGAAGTGGGCCAGATCTACAACGGCAAGGTTGTGAAGACCGCCGATTTCGGTGCGTTCGTGAACTTCCTTGGCCCGCGTGACGGACTTGTCCACATCTCCGAACTGGCGCAGGGCCGTGTCTCCAAGACGACGGATGTCGTCAAGCAGGGAGACGAGGTGAAGGTGAAGGTTCTGGGCTTCGACGATCGCGGCAAGGTCAAGCTGTCCATGCGCGTGGTCGATCAGGAAACTGGTGCCGACATCACCGAGACCGTGGGCGCGAAGCCCGGTCGGGCGCCTGCCGCGCGCTAAGACGCGGAAATGACACCCCCGCAGGCGGCCACGCATCAGGCGTGGCCGCCTGCGGGGGCAGATACATGACGATGGAATGGTGATGAAGCCGATCAATGCGATCCGTATGGGCGGGACGGATATTCTGCCCCTGGTCGAAGGGGGGAAGGGCGTCTCGATCTCAACCGGCGTTTCCGCGGGGCACTGGGCCGCGGCCGGTGGGGTGGGCACGGTCTCGATCGTGAACGCCGATTCCTATGACGGGGATGGCAATGTCATCCCGCAGGACTATCACGGCAGGACGCGGCGCGAACGGCACGAGGAACTGGTCGATTACGCCATTCGTGGCGGTATCGCGCAGGCGCGCATCGCGCATGAGATCGCAGGCGGCAAGGGACGTATCCATGCTAATATCCTGTGGGAAATGGGCGGGGCGGAACGGGTCATCAACGGGGTGCTGGAAGGCGCGCCGGGACTGATCCAGGGTCTGACCTGTGGTGCGGGCATGCCGTATCGCCTGTCGGAAATCGCCGCGCGGTTCGGTATCCATTACTATCCCATCGTGTCATCCGCACGCGCGTTCAACGCGCTGTGGCGCCGGGCCTATCACAAGACGGGCGACCTGCTCGGCGCGGTCGTCTATGAAGACCCGTGGCGCGCGGGTGGTCATAATGGCCTGTCCAACACCGAAAACCCGCTGGAACCGGAAGATCCGTTCCCCCGTGTGCTGGCGCTGCGCAAGCAGATGCGCAGCTTCGGACTGGATGATACCCCCATCATCATGGCCGGTGGCGTCTGGTGGCTGGAGGAATGGCAGGACTGGATCGACAATCCCGAACTGGGTCCGATCGCCTTTCAGTTCGGCACGCGACCGCTGCTGACGCGCGAAAGCCCGATTCCCGATTCGTGGAAGCGCCGCCTGCTGACGCTGAAGAAAGGGGACGTGTTCCTCAACCGCTTCTCGCCCACGGGTTTCTATTCATCCGCCGTCAACAACAGCTTCCTGCATGAACTGCGGGCACGCAGTGAGCGGCAGATTGCCTTCTCGCCCGAGGAACTGGGCGCGCACACCATGGCGCTGGCCATTGGCGCGCGCGGCCGGCAGGTCTTCGTCACGCCCGAAGACGGGCAGCGTGCAAAGCTGTGGATGGAAGAAGGCTATACCGAGGCCATGCGCACGCCGGACAATACGCTGGTGTTCGTGACCCCGGAAAAGGCACGCGAAATCCTTGCCGATCAGGGGGCCTGCATGGGCTGCCTGTCGGAATGCCGCTTTTCCAACTGGTCGCAGCGTCCGCCCGCCTATTCCAACGGGCACAAGGCGGACCCGCGTTCCTACTGTATCCAGAAGACCCTTCAGGCCGTCGCCCATGCCCATGGGCCGGATCAGGATGAGGTGATGGATCACAACTTGATGTTCGGCGGCACCAATGCCTGGCGCTTCGCCACCGACCCGCTTTACGCCAACGGCCATGTGCCGACGGTGGCGGAACTGATGGAACGGATACTGACCGGGCGTTAAACCCGTTCATGCGGACATGAAAAAGGCTGGCATCCCCCGGGAGCCAGCCTTTTTTACTGAGACGGGACCGCTCAGTCCGTCATGGGCAGGCAGGCATCGCGGAACAGGGCGAAAGCCAGTGCGCGATGGCTTATGTCGTTCTTTTCCGCTTCCGTCATTTCGGCAAAGCTGCGGGTGCCCTTGCCGGGGGCAAAAACAGGATCGTAACCGTGCCCGTTCGTGCCACGCGGCGGCCAGACGACATGGCCATCGATCCGTCCCTCGAAGGTTTCGGTGTTTCCATCCGGCCATGCCAGGCACAGCACGGAAATGAACCATGCGCTGCGATCGGGGTTGTCGCCCATCTGTTCGTGGATGCGGCGCATGGCATCGGGATAGTCCTTTTCCGGCCCGGCCCAGCGGGCCGAGAAAATGCCCGGAGCACCGCCCAGTGCTGCGACGCAGAAGCCGGAATCATCGGCCAGAGCGGGCAGGTTGGCAGCTTTCGCCGCAGCCTGCGCCTTAAGGATGGCGTTGCCGTCAAAGCTGTCGGCCGTCTCCTCCGGTTCAGGTAGCGACAGTTCACCAGCCGAGACAACGCGGATGTCATACCCGGCCAGCAGGGCGGCGAATTCCGCAACCTTGCCCCGGTTATGGGTGGCGAGGACCAGCGTATCCCCCCGGCGCAGGCGATTGGTGTGCGTATTCATGCCCTGGTCACCTGCTCGATGGTTGCGGCCTGTATGCGGAACAGTTCCGCCGTGCCCGTGCGCGCCAGACGCATGAGGGCGTTGAACTGGTCTTCGGTAAAGGGGTCCTTTTCCGCCGTGCCCTGAATTTCAACAATGCCCCCTTCGGCGGTCAGGACGAAATTGGCGTCGGCGGCGGCGGTGCTGTCCTCATCGTAATCGAGGTCGAGCACCGCACCTTCCGCGGTCAGGCCACAGGATACGGCCGCCACCTGTCCCTTGAGCGGCAGGGCGGCCAGCGTGCCGTCACGTACTAGCTTTTCCAGCGCCAGACGCAGGGCGACCCATGCGCCGGTAATGGCGGCGCAGCGCGTGCCGCCATCGGCATTCAGCACGTCGCAGTCCACGGTGATCGAGATTTCTCCCAGCGCCTTCAGATCCGTCACCGCGCGCAGGGAACGCGCGATCAGGCGCTGGATTTCCTGCGTGCGGCCGCTCTGCTTGCCCTTGGCGGCTTCGCGGTGGCCGCGGCTGTGGGTGGCGCGCGGCAGCATGCCGTATTCCGCCGTGACCCAGCCCTGTCCCTTGCCGCGCAGGAAGGGTGGTACGCGGGTTTCGACACTGGCGGCACACAGGACTTCGGTCCCCCCCATGCGGATCAGGGCGGAACCTTCCGCATGGCGGGCGAAGCCGGTCTGGATGGAGACGGGACGCAGGGCGTCAGGGGCACGGCCGGATGGACGCATGGGCATAACTCCGCAAAGTGATGGGGCGGCATAGCCTGCAATCCGCCCCCTTTTCCAGTCCCGCGTGGGCAGGGATGTGATTGATCTGCTATAATGAAGGCCATGCGGGACGCCCGCATGAACTGAGGCATGAAAGGCAGGAGGCATGGCTATGGAAACCCGATCCCACGTAGTGCCGCCGCCCCTGTTATCGGGGCTGGATGCCCGCTCCGCCGCGATCCTGCGCGAAATCGTGGAACAGTATGTCGAAACGGGCGAGCCGATGGGTTCGCGCACGCTGTCGCAGCGCCTGCCGCTGTCGCTGTCACCCGCCACGATTCGTAACGTCATGGCGGAGCTGACGGATGCGGGGCTGCTGTTTTCCCCCCATGCGTCGGCGGGACGGCTGCCCACGGAAAAGGGCGTACGGCTGTTTGTGGATGGCCTGCTCCAGTTCGGCAGCCTGAGTGATGAGGAACGCGAAAGCATCGCGGGCATGCTGGATGTGAAGGGCCGGTCGCTGGAGGATATGCTGGCGCAGGCGTCATCCATGCTGTCGGGCCTGTCCTGTGCCGCAGGCGTGGTCATGGCGCCGAAAAGCGATGGCACCGTCATCAAGCATATCGAATTTGTGGCCCTTGGTCCGGGCAGGGCGCTGGTCATTCTGGTCAGCGCGGACGGTCAGGTCGAAAACCGCGTGATCGAGACACCGTCTGGCCTGCCGCCTTCCGCACTGGTGGAGGCGGGGAATTACCTCAATGCCCATCTGTCGGGCCAGACGCTGGACCGTCTGCGCGAGACGGTCAGCACCGACATGACCGCCAACCGTACCGAACTCGATCATCTGACGGCGGAAGTGGTTGCCAGTGGCCTTGCAACGTGGAGTGGCGCTGACGAACGCGGCGGCACCCTGTTCATTCGCGGGCAGGGGCGGCTGCTGGCCGATGTGACCGAAATCGAACGCCTGACCACCATCCAGATGCTGTTCGAGCGGCTGGAAACGCAGGAAACCATGCTGCGTCTGCTTGATCTGGCGCGCGAATCGGAAGGGGTGCGCATTTTCATCGGTGCCGAAAGCGGGCTGTTCGGGATGGCGGGCATGTCGGTCGTCGTCGCCCCCGCGCGCACGGACAGCAACCGGATCGTGGGTGCGATTGGCGTGATCGGGCCGACGCGCATCAATTACGCCCGTATCATTCCCGTGGTCGATTACACCGCGCGCGTGATCGGCCGCATGCTGGGCTGAAGGGCAGGGGGCAGGGGGCAGGGGTGTGATGCAGCCCATACATGCAACCGGACTCGCAGCCCCCCATTATGGTTACACGACAGTAACCGCGCGCCGTCTCCACGGCGTGCCGAAAGCGCAAGGAGGATGGGATGTTCACTCCCGATGCAAGGCGGTCCGGTTCGTTCATGATTGGCGGTGACCTTGAGGTCACGCGGCTGGGCTTCGGGGCCATGCGCATTACAGGTCCGGGCATATGGGGCGAACCCGCCGACAGGGCGGCGGCCCTTGCGACATTGCGCCGCCTGCCCGAACTGGGGATCAATTTCGTCGACACGGCGGATGCCTATGGTCCCTATGTCAGCGAGGACCTGATCCGCGAGGCGCTGCATCCCTATCCCGACACGGTCATCGCCACCAAGGGCGGCCATACGCGGCATGGGCCGAATATCTGGAAGCCGGTGGGCAACCCCGATTACCTGCGTCAGTGCGTGTTGATGAGCATGCGCCGGCTGGGCGTGGAACGCATCGACCTGTGGCAGTTGCACCGTGTCGGCGCGGACTGCACGCCCGAACAGCAGTTCGAGGCGATCGCCACCATGCGCGCGCAGGGGCTGATCCGCCATGTCGGCCTGTCGGAAGTGACGGTCGAGATGATCGAGCGCGCGCGGCTGTATTTTCCTGTCGCCACGGTCCAGAACCGCTTCAATCTGGTCAACCGCTATTCGGAAGATGTGCTGGATTACTGCACGCGTGAAAATATCGGCTTCATCCCGTGGGCACCGCTCGCTGCGGGCGGGCTTACGCGCGGCGAGACGTTCCTGACCCGCCTTGCGACGGAAAAAGGTGTCCAGCCCGGCCAGATCGCGCTGGCATGGCTGCTGCGCCGCGCGCCGGTCATGCTGCCCATTCCCGGCACCGGCAGCCCCGAACATGTGGCTGATAACGCTGCCGCAGCAGCGATTGTGCTGAGTGATGAGGAATTCCATCAGCTTAATAACGAAGGCCGCGCCGAATGGGGCAGCCGTAACGCCGTATAGGGACCGGCGGCATCCCGGTAGATGGATCGGGGGCGACGGCGCCGCCGGACAATGCTAGACAGGGGGCTTCGACACAGAACGGCCCTTTTCTTTCCCTATTGGATACCGGATGACGCTTGCTGACGGATCAGGCCGCGATGGCCGGAGTGATGGACCTTCCCGACCGGAAACCGCCAGCCCCCGTCGGCCACGATACCGGATGGTGCGCTGGCTTGCGGGCACGACGCTGGCCATGGCCCTGCTGGGTGGCAGCGTGGGCGGGCTGGTCGTATGGCGCGAATATGCGCGCCTGAGCGAGGGGCTGCCCACCGTGGACGGCCTGCGCACCTATCAGCCGCCGGTCATGAGCCGCCTGTATTCCGGCGATGATCAGGTCATGGCCGAACTGGCGGCGGAACGGCGCATATTCGTGCCTTACAGCGCCATACCCGAACGCGTGCGCAGCGCCTTCCTTGCCGCGGAGGACCAGAAATTCTTTACCCATGGCGGTGTGGACCCGCTGGCGATCCTGCGCGCCGGGCTGACCGACATGATGATGCATGGCACCAAGCATCGTCCCATCGGGGCTTCGACCATTACGCAGCAGGTCGCGCGGATCATGCTGCTGGGATCGAATGCCGTCTCGATCGACCGCAAGATCAAGGAAGCCCTGCTTGCCATGCGTCTGGAACAGACGCTGAGCAAGGAGCAGATCCTCGAAATCTATCTCAACGAGATCTATCTGGGCGAAGGTGCGTACGGCATTGCCGCTGCGGCCCAGACCTATTTCAACAAGCCGCTGGATCAGTTGGACAATGCGGAGGCCGCCTTCCTTGGCGCGCTGCCCAAATCGCCCACCAACTACAATCCGCACCGTTATGTGCAGGCGGCGACCACCCGGCGCAACTGGGTGCTGGACCGTATGGCGGACCTGCATGTCATCACGCCCGAGGAGGCGCATGCCGCCCAGCTTGAACCGCTGGTTCCCGCCAACTTCACCCGTCCCGGTCCGGTACCCGGTTCCGAATGGTTTGCCGAAGAGGTGCGCCGTGAACTGATCGAACGATACGGCATCGGCACCACGATGGAAGGCGGCCTTTCGGTCCATACGTCGCTCGATTCGCATCTGCAGCAGGTCGCGACTTCGGCCCTGCGCGACGGGCTGGAGCGGTACGACCGCGCCCATGGCGGCTGGCGCGGGGCGGTGGGACATGTCGATGCCCGGAACGTGGGCGGGGAGTGGGCCAGTGAACTGGCCCATGTCACGCCCCCTGCCGGTATACTGGAGCAGTGGCGCATGGCCGTTGTCCTGTCGGCGGCGACGGGGCGTGTGGGCTGGCTGGAAGGGCGGGACCCTGTCGTGCCCCATACCGGCGACCTGCTGGCGCGTGACCGGGCATGGATGCGCACCGGAAAGGGCGTGCAGACCGGCGATGTGATACTGATCGAGCCACAGGCGGATGGCGGCGGCGTCGCCGTGCGGCAGATACCGCATGTGGAAGGCGCGCTGGCCACCATTGACGTGCATACCGGGCGCGTCATGGCCATGGTCGGGGGCTGGTCGTTCAAGGAATCGCAGTTCAACCGCGCGACACAGGCGGCGCGCCAGCCGGGTTCGTCATTCAAGCCCTTCGTCTATCTCGCGGCGATGGAAAACGGTATCTCGCCATCGCAGAAATTCGACGATTCCCCGGTCAGCTACGGCGAATGGCATCCCAGCAATTATGAAAAGGATTTCTGGGGCCCCACCACGCTGCATGACGCCCTGCGCGAATCCCGCAATCTTGTCACGATCCGCCTTGCCGCCCAGATCGGCATGAAGCCTGTCGCCCAGCTTGCCCAGACGCTGGGCCTTGCCCATTCCATGCCGCTGGTACTGCCTGCGGCACTCGGGGCCGTGGAAACCACCGTGATGCGGGAGGCCGGGGCCTACGCCACCATCGCCAATGGCGGCAGGCTGGTTACGCCCACCCTGATTGACGACATCAAGGACCGCAACGGCAATGTCATGTGGCGGCCCGACGGGATCGCGTGGCAGCCCAACGCAACGCCCGCAACCGGCCCGCAGATGGCCGATACCCGCCCGCAGGTCGTTTCCGCCGCCAGCGCCAGCCAGATCGTGGCGATGATGCAGGATGTCATACGCCGTGGCACCGGCGTGCGTGCGGGTGCCGGTATCGACCGGCCCATCGCGGGCAAGACCGGCACCAGCCAGGATTTCAACGATGCCTGGTTCGCGGGCTTTTCCCCTGATCTGGTGACCGTAGTCTGGATCGGCTTCGACACCCCGCAGTCACTGGGCAAGAACGAGACGGGCGGCGTCATCGCGGGGCCGATCTGGAATCAGGTGATGAAGACGGCGCTCGCCAGCCGCCCGCGTCTGGATTTCCCGGTGCCTGATGGCGTAAGGCTGGCCCGCTACGATACGGGCATGGGCATGGCGATCGACGCCTTCAAGCCCGGTCAGGAACCGGGTATGAGCGTGGATCTGGGCGCCGGGTCCGGTACGGGCCTGACGGCTGCGGATACGGGGGCCGAGAACATGCCTGATTCTGAAAACGATATGGCCGCAACCCCGGGTAACCCCACCACCCCGGCGGAGGGCACGGCCCCGGTCGCGCACCCGGCGGCCCCTGCCGATACCGGTCCGGCTCCGTCTTCCGGGGGTGACATTGGCATGGGCGGCCTGTATTGACGCCCCTTATCGCCGGGCATGGCGGCGCGCATGCCCGCACAGTTTACTGTTGACCAAGGAGCAAGCCCATGTCTGCCGAGACAGAGGCCCTGAACGACCAGATCAAGCAGTCGGTGGCACTGCTGAGGAGGCATCTTTGACTGGGATGTCGCAATTGACCGCCTCGCGGAACTGAACAACCGGGCGGAAGACCCGGAGTTGTGGAACGACTCCGACGCCGCCCAGAAGCTCATGCGTGAACGCACGCTGCTGGCCAACCAGATCGAGGGCGTGCAGCGACTTGAGGCCGATGTGCGCGATACGATCGAACTGGCCGAGCTTGCCGAAATGGAAGGCGATTCGGCCGTTGTGGGCGAAGCGCTGGGCGTGCTGCGCGCACTGGCCGATGAAGCCAAGCGGCGCGAGACCGAAAGCCTGCTTTCGGGCGAGGCTGACAGCAATGACTGCTACCTTGAAGTCAATGCCGGCGCAGGCGGGACGGAGGCGCAGGACTGGGCGGAAATGCTGCTGCGCATGTACACCCGCTGGGCCGAGCAGCATGGCTACAAGGTCACGATGATGGAAAGCTCGGAAGGGGAACAGGCCGGGCTGAAATCCGCGACCATCCAGGTCAGCGGACCCAACGCCTATGGCTGGCTCAAGACCGAGGCCGGTGTCCATCGCCTTGTCCGTATCTCCCCCTTCGATGCGGCGGCACGGCGGCAGACATCCTTTGCGTCCGTCTGGGTCTATCCCGTGGTGGATGATTCGATCGAGATCGAGATCAATGAAGCCGACCTGCGTGTGGATACGTTCCGCGCGTCCGGCGCTGGCGGGCAGCACGTCAACAAGACGGAATCGGCCATCCGTATCACCCACATCCCCACCGGGATCGTGGTGGCGTGCCAGACCGACCGTTCCCAGCATCGTAACCGTGCCACGGCCATGACCATGCTGAAGGCGCGCATGTACGAGCAGGAACTGCAACGGCGTGAAGCCGCCGCCGCCCAGACCGAGGCGAGCAAGACCGATATCGGCTGGGGGCACCAGATTCGTTCCTACGTGCTGGCGCCCTACCAGTTGGTCAAGGATCTGCGCACCAACGTCGAGAAAACCAATCCGGGTGCCATTCTCGATGGCGATCTGGATGACTTCATGGCCGCAGCCCTTGCCGCCCGCGTGGGGGCCACCCGATCGGAAGCAAGCGCGCAGGCGCAGTAACGATCCGGCACGGCCGTCGTGTTCCAGCCCCGCGACCCCCGGTCGCGGGGTTTTTGCGTATTCGGGGCTGGAGCCTTGTTACGTAATAATAAATTTGTTTCGCCCCTGCTGCATATCCTGCTTGACACACACGCCCCGACCACGCCCAATTCATGATCTGGCAACAAATGGCGGTAAGGGCCGCGCGGGGTATGCGCGCGGTGGCCTCTGGACAGGAATGGCATGTGGTCTGACGAAGTCATGGGACTGGATTACGCTGCGCGGCAGCGGCGACGCACGCCGTACCTGCGCATCATCGGCGTGATCGTGCTTGTGCATGTCGTTGTCGTGGGCGTGCTGGCCTACGGGCTGCGGCCCAAGGCCAAACCCATGTTCCCCGAGCCATACCGCCCGCTTCCCCCCCTTACGATAAAGATCATCCGTGAGCCGCCGCCCTTCCTTGCGGCGCCACCCCCCATGCCGCTGCCGGTCATGGTCCAGCCGGAGGTGCCGGTCATTCCGGCCCCCGTCATCGGGCGGGACAGGCGGGTGCGTCAGCCGGAAATTGTTCCGAAAACGTTACAGGTGGATTGATTTTCAGTGCCCGGACTGGTCAGATAACAGTCGTGAAATGTGTTGCAGGCCAGAACCATGGCCCTATTCGTCAGAGGATTTCAGGTAAATGACCCGACACCATCGTAATATAGCCGTCGCAGCCGCGCTGCTGACCGCACTGCCGGCGTTTGCGTACGCAAAGGGCGCTGCGGCTGAAGCCAACCCGTACGGGTTGGAAGCATTGTGGACGAACGGTGATTTCATCGCCCGCACCGTGCTGCTGATCATGGTCGTGATGTCTGTCGGGACATGGTACATCATGCTGTCCAAGTTCGTGGAACAGGCCCGCATGATGAAGGCCGCCAAGGAAGTGAAGGCAAAGTTCTGGCAGGCCTCCGATCTCCGTCAGGGCGCGGCCCTGCTCGATACGGCGTCCCCGTTCCGCTATATCGCCGATACCGGCATCAAGGCCGCCGAGCACCATGAAGGCACGATGCAGGAATCCATCGACCTGTATTCCTGGACGACCATGTCCATCCAGCGTTCCGTCGATTTCATCCAGAACCGCCTGCAGGGTGGCCTGGCCTTCCTCGGCACGGTGGGTTCGACTTCCCCGTTCGTGGGTCTGTTCGGTACCGTGTGGGGTATCTACCACGCGCTGACCGCCATCGGCATCGCGGGTCAGGCTTCGATTGACAAGGTCGCGGGCCCGGTTGGTGAATCACTGATCATGACGGCCATCGGCCTTGGCACCGCGGTACCTGCGGTTCTGGGCTACAACATGCTGGTCCGCCGCAACAAGGGCGCGCTGGACGAAGTGCGCGATTTCGCGGCTGACGTGCAGTCCATCCTGATCGGTGGCTACCGCCATGAGTCGCATACCCCCGCCGAATAAAAACCATCCACACGTGACCTGATTTCAAGTCAGGCACGGCAGGCGCCTGTCGGGAGCCTGCCGTGCCTCCGGTCAGAGCCGATTGATTGATGGACCGTGTGGGTCCATCGTGATGCCCTGGCCGATCATTCGGGCCATGACCCGTTCATGGAAGGACATCCAGTTGAAAAACATCACATCCAAATCGCTGTTCCGGTTGCGCGGCCGCCTGCTGGCCGGTGCCATGATGGTGCTGCCTGTCGCCATGACGGTCGTGCCGCTGCACGGCGTCCATGCGGCTGATGTGCTGGGGCAGAAGGTGGGCACGTCCCTCCAGCAGGCGCAGACGGCGCTGGCTGCCCATAAATACCCGCAGGCCATGGCGGCGATTGATGCGGCGGATGCGGTTACGGGCAAGACCGAATACGAATCCTATACCATCGAACAGATGCGCGCCGCCGTTGCCGCGCAGTCGGGCAATGTGCCCGCGGCGATTTCCGCCTATGACAAGCTGATCGCATCGTCCCGCACACCTGCGGCGACGAAGGAACAGATGGCGCTGGCCGAGGGCAGCATGGCCTTCACCGCCAAGGACTACCCGCAGGCGATTGCCGTAACGGAAAAATACATCAAGGCGGGTGGCAAGAACCCGCAGATGCTCACGATCCTGATTCAGGCGTACTACCTGCAGCATGACTACGCCAATGCGGCGCGCGTGCAGCAGGGCCAGATCGACGCCACGATCAAGGCGGGCGCCAGGCCGACCGAAAACCAGCTTCAGCTTCTGGCCGCCTGCCAGTCGCAGCTTCATGACACGACGGGTCTGACCAGGACCTATGTCCAGCTCGCCACCTATTATCCCAAGCCCGATTACTGGGCGCAGGTGGTCCATTCCGTGCTGAGCAATCCCAACATGGCGCCGGGACTGCGGCTGGATATCGACCGCGTGCGGCTGGAAGCCGGGCTGGTCAAGACTTCGGCTGAATACATGGACATCACCGAACTGGCCATGCAGGCGGGCCTGCCGCAGCTTGCGCTGGATATAATCAACCAGGGTTATTCCAGTGGCGTGCTGGGGCATGACGCCACCGCGCCGCGCACGGAGAAGCTGAAGGCGCTGGTGACGCAGGGCGTGGCCGAACGCAAGGCGGGTCTTGATGCCGCGACGGCGCAGGCCACCACGGGTAACGCGCTGCTGACGGCGGGTTACAACTACGTGCTGTTCGGTCAGGCCGACAAGGGGCTGGCCGTGATGAAGCAGGGCATTGCCAAGGGGCCGACGGACATCAACATCGCCCGCCTGCATCTGGGTCTGGCACAGGCTGCTGCGGGCCAGAAGGATGCCGCCATCGCCACGCTGAACAGCGTGGAGGGGACCAATGGCGCGCGTGATATCGCGCAGTTCTGGGTGCTCAAGCTGAACGCGGCGCCTGCCGCGCACTGACCGGGCTGTTCTTCCGGGCATGCGGGGCGCTGGGTATCCAGCGCCCCGTTTCTGTTTGCGGTCCCTGTCGTGCAGACACTTTATGATAAGAATGAGAGTCTTATCCCGCCCCGGTGCGTTGGATATGGTACGGATTGTCGAAATGGCATCGTAACTGCCCTCAACCGAGACATGGCCGAGAGAATGACACAGATACCTGCCACTGCCGATCTGCCCGCCCGCATCCTTGTGGTGGAAGATGACCCTGGCATGCGCACCCTGATCGTCCGTGCCCTTCAGGGTGACGGTTATCGGGTGCGCGGCGTGCAGGGCGGACCGGAAATGTGGGACGCGCTGAAGGTGCAGTCCGCCGATCTCATCATCCTTGATGTCATGCTGCCCGGAACCAACGGGCTGGATCTGTGTCGCGGCCTGCGCGCGCATGCGGAACCCCTTGCGCCGGACGAACAGCCGCTGCGTGAGGTTCCGGTCATTATCGTTTCCGCCCGGGGGGAGGAGCTTGATCGCGTGCAGGGGCTTGAACTGGGCGCGGATGATTACGTGCCCAAACCTTTTGGCCAGAAGGAACTGCTGGCCCGCGTGCGCGCGGTGCTGCGGCGGCGTGGCGGCGGGGTCACCACCCCCATTGCCGGACGGCCACGTAAGGAAACCGTGCGCTTTTCGGGCTGGACGCTGGATCTGCGGCGGCGCGAACTGAGTGACCCGTCCGGCATGGCGGTCGAGATTTCGGGCGCGGAACACGATCTGCTCACCAGTTTTCTGGATAATCCCCAGCGCGTGATCGGGCGCGACCGCCTGCTGGAACTGTCGCGCACCCGTCTGGGCGACGTGTCGGACCGTAGCGTGGATGTGCTGGTCAGTCGCCTGCGCCGCAAGCTGGGACCGGATTCGGACGGGCTGATCCGTACCGTGCGCGGCATGGGATATATCTTCACATCAGAGGTCGAACGGGTCTGAACCCGACCATGATGCCGGGGCCAGCCCAGCCCGCACGCCAGCCAGCACCGGTCACGCGCCGCATCACGCTATGGCCGCGCGGTCTGGTCGGGCGCGTCATGTTCGTGCTGCTGGTGGCGGTCGCGCTCGTTTTTGTCGGCAGTTCCGCTTTTTATGAGGAAGCCGAGACCTACACCATAGATGACGCCCAACTGGAGCAGGTGGGCGAGCGACTGGTGATCGACGCCCGCGTGCTGGCCGCCACCCCCACCTCCCAGCGCATGGTGCTGGCGGCCATGCTGTCCACGGGCGATCTGACGGTGGACTGGCGCACACCGGCACAGATGGGCGTGATGAAGGTGCAGCCTGCATCCCTGCGGAAGCTGCACGACCGGATGGCAGGCACGCTGAGTGCGCTGCAGGGCGACGCGCTGAACCTGTCGGGCACAATCGCGGAAACGACGGATGTGCGTGGCACGCTGCGTCTGCCCGATGGCAGCTATATGGGGTTTCTGGCCCCGGACATCCTTCAGCCCCACCACATGCGGCGCGGCATCGTCTCGGCGGCGATACTGGCGGGTGCGGTGCTGCTGGCCGCTGGCATGCTGGTGCGTGCGCTGAGCATGCCGCTGCGCGCTCTGGCCGATGTGGCGGATACGGTCGGTTCGGGCCGCTGGGTGCCGCTGGCGGACAAGGGACCAAGGGAAGTGCGCTACCTTGCCCAGGCCATCAACAAGATGCAGGACCGCATCAACCGCCTGATCGCGGACCGGACCGAGGCGCTGGCCGCCGTATCGCATGACCTGCGCACGCCGCTGGCCCGGTTGCGGTTACGCGCGGGCTTTCTGGACGATCCGGACGCGCAGAAGGAAATCGAGGCCGACGTAAGTGAAATGGAGGCCATGATCGCAGGCGTGCTGGCCTACTTGTCGGGAGAGAAAGACCCCGAACCGGCGCGGTCGGTCAACCTCGCCTCCATTCTGGCGACAAGGGTGGATGATGAGGCGGATCAGGGCCGCGATGTCACCTATGACGGGCCGGACCAGGTGCAGGCGGTCGTGCGTCCGCTGGCCATGAAGCGTGTGGTGGGCAATCTGATCGACAATGCCCTGAACTACGGGGGCAATGCGCATGTAAGCCTGAAGGTCAGTGACCAGACGCTGTGCATCCGCGTGGAGGATAATGGTCCCGGCCTGCCGGAGGCCGAAATCAGCCGTGTGACCACCCCGTTTTACCGGGTGGAAAGCTCGCGTTCGCGCAGTACGGGCGGGCTGGGGCTGGGCCTTGCGATCGTCAGCCGCGAGGTGGCGCGTGATGGCGGCGCGTTCAATCTGTTCAATCGCCCCGAGGGCGGCCTGTGTGCCGAGATTGTCCTGCCCCGCAGGGCCGTGATACGGCAGGCTGGCTAAAAGCGGGCTTTGCGCCCGCATGGGGTTGGATTCGCGCTCAGGTCGATCATATAACAGGACTTGGGAAGTACTTTTGCATCTCTCCCTTTCCCGTCATGTCTGGAAGACCGAGCAATGTTCATTGAAACAGAAGACACACCCAATCCCGCCACGCTGAAATTCCTGCCGGGACGTGAAATCATGGCCGATGGGGCCACGGCCGATTTCATCAACCCCGATTCGGTAGCGGGACGTTCGCGTCTGGCGGAACTGCTGTTCGATCTGGAAGGGGTGGCGCGCGTCTTTTTTGGCAACGATTTTGTCGCCGTGACCCGTAGCGACGCAACCGGCTGGGATGAACTGCGCCCGCAGGTCCTGTCCGTTCTGGCGGATTATCTGGCCACCGGTCAGGCCGTGGTGGAAACCGATGCCCAGGTGGTCGAGGATACGGTCGCGCCGGGGGATGAGGAAATCGTGCAGCAGATCAAGGAACTGCTCGATACCCGCGTGCGTCCGGCCGTGGCGGGGGACGGGGGCGACATCGTGTTCCGTGGCTATCGGGACGGGGTGGTGCGGCTGACCATGCAGGGCGCATGCTCGGGCTGCCCGTCATCGGGGGCGACGCTGAAGCACGGGGTGGAGAACATGCTGCGCCATTACGTACCGGAAGTGGTATCGGTGGAGCAGGTGGAGGCCTGATCGGCAGGCCGGTGTGTAATTCGGGAATGTTTCATGGCGCTTGATGACGCTGGGCTTGATCTTCTGTTTCGCAAGGCGCGCACGCCGGTTGCATGGAATGACCGGCCCGTAGGGGCCGATACGCTGCGGCAGTTGTACGAACTGGTCAGTCTGGGGCCGACTTCAGGCAACTGCTGTCCGGGGCGGTTCGTGTTCATCACCACGGAAAGCTGTCGTGAGCGGCTGCGCCCCGCCCTGTCGGCGGGGAACGTGCAGCGTGTTATGACAGCGCCCGTTACCGTGATCGTGGCGCATGATCCGCTGTTCTTCGATCATATGGAAACGCTCAGCCCCATTCCCGACATACGCCAGTGGTTCGCCGCCGATGTGGGACTGGCGGAAGAAACGGCCTTTCGCAACGGCACGCTTGAGGGCGGGTACCTGATCATGGCGGCGCGGGCGCTTGGCCTGTCCGCGCTGCCCCTGTCGGGTTTTGACGCGGCCATGGTGGAGGATGCCTTCCTTGCGCAGCAGGGATGGCAGGCCAATTTCCTGATCAGTCTTGGCTATACGGATGGGCCACCCCCCACGCCGCGCGCGTCCCGTCCCGCTTTCGATGATGCCTGCGTGGTCATATAGGCCATGCGGATTCTGGTAATGGATGGCGCGGCGACCGGCGCGCAGGCGCAGGCTGTCATCGCCTGCATCGTGCTGCACGGGGACAGCCTGTCCGTTCTGGCCACCCGCGTGGCGGAAGGGCGTGGTGCCGCGGAGCAGTTTCCGCTTCTGGCGACCGAACTCTTTGCCGAATGTGGCTGGACACACGGCATGCCCGAACTGGTGAGTGTTATCGTCGGGCCGGGATCGTTTACCGGGCTGCGGGCTTCGCTGGCGTTCGCGCATGGACTTGCCGCCGGTTCTGGCTGCGCCGTGGTGGGTGTAACGGCGGGAGAGGCGATGGCGGCGGCGCTGCAGGAAGCGGCCCGTCCGCTCGGGGCTTCCCCCCTGTGCTGCACCATTGCCCGGCGCGAACGCGTGTTTATCGAGACGCTGGAGGCCAGTGGCGCATCGGGCACGGTATCGGCCCATATGCGCGATACGCTTGACCTGCCCGATGGTCCGCTGATGCTGGCGGGCAACGGTGCGCAATGGGTGGCGGGCGTACTGCCGCAGCGGCACGATATCCATCAGGCCGACCTGCCTGCATCCGATCCGCTGGCCATTGCTACGGTTGCCCTGCGTCGCCTGCGCGGTGAACTGCCACCGCGTGCGGCCCAGCCGCTTTATGTCGATGCACCGGAAGCCAAACTGCCAGCGGCAGGGCTGCGACCGCCCCCGGTCATGGCCACCCCATGACGCAGGCTGGCATGGACGTGCCGCCCGCACATGCAGGGCTGGCGGCCATGCTGGCGCGTATCCACGCCCTGTCCTTTCCGCCTGCCCATCGGTGGGACGTGGCGGCAATGACGACCTTGCTGGGCATGGCGGGTGTGTCGGTGCTGGTCGCTGACGCGGCGGAGGGGCAGGACAGCGCCGGGTTCATCATGGCCCGGACCCTGTTTGACGAAGCCGAGATCCTGACATTCGCGGTTGTGCCAGCCGCCCGGCGGCAGGGGTTGGGGCGCGACCTGCTGGAACGCTGCGTGCGACAGGTGGCTGGGACCGGTGCGACAACGCTGTTTCTGGAAGTGGCGGACGATAACCGGCCTGCCATGACGTTATATCACGCGGCAGGATTTACGCAGGTGGGCCTGCGTCGCAACTATTATCCCGATGGCGCGGATGCGTGTGTCATGCAGCGGAAGCTTTAAGCACCGTCAGCCGGTGTGTCACGCCATCCGGTTCCGTGTGCATTTCTTCCACGGTATGACCAAGCAACTTCAGGCTACGTGAAACATTCTCCAGCGGAGTGGAACCACGCAGACGTACACACAGTCTTGCACCCGCCGAAAGTCTGTCCAGCGCCAGACGGGTGCGTACGAAAGTCATCGGGCATACTTCATTGGTGATATCTATTTCTGTCATATCAATATCAGACATATTACCATGGAACCTTTGTTGTAGCCGGTTGCGATCTGTCTGGAATTATTTATATAGGATGGGTCTTTATTCCAGAGTGACAGGATCAGTTTGATGGCGGATGCAGCGGCAGAAGTTGAATTGCGGGAACTGACTGCCGAAGTCGTTTCGGCATACGTATCTCGTAATGAGATTAATGCGGATACCCTTCCCGACCTGATTCACCGGGTATACGAGGCCTTTGCCTCCGTCGGGCGTGTGGAACCCGTGCCGGAAAAGCCGGTCCCGGCCGTCCCGCTCAAGAAGTCCGTCTTCCCCGATTATATCGTCTGTCTGGAAGATGGTAAGAAGCTCAAGATGCTCAAGCGCCATCTCAAGACCGCGTACAACATGACGCCGGAAGAATATCGGGAGCGCTGGGGCCTGCCGCATGACTACCCCATGGTCGCCCCCAATTACGCCAGCCATCGGTCCACCCTGGCCCGCAAGATCGGGCTTGGCACAAAACGTGAGGACTGACGCCCCTGGCGTATGGTAACGTGGACAGGCATCTGCATGATCGGCTACGCCCGTAAACATGGCAACAGACAGTAACGGACTGCAATCGCGCATCGAGCGCATGTGTATGGAACGTGGCCTGAAGATGACGGGGCAGCGGCGCGTCATCGCGCGCGTCCTGTCTGAATCCCACGATCATCCGGATGTGGAGGAACTCTACCGTCGCGCTTCGGTGCTGGATGACCGCATTTCCGTTGCCACGGTGTACCGTACCGTGCGGCTGCTGGAAGAAAACGGCATCCTTGAGCGGCGCGATTTCGGTGGGGGACGGGCCCGTTACGAAACAGCCGATGAAGGCGACCACTACCACCTGATCGATGTGGAAAGCGGGCAGGTGGTTGAATTCACCCATGCCGACCATGCGGAACTGCTGCGCCGGATCACGGCGGAACTGGGGTTTGAACTGGTGTCGCACCGGCTGGAACTGTTTGCGCGCAGGTTGCCTGACGTGTCACAAGAACAGACTGACCAGCAGGCACAAACAGAGCGGAAAGGCAGATCACGGCCTTGAGTATCGAGAAAACCATACAGTCCCTTTCTACTCTGGACCTGGAACGCAACGGTTTTCCTGAACTGCGGGGGGGCAATCTTGGTGTCAGGATCGCCGCGACCGAGGAAGAGCGTGAGGCCGCCCAGGCCCTGCGTTATCGCGTTTTTTATGAGGAAATGGGTGCCCGCCCCGATTCCCGCACCGCCCGCCTGCGGCGCGATGTGGATGAATTCGATGACTATGCCGATCACCTTCTGGTGATCGATCATGCCATTTCATCGGGTGCGAAAGGCGTGGTGGGCACGTACCGCCTCATGCAGGGGGATGCGGCGAAAAAGCTGGGCCGCTTCTATACGTCCAGTGAATACGATATCTCTCCACTGACGGATTTTCCGGGGCGGCTGCTGGAAGTCGGCCGTTCCTGCGTGGACCAGCGTTATCGGGGCCGGTCGGCCATGCAGCTTCTGTGGCGCGGCATTGCCTCCTATATTTTCCTGCACCGGATCGATGTGCTGTTCGGCTGCGCCAGCCTGCCCGGTACCGATCCCGATGCGGTGTCCGATGAACTGACCTATCTGTATCATAACCATCTGGCCCCGCCCGCGCTGCGCGTGCGCGCCGTGCCGGAGCGGCGGGTGGAAATGCTGCGTTCCGATCCGCAACTGCTGGATCACCGGCGTTCGCTGGCCCGCCTGCCCCCGCTGATAAAGGGGTATCTGCGGCTGGGTGGATATGTGGGCGATGGCGCGGTGATTGATGAGCAGTTCAACACCACGGATGTTGCGGTGCTGGTCAAAAGCGAACTGCTGGCCGATAAATATTATCGCCATTACGAACGCCGCCTGCGTGACGCGCTGGACTGATCCCGCAACAGACCGCAGGGGAGCGGATTTCGGCGCTCCATGATGTTTCTGTACGACAAGTATATCAGCCTGTCCCGCCTGCACGGGTGGCGGGCGGATCTGGCCATGGTGCTGGCAGGTGGCGTGTATGCGCTGGGCTTTCCGCCCGTGCATGCGGTCATCGTGCTGCCCGTCGCTTTCTGCCTGCTGGCGCTGGCGATTGACAGCGCCCGGAGCTGGCGGGAAGCCGCGCGGCGCGGATTCATGTTCGCGATGGGGCTCCATACCGTCGGCCTTTACTGGCTGATGTATGCCATCCTGCTCCGCGCCGATGATTTCTGGTGGCTGGTGCCGCTGGCATCACCGGGCTGCGCACTGATCCTTGCCCCCCTGAGTGCGCTGACGGCGGCCCTGAGCCGACTTGTGCCCGCAGGCATGGGAAGGCTGCTGGCATTCTGTGCCCTGTGGACCATTACGGACATGGCGCGTGTGTTCGTATTCAGCGGTTTTCCATGGAATCCGCCCGGGAGCGTATGGGAGTTTCCCGGTCTGGCCGGGGATGTCATGATCCAGCCCGCCGCATGGATCGGCGTGGATGGCCTGACCCTGCTGACCTGTATTCTCTCCCTTGCGCCATTATATGGCCGCAGGGGCAGGCTGGCCTGCGCTGCACTGCTGGTGGCATGGGTGACAGGCGGGGCGCTGCGTCTGACCGGCACGCACGATACCTATGGGCATAATCCCGAGATTGTTCTGGTGCAGGGCAATGTGCCGGAAACGGAAAAGATTTCGCGTAATGCGGATATCGCGGTCTTCCGCCGCTATCTTGCCCTGACCCGGCAGGGCGTCACGCAGGGACTGCAGCAGGCGGATGGACGGCCCGTTGTGTTTGCATGGCCTGAATCCGCCTTTCCGGGGCTGCTGCTGGAAGATGATATCGCCCGCCCCATGATCATGCAGGCCGGGCAGGGGGCGGCTGCTGGCATTATCGGTACCCTGCGCTGGATGGAAGACCAGCACTGGCGTAACAGCATGGCCGCCTTACTGCCGCCAGACGGGCAGGCCGCTGCCATTTATGACAAGGCGCATCTGGTGCCCTTTGGTGAATACCAGCCTGCTTTCCTGCCGTTTCATGTCGTGCCGGGTGAGGGCATGACGCCCGGCCCCCGGGTGCAGACATGGCATCTGCCCGGTATTGCCCCGGTGGGGCCGCTGATCTGCTACGAGGTGATTTTTTCCGGGCAGGTGACCGATCCGCATGACCGGCCTGACTGGCTCATGAACAGCACCAACGATGCCTGGTACGGAAACAGCGCAGGCCCGCGTCAGCATCTGGCTGCCGTGCGGATCCGCGCGGTGGAGGAAGGGCTTCCCGTCGCCCGTGCCGCCAATACGGGCATATCGGCCATTTTTGACGGGCGTGGGCATGAAGTGACCCGGCTTGGCTGGGATCGGCAGGGGGTGATCGTCCATGCGCTGCCCGATGCGTTGCCGCCCACGCTTTTCGGGCGTTACGGGCGTACGATTCCGCTGCTTCTGGCGGTATTGACGGGGCTGGCCGGATTGTGGTGCGGCCATAAACGCAGCCGTTTCGTCTAGAAACCTGCTATTTTATCGACATGGACTTTAATTCATGTATTTAAAATGCATGAATCTTTTCCTAATCTCCTCGCGCCCGAACGGGCGCGGGGGTCTTTCTTGCCGTCCACATCCCGTGGAAAGCGAAGGGCAGATAATTACAGGTGTATCGTAGCAGACATTCCTTTAAAAAGGATTAACATCCGCGGCAGCTACCGCCTCTTGCTTCCATTTTTTAAGTTGGTCTGGGAATATCCATCCAGAAAGGTAAGGCCATCACTGTGACCGGGAAAATGTCTGTTACGTCCAATCCGATAGATGTGCATGTGGGCAATCGCATCCGCCTGCGTCGCACATTGCTGGGTATGTCCCAGGAACGGTTGGGCAACGCCCTGGGCCTGACATTTCAACAGGTCCAGAAATATGAGCGGGGACGCAATCGTGTCGGGGCATCGCGGCTGTACGATCTCGCGCGCGTACTGGACGTGCCGGTGGCTTTCTTTTTCGAAGGTCTGACCGGCCACGACACCATCCCCCCGCAGCCCGAAACGGGAAATGTCGCGGGCATGGCTGCGCCGGATGACCCGCTGGATGTCGGGGATATGGAAAAAAGCGTTCTGCCCGCAGCGCAGCCCGATGACATGTCCCTGCTGTCGCGGCGCGAAACCATTGATCTGGTGCGCGCCTATTACGGTATCGAGGATAGCGGTACGCGCCGCCGGGTGCTGGACCTTGTCCGCTCCATGGCGGCGGACTGAGCCAGACCATCATTCCCGCCGCAGGACCTTGTCGGTCATGAACGCGGCAATCCTGCCCGCGCGGAAGTCGGCACGCAGGCGGTCTTCATCATATTCGTCGCGTACCCAGTCCATGAAGGGAATGCGTCCTTCCGCTTCCGCCTGATAGCGCAGGAAGAAAGCGTCCAGCACGCCGGTGCGCGAGGTATTGAAATGCCCGTTCTTCCACGAAAGCTGGCGTAACGCCTGCCGTGCCGTGCCCCCCTCGAACAGGATGACAAGACCCGCTGCCAGTCCCGTACGGTCGGCGCCGGACTTGCAGTGCATGAGCATGGGAAAACGGATATCGCGGTAAATCCGCTCGAAGCGTTCGATGCGGTCCCTGTGCGGGGCATTACGGCTTTCGAACGCCATGTCGATATGGATCAGACCGATCCGGTGCGCGGCTTCACGCGACAGGGCATCGGACCCGCATTTGCGGTGGCCGCGCAGGTTGACCAGCGTCTGAAGCCCGTAGCGACGCGCGGCCAGACGCAGGCGCCATGGCGTGGGATGGTTGCAGCGATAGACGCGGCCGGGAATGACAGTGCGGAAATTGGTCCATGTCTGCCGCAGGATGGCATGGTCCACAAACAGGCTATCGATCCATGCCCGGCTTCGGCCAGCGGGGGTAGACAGGTTTCCCTCAAACACCAGCCATGTCCTTTCAGATGGAGCGGATATGAAAAAGGCGCCGGATTTTTCACATCCGGCGCCTTATCCGTCAATCATGAAAGCTTACGGCAGGGCTTTATGCCTTGCGTTCAAGCTGCAGTTCCTTGATCCGGCCAATGGCGCGGGCCGGGTTCAGACCCTTGGGGCAGGTCTGGGTGCAGTTCATGATCGTGCGGCAGGCATAGAGCTTGAGCGGATCTTCCAGTGCATCCAGCCGGTCGCCCGCATGTTCGTCACGGCTGTCCGCGATCCAGCGATAGGCGGCCAGCAGCGTTGCCGGTCCGAGGTAGCGATCACCATTCCACCAGTAGGACGGGCACGAGGTGGAGCAGCAGAAGCACAGGATGCACTCCCACATGCCATCCAGTTCGGCACGTTCCTCAATGCTCTGGCGGCGTTCGGCGTCCGGCGGCGGCAGCGTGTCGGATTTCAGCCACGGCTCGATGGAACGGAGCTGGGCATACGCCCCGTCCAGATCGGGCACCAGATCCTTGATGACCGGCATGTGCGGCAGCGGGTAGATCGCGACATCGCCCTGAATATCCCGGATGGGCTTGAGGCAGGCCAGCGTATTCTCGCCCGCGATGTTCATGGCGCAGGACCCGCAGATCCCCTCGCGGCACGAACGCCGGAATGTCAGGGTGGAATCGACATCGTTCTTGATATGGATCAGGGCGTCGAGCACCATCGGCCCGATCTTGTCCAGATCGATTTCATACGTGTCGACCACGGGGTTTTTGTCATCGTCCGGGCTCCAGCGATAGATCCGGAAGTTCTTGACATTGGTGGCGCCGGTGGGGGCCGTGAAAATGCGGCCTTTGCCCACCGTGCTGTTCTTTGGCAGTCTGAATTCGACCATCGTCTCGTTCCTTTTCCGCCGTTACGTCAGTAGACGCGCTTCTTGGGGGGGAAGACCTGCACATCGTCGGTAAGCGTTTTCATGTGCACGGGGCGGTAGCTTAGCGTGACATCGCCCGCATCGGTCATGTGGGCGACGGTGTGCTTCATCCAGTTCTTGTCGTCACGGTCGGGATAGTCGTCATGTGCCTGGGCACCCCGGCTTTCGTGGCGGGCATCCGCGCCTGCCATGGTGACGGTGGCATTGGCCAGCAGGTTCTCGAACTCCAGCGCTTCCATAAGGTCGCTGTTCCAGATCAGTGAGCGGTCATTGATCGAGATATCAGGCAGTTCGCCCCAGATTTCCTTGATCTTCTCCACACCCTGGGCCAGGCTTTCGGTGTTGCGGAACACGGCGGCATGCTTCTGCATGGTGCGCTGCAGCTTGCTGCGCATGTCGGCCACATGGGTCTTGCCCTTGGCGTAACGCAGGCGGTCGAAACGCGCGATCGCGGCTTCACCAGCGCCGGCGGGCAGCGGCGGGATCGTCTCCTCGCTCTTGATGGTGGCGGCAGCGCGTTGGGCTGCGGCACGGCCGAACACCACAAGGTCAAGCAGGGAGTTGGTGCCAAGACGGTTCGCGCCATGCACGGACACGCAGGCCGCTTCACCCACCGCCATCAGGCCGGGCACCACCGCATCGACATCATCAGCCGTGGGGCGGATGACCTCGCCATGGTAGTTGGTGGGGATGCCACCCATGTTGTAATGCACCGTCGGCAGGACCGGCACGGGTTCCTTGGTCACGTCGATACCCGCGAAGATACGCGCCGTTTCCAGAATGCCGGGCAGGCGTTCATGCAGGATTTCCGCGCCCAGATGCTCCAGATGGAGCATGATGTAGTTCTTTTCGGGGCCACAGCCGCGACCTTCGTTGATCTCGATGGTCATGGCGCGCGAAACCACGTCACGCGATGCCAGATCCTTGGCCGTGGGGGCATAGCGTTCCATGAAGCGCTCGCCCTCGGAATTGGTCAGGTAGCCACCTTCACCACGGCAGCCTTCCGTCAGCAGGCAGCCTGCGGGGAAAATGCCGGTGGGATGGAACTGCACGAATTCCATGTCCTGCATGGGAATGCCGGCACGGATCGCCATGCCGCCACCATCGCCCGTGCAGGTATGGGCGGACGTGCATGAATGATAGGCGCGGCCATACCCGCCCGTCGCCAGCACCACCTTCTGGGCGCGGAAACGGTGCAGCGTGCCGTCTTCCAGACACCATGCCATGACACCACGGCAGGCGCCGTCTTCATCCATGATCAGGTCGATGGCGAAGTATTCGACAAAGAATTCGACGTTATGCTTCAGGCACTGCTGGTACAGCGTGTGCAGGATGGCATGGCCCGTACGGTCGGCAGCAGCGCAGGCGCGGGGCACGGGGGCTTCGCCATAGTTGCGCATGTGGCCGCCGAAGGGGCGCTGGTAGATCTTGCCCTCTTCCGTGCGGGAGAAGGGCACACCCATGTGCTCCAGTTCCTGCACGGCGGGCACCGCTTCGCGGCACATGTATTCGATGGCGTCCTGATCGCCCAGCCAGTCCGATCCCTTGACGGTATCGTACATGTGCCACCGCCAGTTATCCTCGGCCATGTTGCCAAGCGATGCGCCGATGCCGCCCTGGGCTGCGACGGTATGGCTGCGGGTGGGGAAAACCTTGGTCACGCAGGCGGTCTTGAGGCCGGCAGCCCCCATGCCCAGCGTGGCCCGGAGGCCGGAGCCACCGGCGCCGACAACAACCACGTCATATGCGTGGTCGACAACCCGGTAGGAGCCGGTGAGTGGTGAAGTGGTCGCGTTCATTTCTTGGACGTGTCCCGATGCTCGTTCGGAGCGGCCGGGCAGCATTGCGGCCCGGCCGGTCCGCGAATGTCATGTTCTGTGCGGGCTGGGCGCGAAGGCTCAGCCGGCAGCGATCCGGCCACGGCTGCTGCCGGCCAGCGCCAGCTTCAGCACGGAAACCGTGCCGAACAGCCCCAGAAGGAAGACAATGCCCTTCATCAGCAGCCCGGCAGGCAGGTGCGCCTTGCCATGCACGTAGTCATCGATGATGACCTGCAGCCCAAGCTGGGTGTGATAGAAGGTCAGGATCACCAGTGACAGCATCAGGGTCGTGTTCAGGGGGCGTGCGCCCCATTTCGCGACTTCCGGCTGCGATGCGCCAGCAAGGCGGAAGACCTGAATCACGAACCAGCCCGACAGCGGCACAAGGGCCACGGCCGAAGCGCGTTCCGCCCACCAGTGGGCGACGCCGGTCTGTCCCGATCCCAGCCCGCGTGCGCGCGAAAGCTGGGACCGCATGACCGTGACATGGGGCTTGTTTGGATTGCTCATGATCAGGACGCCTTCCTGCGGGAACGACAGATCGCAACGCCAAGGATACCGGCCACGAGCGCCAGCGTGGTTCCCACCGTCACGCCTACGGCCACGGGGCCATCCTCGTTTATTTCCTTCTTGTCGAAGCGGTAGCCGCTATCCCACGCAAGGTGACGGAGTCCCGCCACGAAATGGTAGACCAGCGCAAGCGCCCACCCGGCCAGCAGAAGCTGCCCCAGCGGGTTGCCGGTCACCTTCTGGACCTTGCTGAAAGATTTGGGTCCCTTGGCAGCCGCGTTGATCCAGCACAGGCCGAGTGCTGAGCCGCCAGCGGCTGCAACGCCGGCGGCGCGGTTCGCGATTGAAAGGAACATGGAAAGACGGAAGCGGTAGACCTGGAGATGCGGGGACATAGGCCGCCTGGTCAGAGTTCCGTCGCTTCGCTGCCCTACATAGAGCGCTTCACGGACATCCTGCATGGTCGTCTCGTCAATTTCCCTGTTATGGCTTCGGTTTGTTCCGTCGCCTTGTCTGAATTCGGTCCTACGCCGCGTGGGAGGCCGGGTCAACGCAGGCCCGGAACACGAGGTTGAGAGACCCCGCGCCACCCGGATGGCGGAGCAGGGGCTCCGCCATGCCGTGGGGGGCCTTACGCCCCGGTGGCCGTCAGTGACCCAGCAGGTCGAGCGCCACCATGGTTTCGGCAATCTGGACCGCGTTCAGCGCGGCGCCCTTGCGCAGGTTGTCGGCAACGCACCAGAAGCCGAGTCCGTTGGGTACAGTCGGGTCGATGCGCAGGCGCGAGACATAGGTCGCGTCCTCCCCCACCACTTCCAGCGGGGTGACGTAGCCGCCATCCTCGCGCTTGTCGTGCAGCACCACGCCCGGTGCCTCACGCAGGGCTTCGCGGGCGCGTTCAATATCAACAGGTTCCTCGAATTCCACGGTGACGGCCTCGGCATGGCCGATGAACACGGGAACGCGCACGCAGGTGGCGAAGACGGCGATGTCGGGATCGAGGATCTTGCGGGTCTCGACCGTCATTTTCCACTCTTCCTTGGTCGCGCCGTCATCCATGAAACGGTCGATATGGGGAATGCAGTTGAACGCGATCTGCTTGGTGAACTGTTCCGCCTTCAGCGGGTCGCCAACCAGGCTGCCGCGCGACTGGTTGAACAGTTCGTCCATGCCGCTTTTCCCGGCACCGGCCACGGCCTGATAGGTGGCCACCACAACGCGCTTGATTGTGAACAGGTCATGCAGCGGCTTCAGCGCCACGACCATCTGGATGGTGGAGCAGTTGGGATTGGCGATGATGCCGCGTCTGGCTTTCTTCACATCATTGGGATTGACCTCGGGCACCACCAGCGGCACGTCCGGCTCCATGCGGAAGTGGGAGGTGTTGTCGATCACGATGCAGCCCGCCTTCGCCGCGCGCGGCGCATGCACGGCCGAAACCGCCCCGCCGGGCGAAAAGAGGGCGACATCCCAGCCGGTGAAGTCGAAAGTCTCAAGGTTCTGCACCTTCAGCACCTTTTTATCGCCGAAGGAGACTTCCTTGCCCGCCGAGCGGGCGGACGCCAGAGCCACGATTTCATCCACAGGGAACTGGCGTTCGGCCAGAGTCTTGAGGATTTCGCGCCCCACAGCGCCGGTGGCACCCACCACCGCAACGCGGTAACCCATAATCTTCTTTCCTGTCCTGCCCGACCGTTCAGTGGAACGCTCGGTTCTGCTTGCGTAACTGTAGCGACACCTAGAGCCTGCGCCCGAAAGGTGCAAGCAGCACGGACCGCGCAAAACCGCGAATCGAATCGGGTACGGGCCTTTGTGTGGCATGTCCCATGCGGTGATAGCCCTTGTCGCTGCCATGTGCCGGGTGCACGCTCCCTCCGGCGCGCGATCAGGCAGGGGCGTCCACGTTCCTGCCCCGGTGCCGCGCGCAGGCAAGAACGGTTAGAGAGATCATGGCCTTATCAGCTGATATTCCCGCAACGCCAGTCGCCGCAGCCCCGCGGCCGGTTTCCCCCGCAGGCGCCCGTACGGCCCCACCGTGCACGCTGGTCATCTTCGGTGCGCACGGGGACCTGACCAAGCGGCTGCTCATGCCGGCGCTGTATAATCTTGTGGGGAGTCATCTTCTGGACGATGGCTTCCGCATCATCGGGGTGGACCGGGTGGACAGCACCGCGGCGCAGTGGCGCGACGGGCTGCGCGCCATGATGGAGTCCTTCACGCACGATCCGAACGCCGAATTCCATCCCGCCACCATCAACGCCGATCAGTGGGACTGGCTGGCCGGGCGGCTGGATTACGTGCAGGCCGACTTTACCGATGTCGACGCCATCCGTGCGCTGGGTGCGAAGATACCGGGCAACGCCATCTTCTACCTTGCCATTCCCTCGCGCTTTTTCGCCCCCGTGGTGGAAACGCTGGGCAAGGCGGGCGTGGTGACGCAGAAGGAAGGCGTCTTCCGCCGGGTGGTGATTGAAAAGCCGTTTGGTTCGGACCTTGCCAGTGCGCAGACGCTCAACCGGCAGGTGCTTTCTGTTCTGGATGAGTCGCAGGTTTTCCGCATCGACCATTTCCTTGGCAAGGAAACGGTGCAGAACATCCTCGCCATGCGGTTTGGCAACCTGATATTCGAACCGCTGTGGCGCAACGAATATGTCGATCATATCGAGATCACGGCCGCCGAGACCATCGGTGTCGAACAGCGTGGCGCGTTTTACGAACCCACCGGCGCGCTGCGTGACATGGTGCCCAATCACCTGTTCCAGCTTTTCGCAATGGTGGCGATGGAACCGCCCAACACGTTCTGCGCCGAAAGCGTGCGCAACGCCAAGGAACAGCTTTTCGAGGCCGTAACCCCCATCAGCCCGTCCGATGCGGTGCGGGGGCAGTACGCGGCCGGTACCGTCGATGGCAGGCCGATGGTCGGTTACCGTGAAAGTCCGGGTGTTTCCCCCCATAGCAATACGGAAACCTATGTGGCGCTGAAACTGCATGTGGATAACTGGCGCTGGGCTGGCGTGCCGTTCTACCTGCGTACCGGCAAGGGGCTGGGGGGACGGCGTACGGAGGTTGTCGTCCAGTTCCGCAAGCCGCCGATGCTCATGTTCAGCGGGACCGAAACGGAAGACCTGCCGCCCAACCGCATCATCCTCAACATCCAGCCCGCCCAGGGGCTGACGGTGGAACTGGGTGCCAAGAAGCCGGGGCCGGAAATGGACCTGACCGACGTGCAGGCCCGTTTCCGCTACGAGGATGTGTTCACCAGATCCCCCAATGTCGGCTACGAAACCCTGCTCTATGACTGCCTGATGGGGGATCAGACCCTGTTCCAGCGCGCTGATAACATCGAAGCGGCATGGAAGGCGGTTGATCCGGTGCTTCAGGCATGGGCGAAGGATGAAACCGGGCCGGAAATCTACGAAGCCGGTTCATCGGGGCCGAAGGGGGCAGAAGAACTGCTCCGGCGTGACGGGCGGACCTGGTACCCGCTCAACGGGGCCTGAAGGCCCGCTGACAGTCAGGGGGCAGGCAGCCGCTCCTCCCCGCATGGCAATACGCAAACAAAAACCCGCACCGGATTGCCCGGTGCGGGTTTTTTCTTCGCGTCTGGCAGGTGCCGCTGCGTTACTGGGCGGCAGCGCCACCCGTAGCCGGGGTGGAGGTGGTGGATGTCGCCTGTTCGGCGGCTTCAGGGGCCTGCCCCTTTTCAGCGTGTTCGCTGTCACCCTGCTGGAACAGGGCATCGGCATGCTTGCGCTGCTTTTTGGAGAAGCTTTCATACAGCGGCGCGAAGGCGGAATTCAGCGTCTGCATATCCTGCGCGCGCTCGACCGTCAGTTCGGCATAGGACTGCATGTTCTCCAGCGCATTCATGCCCGGCAGCTTCTCGCGCCGGTTTTCGATGGAGTCGTGCAGGCGCTGCGCATTATCGCGCATGTCCTGCGCGAAGGGTGTCCACAGGGCTTCCTGCTTCTTGGTGATGGCCAACTGGTCGTGCAGCGCCTTGATATGGGCTTCCACCTGTTCGGGTGCCGGCGCATGGGGCGTATGGGCCAGCGATGCGGTGGGGCTGCGCTGGGTGGCCGACTGCGCGGCGGGTGCGGCGGCGGGCTGCTGGTCGGCGGCCATGGCCATGCCCGGAAGCAGCACGAACGCGGCGGCGGGCAGTAAGCGGCGGAACATCATGTTGTCTCTTTTCCTTCGCAATGGTGCTTGTCAGATGCGTGGGATGTGTCAGGCGCTATGCGCTCAGTAACCACCGCCGTACGGATAATAGGCCGGAGGGGGCGGTGACGGCGGCTGGGCGGGATAATAGGCCGGTGGCGGCGGGGCGGCGTTCCGTTCCGCAAGGGCGCTGCCAAGCATGGCGCCGACCGCCAGTCCGGCAATGCCGCTACCTACGGCCAGTCCCGCACCCCCTCCACGGCCACCACCATGCCAGCCGCGCCCCGGCGGCGGACCACGGTGCCAGCCTGGTCCCCCTGGTCCACCCGGCCCGCGCCACGGCTGGGCCTGCGCAGCCGGTACGGCCGATATCAGGATTCCCAGTGCAAGGCTGCCGGACAGCAGGGATGTAGCAAATTTACGCAGATACATGGACTTGGAAAACCTCGACATATCATGAAGTCGGAAGACTGCGGTTTTATGACCCCCACTCGTGTCGAAACAATGGCCGGAAATTGCCATGGTCCCGGTTCGGGGGACACATCTCAGGCAACCCATGGCAGACGCTTTGTCAGGGCAGATAACCGATGGCGGCGCAATTCGTTGCGCGCGCTGGCGTCATTGGCCATGTAATTAAGCTGGATGGTATGGCGCGGACCCACATACTGACGGTGGCCGTGCCATGTGTCCGGCCCGTTGGGAAAGATGACCAGCGTGCCGTTGACTGGGGCGATCTCGGCGGCGAAATCCTCCAGATCATGCCCGTTGCGCAGCAGCCGCAGGCATCCTTCGTGCCGTGACCATGCCGCGTTATCGGCGGCGTTGAGATAGAGCAGGACCGTCACCCGCTTGCATGCGGAGTCGCGGTGGATGCGGCCATCCTTTGCGCGCGTGCGCCCGCGCAGGGTCAGCATGGTGGGCGCGTCATCCAGATCCAGCCCGAATTTCGTGGCGATGATGCCGCGCAGGCGGGGCTGCTGCAGTTCATCGACCAGTTGTGCCATAAGGGGCGTAAGGCCCAGCGCCTGCGGCGGGAAGGACCCGCCGGAGCGGATGACGGGCAGGCTTGCCGCAAGGGCGCGCAGGTCGTCGGCCCGGATGAAGTCCGGCACCACCGCATGCGCGAACGGTTCGGTCGAGACCGTTGCGGCCTCCAGCGCGGCATAGTCGGGAATAACGGGTTGGATCATGCCATCCTGCATGTTGTCTGGGTGAACCGGGCCAAGATTAGGCCCGGTTTCCTCCCGTCGCAAGCAGCGACCCCGGCGGGCTTACGTCTTCACGGTATCCACCGCATCCAGCACGCGGCTGGAATAGACCAGCGCCGCACCCGCGTTCAGCGCGATGGCGACGCCCAGGGCTTCGGCTATTTCCTCCTTCGTTGCACCCGCTTTCACCGCGGCTTCGGAATGGACGGATATGCAGCCGTCGCACCGTGTGGTCACCGCCACGGCCAGCGCGATCAGTTCGCGCGTCTTGGCATCCAGCCTGCCGGTGCGTGCGGCGGCGTGGTCCAGTGTCTGGATTCCCTTCATCGTGTCGGGAGCAAGGGTGGCGAATGCCGTTACGGACTGGCCCAGATGGGCGCGGTAGGCGTTCCAGTCGGTCATCACAAGTTCTCCATTTGGCCGGGTTTCAGTTCACCAGATGGAGAGAACGCCTGTCATGACACAGTTTGGCGAGATTGTGCCCTTGAAGGCCGTATTTTTACGGACTATCGGCGGAATATCATGGACACAGACATCGCCCCCGCCCGCCCGTCCGCTGCGGCGCTGCCCGCAGGCACAGGCCCCTTCGCCGCCTATGAGGCCCGCGTGGCTTCAGGCTGTCTTGATCGCGACCCCGAGCAGGAAAAGGCTGCCCGCAGGCTTGACCGCCTGTGGCGGGAACTGCGCGACTACCATCCGGTCATTCCGTCCTCCACGCCGTCGTCCGGCGGCTGGCTCGGGGGGCTCAAGGCGCGCCTTGGCCTGTCGGGCCGCGCCGCCCAGACCCCGGACCGCCCGCGCGGCGTGTACATGGTGGGACAGGTAGGGCGTGGGAAGACCATGCTCATGGACCTGTTCTTCAGTCTGGCCCCGGTGGAACACAAGCGCCGGGTGCATTTTCACCGTTTCATGCAGGACGTGCACCAGCGCCTGCATGACATGAAGGCGGCCGATCCCGACCTGACCGACCCCATTCCCCCCCTGGCGCGCCAGATCACGCAGGAAGCGTGGCTGCTCTGTTTCGATGAATTCCAGGTCAATGACATTGCCGATGCGATGATCCTCGGCCGCCTGTTCGACTACCTGTTCGCCGATGGGGTGGTGGTGGTCGCCACGTCCAACACCCGGCCCGAGGACCTGTTTCAGGACCGTCCCGGCGCGGATGCCTTCCGTCCCTTCATCGCCGTGATGCTGAAGGAGGTCGATACCGTCATCCTCGATTCCCCGCGCGATTACCGCCGTGGCAACGCGCCGGGCATGCAGACATGGATCACGCCTGCGGATCATGCCGCGCGCTGCGCGCTCGACTCGATCTTTACACGGCTGGCCGATGGCGCGCCGGTGCGGGCGGTCACGCTGGATGTCATGGGCCGCAGCCTGAAGGTGGAACAGGCGGCAGGCCCCGTCGCACGCTTCAGCTTTGCCGATCTGTGCGGCAGGCCGCTGGGGGCGGGTGACTATCTGGCGCTGGCCACGCGCTTTCCAAACCTTGTGCTGGATGACGTGCCCTGCATGGGGCCGGACAATTTTGACGAAGCGCGGCGTTTTATCGTGCTGATCGACACATTGTACGAACAGAACGTCAAGCTGTTCGCCTCCGCTGCGGTGGGGCCGGACGCCCTGTATGCGAAAGGGCAGGGGGCGACCGCGTTCGAGCGCACCGCCTCCCGTCTGGAGGAGATGCAGAGTGCGGCGTACATGCTGCTGCCGCATCTCAACGCATAAGGAGCGGAATGGCCGCAGGGTCACGCCATCGTGACGGTTATGGCGGTGGTGTGACTGATGGGGCGGTAGGCAAGCGGCACCGTCTTTGCTTGGGTATGGACCAGATCGCATCAGCAGGAACGCGGCCGTGAAACGGGATGTTTTCCTGCCCCTCAGTCCCCGGAAGCAGGGGCGGGCACGAAAATGTCAGTATGCGCGGCAAGCAGACCTGATCCTGATGATTGATGGCGGCATCCGGGCAAGGGTGCGGCTAGGGTAGCGATACAAATCGGGCCGGTGACACACCAAGCGCCGGACCTGAAAATAGCGCGGCCACAAAGGCCGCCAGCGAGGAGATGTCTTCAATATGGCGGGCGTAGATATTCTTTCGACCGCATTCAGCGGTGCCAATACGGCCTATCTGGCTGAATTGTATGCACGCTGGGCGGCCGATCCCAACAGCGTCGATCCTTCCTTTGCCTCCCTGTTCGCGGAGATGCATGAACAGGACGCGGAAATCGTTCAGGATGCGGAAGGCGCATCATGGGCGCCGCGCCCGCCCATGATCACGGGCGACGAACCCGCTCCCCTGCCCAACGGCAAGGCGGCTGGCGTCACGGCCGAAAGCCTGCGCGCGGCAGCGGATGACAGCCTGCGGGCGACCCAGCTTATCCGGGCGTTCCGCGTTCGTGGCCATCTTGAGGCCCGGCTGGACCCGCTGGGCCTGCAGGTGCCCAAGCCGCATGCGGATCTGGACCCGGCCACCTACGGTTTCGGCCCGAAGGATCTGGACCGTCCGATCTATCTGGGTCGCGTGGTCGCCCGCCTGATCGGGTCCGATACCGGCACGATCAACCAGGTGCTCGATGCGCTGCGTTCGGTTTATTGCGGGCCGATCGGTGCTGAATTCATGCATATTCAGGACCCCGAGCAGCGCATGTGGGTGCAGGCGCGGCTGGAAGGCGACAACTGGCGCAAGGGTGCAAGCCCCGAGCAGAAGAAGGTCATCCTGCAGCAGCTGACCGAGGCGGAAGGCTTCGAATCCTTCTGTCAGAAGCGCTATGTCGGCACCAAGCGCTTCGGCCTTGAGGGCGAGGATGTCACCATCCCGGCCCTGCATGCGATCATCGATCAGGCGGCGCTGGGTGGTGTGCGCTCGGTGGCGATCGGCATGCCGCATCGCGGGCGTCTGAACACGCTCGTCAACATCGTGCGCAAGCCCTACACCGCGATCTTCAGCGAATTCGCGGGCGCGTCCTTCAAGCCGGACGACGTGCAGGGTTCGGGCGATGTGAAATACCATCTGGGCACCTCCACCGATGTGGAGATCGGCGGCACGCCGGTCCATATCTCGCTCCAGCCCAACCCCTCGCATCTGGAAGCGGTTGATCCGGTCGTGATCGGCAAGGTCCGCGCGACGCAGGATGACGACGATCCCACCCAGCGGGGCCGCCATATGGGCGTCCTGCTGCATGGTGACGCGGCCTTTGCCGGTCAGGGCATCGTGTATGAAACGCTGGCGATGTCGCAGCTCATCGGTTACCGCACGGGCGGCACGATCCATGTGGTCGTCAATAACCAGATCGGCTTCACCACCGTATCCGTCCATTCCTTTTCCGGGCTGTACTGCACGGACGTGGCCAAGGCGGTGCAGGCCCCGATCCTGCATGTGAATGGCGACGAGCCGGAAGCGGTGATCTACTGTTCGCGTCTGGCTGCCGAGTTCCGCCAGAAATTCGCGGCGGATGTGGTGCTGGACATCGTGGGCTACCGTCGCCACGGACATAACGAGTCCGATGAGCCGTCCTTCACCCAGCCGATCATGTACAAGGCGATCGCGGCCCGCCCGACGGTGCGCAAGCTGTATTCCGACCGTCTGGTGCGCGAAGGCGTCGTGACCGAAGATCAGGTCACCAGTGAATGGGACGGCTTCCACAACAGGCTGGAACAGGCCTATCAGGCGGCGCAGGGCTACAAGCCCAACAAGGCCGACTGGCTGGAAGGCGCGTGGAAGGGCCTCAAGCCGCCGCCGGTGGATACGACCCGCCCCGCGCCGGAAACCGGCGTTTCCATCGAACGGCTCAAGGAAGTGGGCACGGCGCTTGCGCGTGTGCCTGACGATTTCAACGTCAATTCCAAGATCGCCCGCCAGCTCAAGGCCAAGGCCGCGATGTTTGAAAGTGGCGAGGGGATCGACTGGGCCACGGGTGAAGCCCTTGGTTTCGGCACGCTGCTGCTGGACAAGCACAAGGTCCGTCTGTCGGGTGAGGACTGCCAGCGTGGGACGTTCAGCCAGCGTCATGCGGTGCTGATCGATCAGGTGAACCAGAACACCTATATCCCGCTGAACAATATCGCTCCCGAACAGGCGGCGATCGAGATCTACAACTCGCTCCTGTCAGAATTCGGCGTGCTGGGCTTTGAATACGGCTACTCGCTGGCGGACCCCAACGCGCTGGTGCTGTGGGAAGCGCAGTTCGGTGACTTCGCCAACGGCGCGCAGGTCATCATCGATCAGTTCATCGCATCGGGTGAGACCAAGTGGCTGCGTATGTCCGGTCTCGTGATGCTGCTGCCACACGGGTATGAGGGGCAGGGGCCGGAACATTCTTCCGCCCGTCTGGAACGCTATCTCCAGCTCTGCGCCGAAAACAACATGCGCGTGTGCAACCTGACCACGCCGGCGAACTACTTCCATGCGCTGCGTCGCCAGCTTTTCCTTGATTACCGCAAGCCGCTCATCATCATGACGCCGAAATCCCTGCTGCGTCACAAGCTGGCGGTGTCGGAAGTGAAGGATTTCGGGCCGGGCACCCGCTTCCTGCCGGTGATTGGTGAAATCGACCCGATCGTCGATCCGGGGAAAGTCGAACGCGTGGTGATCTGCTCGGGCAAGGTCTATTATGACCTGCTGGCCGAACGGCGCGAGCGCAAGCTGGACAATGTCGCCATCCTGCGCCTTGAGCAGTTCTATCCCTTCCCGGACAAGATGCTGGCCGAGGAACTGGCCCGTTACCCGCAGGCCAAGGTCATCTGGTGCCAGGAAGAACCCGAAAACATGGGTGGCTGGAACTTTGTCGATCGCCTGATCGAAGGCGTGCTGGCTTCCGTTGGCCACAAGAGTACCCGCCCGGAATATGTCGGGCGCATCGCTGCCGCCAGCCCCGCGACCGGTCTGGCCAAGGTCCATATTGCCGAACAGACCGCGCTGGTGAACAAGGCGCTGGGTGTCGGGGCCTGACGGAACGGGTTGGAATACGCGTAATCGGGGGCGGCAGGCTGGTCGCCCCCATAAATAATGATAAGGCCCGACCGGTGTCGCGCTGACGCGCCGGACGGGCAAGGGATTGGGAAATAAAAAATGTCTGCCGAGATCAAGGTACCGACTCTGGGTGAAAGTGTTACCACCGCAACCGTTGCAAAATGGCTGAAACAGCCGGGCGATGCCGTGAACGCGGATGACCCGGTGGCCGAACTGGAAACCGACAAGGTCAGCGTGGAAGTCCCCGCCCCGCAGGCAGGCGTGCTTGGCCCGCTTCTGGTGCCCGAAGGTTCTGAAGTGGAAGTCGGCACCGTGCTGTCCACGGTCGAAGCCGGCAGCGGCGCCGCCCCCAAGCCTGCGGCACCCGCCCCGGTGACCGCGCCCGCTGGCGTGCAGGCCCAGCCCGTGGCCAGCGGCCCGGTTGCCCGTCCCGCCACCCCGCCGTCCGATGTGGTGGCGCAGGGTGCGGCTGCGGTGGCGTTCCCCGCCGCGCGCAAGATCATGGCGGAACAGGGCGTATCGGCCGCGCAGGTTGGCACCGGCACGGGCAAGGATGGCCGGATCACCAAGGGTGACGTGCAGACATTCCTGTCCCAGCCGCGCGTGGCCCAGCCCGCGGCGGCGCCCCGCCCGCCCCGTCAGGATGATCCGCGTGAAGAACGCGTGAAGATGACCCGCCTGCGCCGCACCATCGCGCGTCGCCTGAAGGATGCGCAGAACACCGCCGCCCTGCTGACCACCTTCAACGAGGTGGACATGTCGGCCGTGATGCAGATGCGCACGGAATACAAGGACCTGTTCATCAAGAAGCATAACGGCGTGAAGCTGGGCTTCATGTCCATCTTCAGTCGCGCGGTCATCGCGGCGTTGCAGGAATTCCCCGCCATCAATGCCGAAATCGACGGCGATGACGTGATCTACCGCGAATTCGTCAATCTCGGCATTGCCGTGGGCGGTCCGAACGGTCTGGTCGTGCCGGTGATCCGCGATGCGGACAAGATGAACTTCGCCCAGATCGAAGGGGCGATCGCGGGCTTTGGCAAGAAGGCGCGCGAAGGCACGCTGAAGATTGATGAACTGTCGGGTGGCACGTTCTCCATCACCAATGGCGGCATCTATGGTTCGCTCATGTCCACGCCCATCATCAATGCTCCGCAGTCGGCCATTCTGGGCATGCATGCCATTCAGGACCGTCCGGTCGCGGTGAACGGTCAGGTCGTGATCCGTCCCATGATGTATATCGCGCTGACCTATGACCACCGTATCGTGGATGGCAAGGAAGCGGTCAGCTTCCTTGTGCGGGTCAAGCAGAACGTGGAAGATCCGCGCCGTCTGCTGCTGCAGGTCTGACGCCTGCCGGGGCCGCGTGCAGGCGCGGCCCGTACGCGCAACCGCTGTATCGCAAGCAGGACTGAAGAGACATGACAATCGACATCAAGGTGCCCACGCTGGGCGAAAGTGTGACCACGGCTACGGTCAGCAAATGGCTGAAACAGCCGGGGGATGCCGTAAACGCGGATGACCCGATAGCCGAACTGGAAACCGACAAGGTCAGCGTGGAAGTGCCCGCGCCGCAGGCGGGCGTGCTGGGCGCGCATGCCGTAAAGGAAGGCGATGAAGTTGAGGTCGGCACCGTTCTGACCACGCTTACCCCCGGCGCGGGTGGCCAGAAGGCTGCCCCGGCTGCCACCAGCCCGGCAAAGCCCGCACCGGCCGCCGCTGCCCCTGCCGCCGCACCCGCACCCAAGGCTGCCGCTGAAGCCCCGGCCGAGACGGATTACGATGTGATCGTGATCGGTGCGGGACCGGGTGGTTATGTCTGCGCCATTCGCGCCGCCCAGCTTGGTTTCAAGGTGGCGTGCGTGGAAAAGCGCGCGACCCTTGGCGGCACCTGCCTCAATGTGGGCTGTATCCCGTCCAAGGCGCTGTTGCAGCAGTCCGAAAACTTTCATGCCGCCAAGGATGAATATGCCGATATGGGCATCATCATCGACAGCGTGAAGCTGGACCTGGCGAAGATGATGGCGCGCAAGCAGTCCGTTGTCGAAGCCAACGTGAAGGGCGTGGAGTTCCTGTTCAAGAAGAACAAGGTCACCTGGCTCAAGGGCACCGGCAAGGTCGAAGGCACGGGCCGCATCACGGTCGATGGCAAGCCGGTCACGGCAAAGCACATCGTCATTGCCAGTGGCAGTGATAGCGCGGGCCTGCCGGGCGTTGAAGTGGACGAGAAGCAGATCGTCACCTCCACCGGCGCGCTGGAGCTGTCTGCCGTGCCCAGGAAGCTGGTCGTGATCGGCGGTGGCGTGATCGGGCTGGAACTGGGTAGCGTATGGCACCGGCTGGGCGCGGATGTGACGGTGATCGAATATCTCGACCGTCTGGTTCCGGGCACGGATAACGAGGTCGCCAAGACCTTCCAGCGCATCCTGACCAAGCAGGGCCTGAAGATGAAGCTGGGCCACAAGGTGACCCGGGCGGAAAAGAACGCCAAGGGTGTCACCCTGACCGTGGAACCCGCCAAAGGCGGTGCTGCGGAGACGCTGGAAGCCGATGTGGTGCTGCTGGCCATTGGCCGTACGGCGGCGAGCAAGGGCTTCGGGCTGGAAGAAGCGGGCATTGAACTGGACAAGCGCGGCCGCATCGTGACCGATGCGCATTACGCGACCAGCGTGCCGGGCATCTACGCCATTGGCGATGTGATCGCAGGCCCGATGCTGGCCCACAAGGCCGAGGAAGAAGGCGTTGCCGTAGCCGAACTTCTGGCAGGGCAGGCGGGTCATGTGAATTACGGCGCGATCCCCGCCGTGGTCTATACATGGCCGGAGGTCGCGACAGTCGGCAAGACCGAAGAAAACCTGAAGGAAGAAGGTGTCAGCTACAAGGTTGGCAAATTCCCCTTCACCGCCAACGGTCGCGCGCGCGCCATCGGCATGACCGACGGGTTCGTCAAGGTTCTGGCGGATGCCTCCACCGATCAGGTGCTGGGCGTTCACATCATTGGCCCGATGGCGGGCGAACTGATTGCCGAATGCACCATGGCGATCGAGTTCGGGGCATCGTCCGAAGACATCGCCCGCACCTGCCATGCCCATCCCACGCTGAGCGAAGCGGTGAAGGAAGCCGCACTTGATGTGGACAAGCGCGCCATCCACATCTGACACGCCGGAATGAAAAAACCCACACGGCAGTATCCCTGTCGTGTGGGTTTTTCGTATCCTTCTGCCGGGTGTGAGATCAGGCGGGCAGCGGGCTCCATACCTTCTGGTGCGTAAGGTGGATCAGTTCCGCGGCGGAGACAGCCGGCGCGATGTAGAAGCCCTGCACGTAATCCACGCCCAGATCACGCACGGCATCGAACTCCTCGTGCGTTTCCACCCCTTCCACCGTTACGGTCAGGCCATAGCCATGACCGATATTGATGAGGGAGGCGAGCAGGCTGCGGGCTTTCTCATCGGTTGCCATGTTGCGCACGACGCAGCGGTCGATCTTGAGTGACTGCCACGGCAGTTCTCCCAGCGTGGACAGGCGCACCGTGCCATAACCGAAATTGTCCACGGCCAGCCCGAATCCTTCCTGTGCCAGTTCCCGCAGGCGCAGGGCACTTTTTTCCGCGCGGCGGCCCTGCAGCATCTGCTCGGTCACTTCCAGAATGAAACTGCGCGGATCAAGGCTATGCCGCTGGATTTCGCTGAACAGGTTGGTCTGCTGTTCAAGGTTCAGCAGGTCCAGATGGGACAGGTTGACCGCCAGTCGCAGACTGGACAGACCCGCTGCGTGCCATTTGCGGATATCGTCGTGAAAGGACTGGACCAGATGCGCTTCCATGATCTGCGCCAGTGCTGAATCCGTAAAGACATCCGCGAACACACCCGCGGACAGCAGCCCACGCACCGGGTGATGCCAGCGCATCAGGGCTTCCGCCTGTTCGATACGGCCCGTGCGCGTGTTCACGATGGGCTGGTAGTAAACCTCGAACTGGTTTTCCTGTACGCCCAGCCGGGCTTCGGCCAGAAGCTTTGCGCGCTTTATCGTGCTCTTGTGCAGGCCCGGTGTGAACATGCGCACCTGTTTCCCGCCTGCCTGCTTGGCGGCATAAACCGCGACATCGGCGTTTTTCTGCAACCCTTCCAGCGTTTCGTCGCCGGTGATGCGGGTGGTGCCGATACTGCCGGAAATGCGCACTGTCGCGCTGTCCAGCATGATGGGTTCTTCCAGCAGGTTCTGCAGTTTCTTCAGTATCGTCTCAAGCGGGGACGTTTTCAGGCTTTTATGCAGGATCAGGGCGAATTCATCCCCGCCCAGACGGCTGACGGGATCTTCGCCACCCACCAGTTCGATCAGGCGCGTGGCAATGGTCCTGAGAACTTCATCCCCCGCATGGTGCCCGTGGATGTCATTGACGGGTTTGAATCCGTCAAGGTCGAACATGACCAGAACCCTGGGTTCGGCATTGCGGCGCTTGCTGGCTTCCAGTGCGGCGATAAGGTGGGTATTGAAGCCCCCGCGATTGAGCAGGCCGGTCAGTATATCGGTCGCCGCCTGCTTTCTCAGCCGCATCTTGGCGTTCATAAGCTCGGTAATTTCAAAGCGCGCGGCGACGAAACCGTTGATTTTCCCATCGTTGTTACGGTGGGGAATGATGGTGGTTGCGACCCAGTAATGACTGCCATCCTTGGCACGGTTACACAGGTTGCCATGCCATGTACGACCGGTAAAAAGCGTTCTGTACATGCTGCGGAAGAATGCCCGGTCATGCTGGCCGGAATTCAGCATGCTGTGGGTCCGGCCCAGAAGTTCCTCGCGGGAATACTGGCTGATTTCGCAAAATTTGTCGTTTACGTACGTAATCGTCCCGTTTCGGTCCGTTACGGCTACAATCAGGACATTATCGACAACATCAGCCCAGAAGTCGGCATCGTCATGCGTAAGGGCGCGAAGCCTGTTATCATGTTGTGCGGCCATGCTGGTACCTCGAATACGGGCTGAACCGGGGGTGTGGCGTAAATTGATTTAGGACGGCTTCCCGCTTGGTGGAACATCTCTGGCGGTCTGCAATGTTGTTACCGCATCCCCCACTGTCCTGTGCTGGCGTACCCACTGCGCCAGTTCCCCCGGGGCCTGCGGACGTGCAAACAGGTAACCCTGCATCACGTCACAGTCCAGTTCTTCCAGCAGCGCGCGCTGTTCCGCCGTCTCGACCCCTTCGCCAACCACGGTCATGCCCAGCCGCCGCCCGATGCCGATGACCGCCATGGTCACGGCCTGCACGTTGGTATCATGTTCAAAATTATGGATGAAGCTGCGGTCCATCTTGATTTCGGTAAGCGGCAGCCGTGTCAGGCGCGACAGCGACGAATATCCCGTGCCGAAATCATCCATCGACAGCCCGCAGCCCAGCGCGCGCACGGCATGCAGCACGCTTTCGGTCTCGTGGCTGCTGTCCATCGTCACACTTTCGGTAATTTCCACCGTCAGCCGCGGGGGGCTGAGGCCGTGGTCCTTCAGCAGCGCGTCGATATAGGCGGGCAGCGTCTGGTTGCGGAAATGCACGGCGGACAGGTTCACGGCCACCGTGGGCACATGGATGCCGTCGCGGTCCCATTTCACGATCTGGCGGCATGCTTCAAGCAGCGCCCACTGGCCGATGGCCTCGATCTGGCCGGTTTCCTCCGCCACCGCGATGAAGCGGGAGGGAAAGATGTTGCCAAGGCGCGGATGATGCCATCGCGCCAGTGCCTCCACCCCCGTCAGTTCCAGCGTATGGATGCGGACCTGTGGCTGGTAATGCAGCTTCAGCATGCCTTCGGCCAGCGAGTCCCGTAGCGCCGAACCAAGGACAAGCCGGTCCTGCGCAAGCTGGCTTTTTGCCGGGCTGGCGAAGCGGAATGCCCCGCGCCGGTCCGTGCGGGCCCGCCGCATGGCGGCATTGGCGGTGCTGAGCAGCGATTCACTGTCCGGCCCGTTGGTGGGGAAGATGCTGATGCCGATACTGCATGAAATGGTCAGGGTATTCTGGCCAACCCGCATCGGCCGCGCGATGGTGTCCAGCAGCAGACGGGCGAAATCGGTGGCGTCCTCGTTCGTGCAGTCGGGTGCGATCACCACGAATTCGTTGCCGTTCGAACGGCTGATGATGTCGCCGTCTTTTACGATCGAGCGCAGGCGCTGGGCGATTTCCACCAGGAACTGGTCGGCGTAGATATGGCCCAGCGCATCGTTGATGTCGCGGAAGCGGTCGATATCAAGCATGAAGACCGCAAGCTGCCGGTTGCCTTCCTGCCTGGCGATCAGTTTCTCGATTTCACGGTGTACGGCGGTGCGGTTGAGCAGGCCGGTCAGCGGGTCAAAATTGGCGAGGTGGGAAATATGTTCCTGCGCCGCGTTCTTTTCAAAGGCCAGCGCGCAGAACGGCACGCAGGCATCGACCACGCGCTGCGCCCATGTATTGGCGCCCTGTTCCACGCGGGTATAAAGGGCAAAAATGCCTTTTACCTGCCCTTCGCCACAATGCACGGGCATGCTGAAACACTGCTGAAGCCCCAGTGAAATGCCAAGGGAGCGGTAGCTGTCCCATACCATATGCGTGGCATGGCGGGCGTCCGCGCGCAGCTTTTCCATTTCCGGGCCGGAAACCGGCAGGCTTTCCAGTGCGCTCCGGTAACGGTTGGGCAGGGTGGGGCTGGCCAGCACGAGCAATGACCCGTCCGGCTCGATCAGCAGGAAGGCCGCCACCGCGTCGGGCACAAAACTTTCCACCCGGCGGCACATGAGGTCGGCCACATCCTGCATGAGCGTGTTGCTGGCCAGGGCGCGTAACACGTCATTCTGTAAAATCAGGATCTTGTGCTGCTGGCACGCGCTGGTGACATTCTTCATCACCCCCGTGTAAAAACAGCGCCCCGTATCCGCATTGACGCGCGACAGGGAAAGTTCACCGCAGATGTTCATCCCGTCGCTGCGGGTAAAGGCCACTTCATGTGTGGCGTCGCCCTCGGCTACCGTGCTGTCACTGCTGCGATTGATGAAAGCTTCATAGCGGCTGCGATGCGGTTGCGGCAGCAGCGTGTCCATCGACTGGCCCAGCACGTCCTGCCTGTCGAGGCCCCACAGTTTTTCCGCAGCCCTGTTGAACAGGATCACCCGGCCTGCGTCATCAATGATAATGGTTGCATCAGCGGCCTGCTCCAGTGCCAAAATCAGGACTTCGGCACTCAGTTTAGGCTTTGGCATTGATCTACCTCGCACAAGGGGTAAGGGCGATCCGCCATCACGCGCCAACGCACGGGGTCGCGCAGTCTCAAATGGTCAGGACGGGTATGGTCCCGTCCCATATTCTCAATATGGCCAGTATACAGGATTGGCGGCAATGGTGCATGGGTATCACATGTGGATGGCACAGACATCACATACCAGTTTAGATAATACTTATTCTATACTTGTATAATTTATCGCCATATCCTGCTCGCAATGGCACTGTAGCTGTCAGTTGGATCAGCAGTGAACCGGATTACCTGTCAGGTCCGGCGCCGGGCGTGCAGTTTCTGTCCGCACAACCCGAACAGCCGCCACATCCTGTCCGGTTGCGGGGCTGGCTGCGGCGGTCGGCATAATGGATCATGGCCACCGGTGCATGCACCCCGCGCAGGATGGCTGTCATGCTGCTCCATCCCCTGCGGCTGGCGGCAGGAAACAGTCGCCCGGCCCAGTACAGCCCGCAGGCCAGCACCATCGCGCAGGCCAGCACTGTCTGGATGATGTGGTGGGGCCCCATCAGAACATCCGGGCGATGTGATACGTCAGGAACGATGCGGCGTAGGCAAGGGCGAACAGGTAACCCGCGGCGATGGCGACCACCCGCCACGATGCGGTTTCGCGCCGGATGACGGCCAGTGTCGCGACACATTGCGGTGCGTAGACATACCATGCCAGCAGGGACAGGGCGGTTGGCACGCCCCAGTGCGTGGGCAGCATCTGGCCAAGCTGAAGTGCCGCCTGATCCGTATCGGTGCCCGAGCCAAGGGAATAGACGGTGGCCAGCGCGCCTACCGCCACCTCACGCGCGGCGAGACCGGGGATCAGCGCGACGCAGATCTGCCAGTTGAAACCCAGCGGGGCGAAAACCGGCAGCATAAGATGGCCGATCCTGCCCGCGAAGCTCCAGTCGATTGCCGGACCCTGCGCGCCTGCGGGTGGGGCGGGAAAGCTGGAAAGCCCCCACAGCATGACGGTAAGCGAGACAATGGTCGTGCCCACGCGCAAAAGGAATATGCGCGCCCGTTCCCACAGCCCCAGCGCCAGATCGCGGGGGTTGGGTACCCGGTAGGCGGGCAGTTCCATAAGCAGCGTGGCTTCCTGCCGGTCGGCATTGCGCCAGCGCAGTACGCGCGCGACCACCAGGGCGGAAGCAATGGCCACTGCGTACAGGCCGAACAGGACCAGCCCCTGAAGGTTCAGGAAATGGGCGATGTTACGATGCGGTATGAAGGCCCCGATCAGCAGCGTATAGACCGGCAGGCGCGCCGAACACGTCATGAGCGGGGCGATCAGGATCGTGACCAGCCGGTCGCGCGGGTTCTGGATCGTGCGCGTGGACATGATGCCCGGCACCGCGCAGGCGAAGCTGGACAGCAGCGGAATGAAGGATCGCCCGCTCAGCCCGGCAAAGGACATGAGCCGGTCGAGCAGGAAGGCCGCGCGGGGCAGGTACCCCGATTCCTCCAGCACCAGTATCCATGCGAACAGGATCAGGATCTGTGGCAGGAACGTCACCACGCTGCCCGCGCCCGCGATCACGCCATCCACGATCAGGCTGCGCAGGACGCCATCGGGCATGAGCGTGCCGATCTTCTGCCCCAGCATCCCCATGCCCGCATCGATTGCATCCATAAGGGGCTGTGCCCAGGCAAATACCGCCTGAAACATGAAGAACAGCAGCACGATCAGGATGACCGGCCCCCACACCGGATGCAGCACCCAGCGGTCAAGCCGTTCCTCGATCCGGTCGGACAGGGGGGAAGACTGCGTCACGCAGTCCGACAGGATCTGGCGCACCAGCGCGTGCAGGTCCGTGCCTTCGGGCAGTGGGGCGGGTACGGGGGGTGGCGTCCCGTCCAGTTCCGCCAGCAGTTCGCGCGCGCCGTCGCGCCGGACGCCGATCGTGGGGATCACCACCATGCCCAGTTCCGCCTGCAGGCGCGGCAGGTCGATTTCCATGCCGTTGAGTCTGGCGGCGTCGATCATGTTCAGCGCCAGCACAAGGGGACGGCCCATGGCCCGCATTTCCAGCACGAAACGCAGGTGCAGCCGCAGGTTGGTGGCGTCCGCCACGCAGACCAGCAGGTCAGGTGCCGCTTCCCCGCGATAGGTCCCAGCACAGACATCGCGCGTTACCGCTTCATCGGGGCTGGTGGCGTTCAGGCTGTACGCGCCAGGCAGGTCCAGCAGCCGGATACGGCGGCCCCCGGGTGTGGTAAACCAGCCTTCCTTGCGTTCGACCGTCGCGCCGGCATAGTTCGCCACTTTCTGCCGGCTGCCGGTCAGCAGGTTGAACAGGGCGGTCTTGCCACAGTTCGGATTGCCGACCAGCGCGATGTTCAGGGTGGTCATGCCAGTTCTTTCACCGGGTGGATAATCACGCGGTCCGCTTCCGTGCGACGCAGGGCGAAGCGGGTAAACCCGATGCGCACCGCCAGCGGATCGCCCCCCAGCGGGGCGGTTGCGACCACACGCACCGGTTCACCCGGCACGAATCCCAGTTCCCGCAGGCGCCGCGCGACGGGGTCGGTTTCGGCATGATCGTCCACGTGGTCGATTATGGCATCGGTGCCACGTGGCAGGTCGCTCAGTCGCATTGGCGGGTTTAATCCGGACAATATAAGTAAGTAATAATAATTATTATTAAATATGAACCGTAATGGTGTCCATCATCTTTGTCCCGATCCCTGTGCTGCCACCATTACGGGTATGTTTACCCTGCATGCGCCGCCATGTTCATGATGGACACGCCGCCAGCACGTGAAAGAACGTGCCCGATACATAACCACGTCGTCCACCACCCGCGCCGCGTTCCACACCATAGCCATCGCGCATGTCGGCCAGTGCCTCGTCATGGCCGGGGTCAGTCACCGTGGCATAGTGGAATTCGTGCCCGCGCAGCGTATCTCCCGCCCGGCCTATGGCGCAGTCATGGCGCAGGGTGGCGGCACGGTAGCCAAGGTTCATGCGACGGGTGGCGAAGGATGTGGCATGACCCAGCAGGCCGGTCATGCGATGGGTCTGGCCGGTTTTATCGGTCAGACTCTGGCCCAGCACCATGAAGCCCCCGCATTCCCCATGCACGGGCCGGCTGGCGGCGAAACGGGACAGCGCACCCCGGAAGTTTTCCGCTGCCGCCAGTTGGCCCGCATGCAGTTCGGGATAGCCACCGGGCAGCCAGCAGGCATCGCAGTCATCCGCCGGACCTTCGTCATTCAGGGGGGAAAAGGAATGCAGTTCCGCCCCCGCCGCGCGCCAGCCTACGGCGATATGGCCATACAGGAAGGAAAAGGCGGCATCATCCGCCACCGCAATCCGCTGGCCCGGCGGGGATAGCGCGACGGTGGCGTCTCCCATCGGGGCGATGCGCGGGGGTGCTGCGCATGCGATGATGGCGTCAAGGTCCAGATCGCGCCGGGCCTGCGCGGCCAGACGTGCGGCCAGTTGATGCAGCCCGTCATGTTCGCGCGCCTGTACCAGTCCCAGATGCCGTTCGGGCATCTGTAACTGCGCATCCCGCCCGAACGCGCCCAGAACGGGGATGCCGGTTGCGGTAATGGCCTGTGTCGCCATCGCGGCATGACGGGGGGAACCAACACGGTTCAGGATGACGCCCGCCACCCGCACCGCCGGGTCCAGCGTTGCAAAACCCAGCGCCGCCGCCGCCGCCGACTGGCCCTGACCGGAAATGTCCAGCACCAGCACCACCGGCAGGCCGTAGCGTGCGGCGATGTCCGCGGGCGCTCCCCGCGCGCCATCCGGCCCCAGCAGCCCGTCAAACAGCCCCATGGAGGCTTCCGTTACCAGCATGTCGCAGCCGGACAGGCTGCGCGCCATCACATTGTCCAGCAGGGCAGGCGGCATGGCCCAGCTATCGAGATTGAGGCTGGCATGACCTGTCAGGGCCTCATGGAACGCAGGGTCGATATAGTCCGGTCCCGTCTTTGCCCCGCGCACGGCCACGCCGCGGTCCCGCAGGGCGGCAAGCAGGGCCAGCGTCAGGGTCGTCTTGCCACCGCCCGAACGTGGGGCGGCTATCATCAGGCCTCGTGTCATCATGTCCGTTCCTGCTAGACCGTGGCGACGGAACCCATGCCGTTGCCTGCCATCCTGGTTATCCGTATCGGAAAAGAAGGTCATCCCGATGGAGCGTTCCCATACCAGCCTGCGTCGGGGCTGGACTACAGGCAGTTGCGCCACCGCTGCCGCCCGTGCCGCGTGGGGCGGCCTGTGCGGGCCCGGTTTTCCAGACCCCGTAACCATAACGCTTCCGGGCGGCCAGCATGTCGCCTTTGCCCTTGCCGCCCATGGATATGAGGGGGATAGCGCATGGGCGGAGGTGGTCAAGGACGCGGGCGACGATCCGGACGTGACCCATGGCGCACATGTGCGCGCTACCGTCCGTCATGCGCCACCGGGCAGCGGGGTGGTATTTCGCGCGGGCGAGGGGGTGGGCACCGTCACCCTGCCGGGCCTGCCGCTACCGCCGGGGGAGCCTGCCATCAATCCCGTCCCGCGCCACATGATCCGCACGGCATTGAGTGCCGTGAGCGGGTATGAGCCGGATGTGGAGGTCACCGTCTCCATCCCCGGCGGGCAGGATATGGCGCGGCATACGCTTAATGGCCGTCTGGGCATTGTGGGGGGACTGTCGGTCCTGGGCACGACGGGCATCGTGGTGCCATTTTCCTGCGCCGCGTGGATTGACAGCATCCATCGTGGCGTGGACGTGGCGCGCGCGCTCGGGCTGCGGCATGTGGCGGGCTGCACGGGCGATGTGTCGGAACGGGCGACACAGGCGCTGTATGGCCTGCCGCCCGAAGCCATGCTGGAAATGGGTGATTTTGCCGGGGGGCTGCTCAAATACCTGCGCCGCCACCCCGTGGACCACATTACGGTGGCGGGGGGCGTGGCCAAGATGACCAAGCTGGCGCAGGGTTTTCTGGACCTGCATTCCCGCCGGGGACAGGCCGATATGGGACGTGTGGCGGATCTTGCCCGCGCGCAGGGTGCGACGGCAGGTGTAGTGGCGGACATTGCGCGCTCCCATTCCGTCGCGGCGGCCTTTGCCCTTGCGATCGAAGCGGGGGTGCCCCTTGGCCCGGCCGTGGCGCGGGCTGCGTGGCAGACTGCATGCGATGTGCTGGCGGGCGCGGACTGCATGCTGGATGTGCTGTTGTTCGATCGCGCGGGCCAGATGGTGGCCCGCCATGGCCCGCATCCCGTTACGCGGTAACCGGCCTGCTGGCTCAGGAACGGAAGCGGCGGTGATAGTCGGGGTTGTAGAGCGCGCTTTCGCGGAAATCATGCGTGCCCAGCGCGCGTCCGACCAGAACCAGCGCCGTGCGCTCGATGGGATTTTCGGCGAGCTGTTCGCTTATGTCGCCCAATGTGCCGCGTAACACCAACTGGTCCGGCCATGTCGCCCGCGCCACGATGGCGACGGGACAGTCCGCGCCATAAAACGGGATCAGGTCGGCTACGATCTGGTCCAGCACATGGATGGCCAGATGGATCGCAAGCGTTGCTCCCGTTGCGCCAAAGGCGGCCAGTTTTTCACGTTCCGGCATGGCGGAGGCCCGGCCGCTGACACGCGTCAGCACCACGCTCTGCGCGACTTCCGGCACGGTCAGTTCACGTCCCAGCACGGAGGCGGCGGCGGCAAACGCCGGTACGCCCGGCGTCATGGTCCACGGGATGTTATTGCGGTCCAGCCTGCGGATCTGTTCGGCCACGGCGCTATAGACCGACAGGTCGCCCGAATGCAGGCGCGCCACGTCCTGTCCCGCCGCATGGGCGCGGATATATTCCTGCTCGATCAGGTCCAGCGTCAGCGGGGCGGTATCCACCAGCCGCGCATCGTCCGGGCAGTGTTCCAGCATTTCCACGGGTACGATCGAACCCGCGTACAGGCAGACCGGGCATTTCGCCAGAAGGTCGCGCCCGCGCAGGGTCAGCAGGTCGGCAGCGCCCGGCCCGGCGCCGATGAAGTGTACGGTCATGCATCCTCTCCCTGTGCCATGGCACATGTTGCGTGGGTGCCGGTCAGGCGCGGCACGACAAGTCTCGATCGCGGTCCCGCCACCGCAAGGGCGCACCCTTCCGCAACGGAAGCTACGCCAGTAGCCGCCAGCGCCCGGGCGGAATGGCTGATGCAGCGGGGCTGCGCGGCCAGCAACTGCGTCCGTGTCACCCCGCGCAGCATCAGGCCCAGATGGGCGACGGCGGCCCGCAGGCCGGGCTCGTCGTACCGGAAGGCTGGCACGGCCACAAGGTCCGCCTGCCTGCCGCAGCACTCCTGCGCCGCATGGAGCAGGTCAAGGATCGCCTGCATGTCACACCCGCTGCGCAGGCCCAGTCCGGCCACGATCATGCGCGCGCGCCATCAGGACGCTGCGCGGCATATAGCGTGACGGTCATGCCGGGCCGGAAACCGTGGAAACGTCCGATCTGCTCCAGCCGTTCGACCTGCATGCGCGTCAGCGTGCCGCCCCAACGTGCATGGGCGGCGGCCAGTGCCGTCTCGCTTTCCAGCGTTACGGCATTGGCGACCAGCCTGCCACCGGGGCGCAGCGCCTGCCACGCCGCCTCCAGCATGCCCGGATTGCTGGTGCCGCCACCGATGAAAATGGCGTCAGGCGCGTCCACACCGTCGGCCAGCATCTGTGCGAGGACAGCCGGGGCCTCGCCTGCAACGACGCGCAGGGCGGGCACGCCCAGGCTGAGCGCGTTGCGTGCGATGCGCGCGCCGCGCGTGGCCGATTTTTCAATGGCGATGGCCCGGTTGGCGGGGTGGCGCAGCATCCATTCGATGCCGATCGAACCCGATCCACCGCCAATATCCCACAGCATTTCCCCCCGCCGGGGTGCAAGGGCGGACAGGGTGGCGGCACGGATTTCACGCTTCGTGATCTGCCCGTCATGCTCGAACAGTTCATCCGGCAGCCCGCAGGCCAGCGGAATGACATGCGCGTCCCGCTCCGCCACGATTTCCAGCGCCATAAGGTTCAGCCGGGGGATGGATGCTGCCCTGTCGCCTGCCAGCGCGGCAACCGTCAGGACCTCATGCGTCTGCTCCGCCCCGCCCAGCGCGCCAAGGATATGAAGCGTGGAAGCCCCAAAACCGCGCTGGTCCAGCCACCGTGCGAAGGCAGCGGGCGTATGTTCATCGGCGGACAGGACAACCAGCCGCGCGCCGGGCTGGAGGGAGGGCGCGCAGGCTTCCATCGGGCGACCGCATAGCGACAGCACGGCCACGTCCTGTTCCGCCCAGCCCAGCAGGTTGCACGCCAGCGCGACCGAGGACGGGGCAGGCAGGCAGACCATTTCCCCCATCGGGACATGGCGGCGCAGCGTGGCCCCGACGCCGAACAAGAACGGATCGCCCGATGCCAGCACACAGACCGTCCTGCCGCGCCATGTCAGCAGTTCCGCTACACCCGCGGCAAAGGGATGCGGCCACGGCAGCATGCGTCCCGTAATAAGGGATTCGGCCAGTTCCAGATGACGCGCGCCGCCCGCCACCAGTTCCGCACCGGCGATCAGCGCACGGCTGGCGGCGGACAGCCCCTCGACACCGTCTTCCCCAATGCCGATAACGTGCAGCCATGGCGTGTTCATGCGGCACCCATCGCGCATGCAGGAGGATAGGGATGCGGGTTCTGGTTCTGGGCGGCACTACGGAGGCACGTGCGCTTTACGGCCTGCTGGAAGCACGGACCGGGTGCTTTCAGGCTACCGTTTCCCTTGCCGGGGCGACGCGCGCGCCGGTGCTGCCCGCGCTGGATGTACGCATCGGCGGGTTCGGCGGTGTGGCGGGACTGCGGGCATGGCTGGAAACCCATGGTATCGAGGCGGTCATTGACGCCACCCATCCCTTTGCCGCGCAGATCAGTGGCAATGCGGTACAGGCCTGTACGCAGGCGGGCGTGCCGCTGCTGCGGGTGGAGCGGCCCGGCTGGACACCCGGTGCGGGCGATGACTGGACCCTCGTGCCCGACATGCAGGCCGCAGCCTGTGCGCTGGGCACGGTGCCCCGGCGCGTGCTGCTGACGGTCGGGCGCAAGGATCTGCTGCCCTTTGCCACGATGGACCGGCATGACTGGCTGCTGCGTAGCGTGGACCGGCCCGATTCCGCCCTGCTGCCGCCGGGCGCGCGGGTGCTGCAGGCGCGTGGTCCCTTTGATGAGGCGGCGGAGGAAACCCTGCTGCGCACCGAACGGATTGACGTGATCGTCACCAAGAATTCCGGTGGCATGGCCACGGCGGGCAAACTTGTCGCCGCGCGCAGGCTGGGGGTGGCGGTAATCATGGTCGCCCGGCCCGTTCTTGCCCCGGCCCCGGTCGTGCCCGACGCCACGGCCGCCATGGCATGGCTGGACGCCCTGCATGATCACGGCGCGTCCACCCTGCGCGACGTGTAAAGCCACTGGCCCCCATCCGCCCGGTCGATGACATGGGTCAGCGGGCAGCCGATCAGCACCAGCGTGCTCATGTCCACCTGTTCGGGGTCGGCACTGGCGATGTCGGTCAGGATAACGCGTTCATCGGGCCTGCCGATGGCACGGGCGAAGGCGACCGGCACGGTGGGGGGCAGGATGGTGCGCAGCAGGTCCAGTGCTTCGCCGAGCTGGTCGGGCCGCGCGCGGGAGCGGGGATTATAGAGCGCGATGACCAGTCCCGCCTGTGCCGCCGCCGCCAGCCTGCGATGGACGATCTCACGCGGCTTGAGGTTGTCGGACAGGGAAATGACGCAGAAATCCCCCCCCAGCGGCGCACCCAGCCGTGCCGCCGCCGCCAGTACGGCGGAAATGCCGGGAATGACGGTTACCTCAACCCCGCGCCATGCGGCGGGGCCGTGGTCGATGGCCTCGAACACGGCGCTGGCCATGCCGAATACGCCCGCATCGCCACCCGATACGACCGCCACGACCCGTCCCGTCAGCGCCAGTTCCACGGCATGGCGGGCACGATCCAGTTCCACGCGGTTGTCGCTTGCGTGCCGTATCACTTCCGGCCCGGCCTGAACGCGGGCGACGTAGGGTGCGTAACCGATCAGGTCGGTTGCCTGCGCCAGCGCCGCATCGGCCTGCGGCGTGCGCTGTGCCAGTGCCCCGGGTCCCAGCCCGATGACAAGGATGCGACCCCGGTTTTCCGTCATCGTGCGTCCTCCCGACCGGGAACGAGGATAATGGAGAAATAGGGGGCAGGCCCCTGCATTTCGGTCAGCTTCATGCAGCGTTGCTGCGGCTGGGTGGCGCGTTCCACGTAGATCGCCCGTTCCTCCCGCCCGGTCTGGCGCAGGGCGGTGCGGATCTTTTCAAGATTGCGGCCCAGCTTCATGATGACGGCGGCATCGGCCTGTTCCAGCCGCGTGGTCAGGGATACGGCATCCAGCGTGCCGGGAATGACGCACAGCACGTCATCGCCATGTACCATCGGGGCCTGCGCCACCGACCAGCATCCGGCCATGGCGGTGATGCCCGGCACGATGGTGCAGGGGAAACGGTCATGCAGGCGGTCGAATACATACATGGCCGATCCGAACAGGAACGGATCGCCCTCGCACAGCAGGGCGACATCCTGCCCGTCACGCAGGCAGGTTGCGATCCGCCCGGCGCAGTCATCGTAGAATCGTGCCATGCGCACCAGATAGGCGGGATCGCTGACCGGGATTTCCGTGGTGAAGGGATAGGCGAAGCGCAGCGTCGTGGCGGTGGGGGAGACCAGATCCCCCGCGATCTCACGGGCATGGCCGGGGCGGTCATGGCGGCAGAACCATGCGACGACCGGGCTTTCGCGCAGCAGGCGCGCGGCCTTCAGGGTCATGAGTTCGGGATCACCCGGTCCCATGCCCAGAATGGACAGGTGGCCAGTGGTCATTCCGCCTCGCTCGCCAGTGCGTTGACGGTCGCCGCCGCCATGGCGCTGCCGCCCAGACGACCACGCACGATGATGAAGGGCAGGTCGCCGAATTCGGCCAGCGCCTCTTTCGATTCGGCGGCCCCGACGAAGCCGACCGGCATGCCGATCACCGCCGCGGGCCGTGGCGCGCCCGCCCGGATCATTTCCAGCAGGTGGAACAGTGCTGTCGGTGCATTGCCGATGGCGACGACTGCCCCCGCCAGATCATCGCCCCACAGGTCCATCGCGGCGGCGGAACGGGTATTGCCGATCGCCCGGGCCAGTTCGGGTGTGCGCGGATCGCGCAGCGTGCAGATGACCGGGTTATCGGCGGGCAGGCGCGCGCGGGTCACGCCATGGGCGACCATGTTCGCATCACACAGGACCGGCCTGCCCGCCAGCAGGGCGGCGCGTGCGCTGCTGACGAAATCGGGTGACATGCGGACGGCCTGCGCCACGTCCACCATGCCGCAGGCGTGGATGATGCGTACGACCACGCGGGCTTCCGCCTCATTCAGGCCGCTGAGGTCCGCTTCGGACCGGATGATGGCAAAGGAACGGGCATAGATCGCCGCCCCGTCATGGATGTAGTCGTACGGTTCCGTTTGCGCGGTCATGCCGGTCCAGTTCTCCCGTTCTGTGGCGAGGCATCGCCCTGTCGCGGGGACCAGCCCCGCACGATGGGATGTATCTGTGCCAGCGAAAGCCCGATGTCTACAGGCGTATCGTCCGCCCGGCCATGCGGACACAGGGCATAGCCATCCTGTCCGGCGACCAGCGTGATGTCGGCGGGGGCCGGATGGGCGCATCCCTTGGTGCAGCCCGATACGTGCAGGCTCACGCCCGGTGGCAGGTCGGGGGCCAGACAGGCCGCATCCGCAATGACGTCGCGCGGCGCACAGCCACAGCCGCGCATGCCGATACAGGCCGATATGCGCAGGCGCGGATCATCGGGTGTGGCGATCAGGCCGGGCACTGGCGGTGGCGCAGCACAGTCTTCCAGTATGATCGCGCGCCACGGGGCAATGCGCATATGGCCGTTGCCTGCGGTTTCGGACCAGTCCGCCACGGCTTCCAGTATGTCGGCGTCAATCGGGCCGGAGGGCAGGACCGCGCCCATGGCATTGCCGGGCAGCGGCCCGGCCAGTTGCGGTGTCGCCCCGGTTGCGGCTGGGATTTCCACCGTATCGGCCAGCAGGCCAGACTGCGCAAAGGCCGCGCGTCCCAGTCCCGCATCACGCAGGGGACGGCTACGTGCGCCGGTGGCAGCCAGCGCATGGGCCAGTGCAAGAACCGTGGCGGGAACCCGTGCGCCGGTACAGGGCAGGCCCCGCGCGCCGCATATGACCAGCCAGCCGGTGGGGCAGACGCGGACAACGATATCGGCGCGCAATGTGCCCGCCGGGATATGGCCGCCGCAGTCAACGGCGATCAGGAATTTGGCAGGCAGTCCGCACAGGGTATCGGCGGTGGCCAGCGCGGCATCAAGCGCACGTATGACGGCAGGCGCGTCAGCCGCTGCGTGCGGGTCCAGCCCCGCCAGTGGGGAGAGCAGCAGCCCGCGCCGGGCCTCCGTCGCCGCATCCGCGCTGGCCAGACCGGCGGCGTGCATGTCACGGGCGAAAGCACGCGTGCTGTCGGGTGTCAGGCCGCGCAGTTGCAGGTTGCCCCGGCTGGTCAGTTCGATCAGGCCATTGCCATGCCGCCGCGCCGCCTGCGCGATCTGGCGTGCCTGAAGCGCGGACAGGCGGCCAAGGGGCGGGCGCACGCGTACCAGCCAGCCATCGGCGGCTTCCATGGGGGTATGCAGGCCGGGGCACCAGCCGCGCACGCTGGGGGCGATGGTCATGAAGCATCATCCAGCAGCAGCCCGGCGCTGTTGCTGCGCGGTCGCCACAGGTCGCGCCGCATCGCATCGGCCAGCAGCCGACGGATGGCGGCATGGGCATCGGGATTGGCTTCGCGCAGGAAAGCCTCCATTTCCGGATCGTCCAGCAGCGCGCCGAAAGTCAGGTCGAACTGCCGGTCGAAGCGTGTGGGCAAAGTCGCGGCAAAGCCATGCAGGGCTTCCATGCCGCGCGCGATTTCGGCTGCGCCCCGGTAGCCATGGCGGCGCATGCCCGCAAGCCAGGCCGGGTTGACCAGACGACCGCGCGTCACGCGGGCCACTTCCTGCGCCGTGGCGCGCAGGCGGGGCGTATCCGGGCGGGACGTATCGCCATGCAGCAGGCGCGGCGCATTGCCCAGCATGCCTGCCGCGGCCGCCATGCCGCCTTCATGTGTGGCGATGTCCACGCTTTCCAGAATATCGGTTTCCGCGTTGTCCTGTACATGCAGCATGACCGCCGCCTGCGCCATGCGCTGCGCCAGTGCGGCCGGGTCCTGCCCGCCTTCACGCTGGCCGCCATAGGTCCATGCCGAACCCGCCAGCCATGCCTGCCCCAGTTCATCGCGTCCGGTCCATGCCCCCCCGGCCAGCAGGTCTTCCACCCCGCTGCCATAGGAACCGGGCGCGGCGCCGAACATGCGCGCGGTGGCGGCGTGGCGGGCCGGGCCGTCCAGTCCGGTGACACTGGCGGCCAGCGGGTTAAGGTCCGGGGCTTCGAAATCGCGCCCCGCAATGGCCTGTACCGCCTGTTCAAACAGGGCGATCTGACCCGGAAAGGCATCGCGGAACAGGCCCGACAGCCGTAGCGTGACATCCACGCGCGGACGGCCCAGTTCGGCCATGGGGACGATCTCGATCCCGCTGATACGGCCCGATGCGTCATCCCATACCGGCCTGACCCCCATAAGCAGCAGCGCAAGGGCCAGATCCTCGCCCCCCGTGCGCAGGCTGGCCGAACCCCACAGGTCGATCACAAGGCTGCGCAGCGGTTCGCCCTGATCCTGAAGATGCCCTTCAAGCAGTATGGCGGCGGTGCGTTCGGCCAGCACCAGCGCCGAACGGGTGGGGATGGCGCGCGGGTCCATGGCATACAGGTTGCGTCCCGTGGGCAGCACATCGGCACGCCCGCGCGTGGGCGCGCCAGCCGGGCCTGCGGGAACGAACCGGCCATCCAGCGCGGCCAGCAGCGCATTGCTTTCCGCCTGTCCGCATGCGTGCAGACGGGTGGCGATTTCCTCGTCATCGGTCATGTTGCATGAATGCGCGATGGCCCGCGCTAGTTCATCCGCCCGTGGCGGCGGGTGGCCAAAGACATGCAGCCCGTCGCGGATCTGCAGGTCCTTCACATCGCACAGATAGGCATCCAGCCGGGCGAGGGCTTCATCCTCATCCCCGTCACGGGCCGCGCCGCTTTCTCCCAGCAGGCCCAGACTGTCCGCGCGTTGCAGGATTTCCCCGCGCAGTATGGCCCCGCGCCTGCGGTCCAGACCGTCAGCCGCCGCATATTCATCGATCAGGCGTTCCAGTTCGCCCGTATCGGTCCCGCTGGTGCCGACCGGCACGATGGGGGGCGTCATGTGGCCGATGGTGACGGCCCCCAGCCTGCGCCGGGCGGCGGCGGCCTCGCCGGGGTTATTGACAATGAAGGGATAGATCACCGGCAGCCCGCCCACCAGTAATGACGGCCAGCAGGTGGCGCTGGGCGCAGCAGCCTTGCCCGGCAGCCATTCCAGCGTGCCATGCGTGCCCAGATGCACCATGGCGTCCAGCCCTGCTTCATGGCGCAGCCACAGATAGAAGGCGACATAGGCATGCCGGGGCGGAGTATCGGGATCATGATAGCCCCCGTGCCGGTCGCCCGGTGCGCCCCGGTCGGGCTGCAGCGCCATCAGGATGTTTCCCGCCCGCATGTGGCGCAGGTGAAACATCCCGTCCCGGCAGGCCGGGTCTTCTTCCGGCGTGCCCCAGCAGGTCGTGAGCGCTGCGCGTGATTCCGCAGGCAGGCCGTCAAACCAGCGTTGGTAGGTGGCGACGGAGACAAAGGGCCGCACGGATGCATGGGCCAGTGCATCCGTAAGCTGCCGTGCGGTAGGCAGCGGGGCCGCACCCGTATCGTATCCGGCGGCGTGCAGCAGGTACATGATGTGTTCGAGGCTTGCGAAACTGTCCAGTCCCACGGCGTGGGCAGCCTGTCCCGTGGGCGCGCCCTGCGCGCCGGGATAGTCGGACAGGATGATGCCCACGTGCCGCGCGTCGGGCCGCGTGTGTCCCAGCCGCGCCCACCCGGCGGCGCGGGCGCATGTCAGCGCGATGCCATCGGGGTAGGGCACATGACGCGCGGGCAGCCCGGGCGCGGCTTCTTCCTTGAAGGAAATGGGACAGGCGGGAATCCGCCCGTCGAGTTCCGGCAGCACCACCTGCATGGCAAGGTCCGCCTGTGACAGGCCGCGCACGCTGTCGCGCCATGTGGCGTAGGGTATACCCGGCTGCTGCACCTGCAGAACCGGCACGCCCGCCATATCCAGCGGACTGTGGCCATCATCGCTGCCCCGCGTGGAAAAGAAGGTGGCGTTGACGATGATGTCGGGCGGGGCTGCGGCAATCCGGTCTGTCACCACCCGCGCCGACGCGGCATCTTTCAGGGAGGTGACATAAAGCAGGTCAGCCCCGATGCCGTGTCCGGCCAGAGCGGAGGCCAGTTCCATGATGGGGGCGATATCCGCCGCCAGCAGATGCGTGCGGTAGAACACCACCATTGCACGTAGCGGCAGGGCAGGGTCGGCTGCGTGCAGCAGTTCCGCCGGGGGCAGGGGAATGGTGGGCGTATCCACATCTGGCCCGCATCCGGCCAGATGCGCCATGACCCGCAGGGCGGTTGCCATGTTGGCGCTGCCGCCCGTGCGCATGAGGGCATCAAGCCGCGCGCGCGTGGCGTCCCCGACGGTGGAAAGCCGCGCCAGACGCGGATCATCGCGCCCATCCCCGGACAGGAAGGCTAGCGGGATATCCGCCTGACCGCATGCGCGCGCCAGTTCTTCCGCCCCGTAACGCCAGTAATCCAGACCCCCCAGCAGCCGCACCACCACGCAGCGCGAATCCATGATGGTATCGGCTACATACAGATCGATCGACATCGGGTGCAGCAGCCGCGACAGGGTGACGGTGCGCAGGCTGGCAGCCGGAGCGCCCGCCGCCGCATGGGCGGCGTTCAGGCACAGCAGGTCACTGTCCGAAAAGGACAGGAACACGATATCCGCCGGGGCATGCCCCAGATCTTCCGCCTGATCGCCATCGTCGAGCGTGCGGACCTCGCGTGCCAGCAGATGCATGGTGCCTGTCCCGTCGTGCTGCCGTTGTCCCCTAGACCTGCGCCAGCGCGTGCGCGATGGCGGACTGATCCATGCCCTTCTGCCCGATCACCACCAGATCGCCCGTGCGCGGCGCATCACTGGCAAGGGGGCGGTCGAACTGGTGGCGGAAGCGGCTGCCGACGCCCTGCACCGCAAGGCGCATGGGTTTGCCCTGCACGCAGGCATAGCCTTTCATGCGCAGGATGTCGTGCTGTTCGGCCAGTGTTTTCAGCCGGTCGATGAAACCGTCCACGCTGCCCTGTTCGGGAATGGCCAGCACGAAGCTTTCAAAATCATCATGCTCGTGCTCGCCGCCTTCCGCATCGTGGTGGGACGGGCGCGCTGCAAGGTCGTCTTCCGCCGCCGCGTCCAGACCAAGCAGCACCGCCGGGTCAACCTGCCCGTCTGTTGCGCGCACCACCTTGACCGCGCGGGGGATTTCGGCGCGGATTGCGGCTTCCACCGCATCGGCCTGCTGCGCCGTCATCAGGTCAGACTTGTTCAGCACCACCAGATCGGCCGACAGGAGCTGGTCTTCGTAGACTTCGGCCAGCGGGTTGTCATGATCGAGCGACGGGTCGGCAGCCTGCTGGCGGGCGACTTCCTCCGGGTCGTCGGCGAAGCGGCCAGCGGCGACGGCGGGACCGTCCACCACCGTAACCACGCCGTCCACCGTCATGCGGGTGCGGATGGTGGGCCAGCCAAAGGCCTTGAGCAGCGGCTTGGGCAGCGCCAGACCGGAGGTCTCGATCACGATATGGTCCGGCGGGCTTGCGCGGTCGAGCAGGGCTTCCATGGTCGGCAGGAAATCATCCGCAACCGTGCAGCACAGGCATCCATTGGTCAGTTCGACAATATCCTCGTCACGGCATCCTTCCACGCCGCAGGCGCGCAGCGTGTCGCCATCAATGCCCAGCGTGCCGAATTCATTGACCACGATGGCAATGCGCCTGCCCTTTGCATTGGCCAGCACATGGCGCAGCAGCGTGGTCTTGCCCGCGCCCAGAAAGCCGGTGATGACGGTAACGGGTACCCTGGCACGTGCCGTGGTGGTGGGGGTCATGGCGATCAGGCTCCAGAAAAAAGGGATGCGGGAAAACGGCCACGCACCATGTCCGACAGGCTGGCGGGCCTGCGCGATGGCATGACGGTGCCGCTGCGCGATGCGGCGTAGGCCGTAAGATAGGTCATCAGGTCCTGTGCCTTCTCCGGGCCGAGCCGGGCGAGGAGCCAGCCCCATTTGCCCGGCGTGGCCACCACGGCGGCACAGCCGCTGTCACATGCGGCAAGGCAGGAGACCTCATGAATGACAAGGCCGGGCGTGTCCGCCGCCAGCGACACCATGGCGTCATGAAGCTGGCGTCCCTGCGGATTGTCGGATGCGGGCAGGCCCCGGCGGCAGGTCACGCATACATGCAGATGCACGGGGGGCGTATTTCCGGATTCCGGCTGCAGCTGTGCGGTCATGTCGGTCCGTGCCCTTTCGCGGCATGGCTGCGCGGCGCAGCCTGAAGGCGGGGTGCACGGTTACGACCCCGCACCCGCGCGGGGCGGGGACGGTGGCCCATCGCGTGCCGGGCACCCCGCCGGCCATGCGATTGAAATCGATCTCATCCGGGTCGCATGGCTGCGGCGCGGCATATGATGGCAGGTCTCCTGACTTGTGGCGGAGGGGTGATCCCTCCCTTCCGGCTGCCTTCCCGGTCCCGCTGGTAAGGGACCAGTGACAATGCCGCGTTCCCTGACAGGTCACGCGGGCCGGAAACAGCCACCTACAGTTGCGGGGGCAGCGACGGCCTTGCCCATGGGCGCACCGTCTTCCCTATTCTCCCCAATGGGGAACCATCAGGACCGGATTTAGACGATTGCGGACCGCGCTGTCAAAGAAACCACGGCAATGCTGGATATGTCCCGCCTTCATGACAGCGGCGCGCCGGTCATGCGCACGCGCCATGCCGTATGCCGCGTCAGCACCGTGTGGCTGCATGGTGCGATATCCAGCCGCGACAGCATGCCCGCATCCCCGCCAAGGGCTGCGATGACGATGGCCTTTATGACCGTGGCATCGGCCATCACCCGGATGCGCGGCGGTGTTGTGGGCAGGGCCGTCAGCCAGGGGGTGATGCGGTGCAGGAGGTCCGCGCGGCTTTCCCCGCCGGGTGGGGCGAACGTGGCATCCGCAGTCCAGCGGGCCAGACCGGCAGGGGGCAGATCCTTCAGTGCAGCGCCCTGCCATGCGCCCATTTCCACCATGCGCAGCGCGGGCACATGGTGGCAGGCACAATCTGGCGGCGGTTCCACTGACGGCGGGATCAGGGTCAGGTCGGCATCATCGGACAGGCTGCCTGGAAAATGCGGGGGCAGGGCGATGGCATCGTCTATGCGGGGGATCATGCCCCGGCGCAGGCTGTCCGCCGGGGGCAGGGCAATGCAGGTCAGGATCTGGTTCATGGGTCACTGTCCCGCGCATGGAGAAAGGGTGGGTCAAGCAATGGATGATTGACCTTCCATGCCAATTTTGGAAACATGCGGCCAGATCCGGTTATGGAACGGGCGGCAGATCAGGCCGTGTTTCATGCATACTGCTCCGGGTCGTGCGTGATCCATGGAGTTTCCCAGTATGAGCCAAGGTACAACTGTCCTGTCCACCGGTAGCGTTGCCGCGCCGCAGGTTTCCATCCCGGTCCGCGACCTGCTGCCGTGGGGTGTGTTCGGGCTGGTACTGGCATCATTGCTGCTGTATTTCGTCGGGGCGGAGCAGGGGGCGACCGCGCTCATTTCCGGTCACTACGTGCATGAATTCGTGCATGACGGACGCCATCTGCTGGGCTTCCCCTGCCACTGATCCAGTAGGGGCGCGGGTTCGTCCCGCCTGTTCCGGTCCCGTGACCGGGTATGTGCTGAACGGCATTTCCATCGGGAATGCCGTTTTTGCGTTCAGGCCATGCTGATGACCGTCCGGCCCCGGACGTGACCCGCCAGAATGCGCGGCGCGATGGTGATGGCATCGGCCAGCGGTGCATCGTGCAGCATGCTTTCCAGAAGCGTATGGTCGATGTCGCGCGCCAGACGCGCCCATGCCGCCATCCGGCGCGGGCGGGGACACATGACGCTGTCCACGCCCTGCAGGCGCACGTTGCGCAGGATGAAGGGCGCGACCGTCAGGGGCAGGGCCATGCTTTCCGCCAGTCCGCAGGCCGCCACCGTGCCACCGTACTGGATGGATGCGCACATCGTGGCCAGTGTGTCCCCGCCCACCACATCGATACCCCCGGCCCACCGGATTTTTTCCAGTGGCCTGCCCGTGGGGGCCAGCGCCTCACGCGGCACGATTTCGCTCGCGCCCAGACGGGTCAGATAGGCATGAAGCTGCGGGCGGCCGGTTACGGCTGTGACCTGATAGCCCAGTTGCGCCAGAAGCATGATGGCCATGCCACCCACGCCACCGCCCGACCCGGTTATGATGACCGGTCCGCTGGCGGGGGTCAGTCCCCCTTCTTCAAGGCTCATGATGCACAGCATGGCGGTAAAGCCCGCCGTGCCGATTCCCATCACCTGCCGCGAGGACAGGCCCGCAGGCTGTGGCAGCAGCCACCGTCCCGACAGGCGGGCCATGCGTGACAGGCCGCCCCAGTGCGTCTCCCCCAGTCCCCAGCCGGTGGCGAGCACCCGGTCGCCTGCGCGATAGAGTGGGTCTTCCGATTCGATGACGCGACCGGCAAGGTCGATGCCCGGTACCATCGGAAACCGCCGCACCACCGGCGCGCCACGGGTAATGGCCAGTGCGTCCTTGTAATTGAGGCTGGAATGATCCACCGCGACCGTTACATCGCCTTCGGGCAGGGATGCGGGATCGACCTGTTCCACGCGGGTCGTGACCGCATCGTCGGTGCGGGAGATCATCAGGGCCTCGAACATGCTGGCGGACTTCCTTTATGGGCAGGGGAAACGCGTGGCCGGAGCGGCGTGACTGTAACTTTCATGCAGGATTCAGGTATGGTTTCCTATTTACAGCCCTGTGACATCGCAGCAACGTGAAGAAAAGTGCATCCTGAAAAATACAAGATTTTCAAAGGATCTTTTTAAAGACCATCCGGTCGGTCCATGACCGGATGGTGGCGCATGGCCGTCCTGCGCCATGATGCGAAAATGTGCAGGGCAGGTGTGATTTTCCCACGCTTCCCGCCAGACAGGCAGTGTGGTGTGCTTATTATCCAGCCACCATTGCACAGGCAGGAGGCATTTCATGTCCGACAGTCTTGTTTCGTCCTTTCCGGCCCTTTCTTCCATGACCGCGCTGTGGCGGGCGCGGTACGGCACCCAGCCGCCCGCAGCCCCCGCATTGCCCGAAAGCCCGGTGGCGCGCGGTCTCATGACGCACCGCTCCGTGCGGGGATTCAGTGCCAGCGCCCTGCCTGATGGGGTGCTGGAGGCCGCCGTGGCCGCGGCGCAGTCGGCCTCCACGTCATCCAACCTGCAGGGATGGAGCGTCATTGCCGTGCGCGACGCCGACCGGCGCGCGCGGCTTGCGAAGATAGCGGGGGATCAGGATTTCATCGCGCAGGCGCCGCTGTTCCTTGCATGGGTTGCCGACCTGTCGCGGCTGGACCATGTGGGGCAGGCGCATGGCCGTGACCTGCCGGGGGTGGACTGCCTCGATACCTTTCTGGCCGCCGTCATGGATACGGCTTTCGCCGCGCAGAATGCCGCTGCCGCGTTTGAATCCTACGGGCTGGGAATCGTGTATGTCGGCGCGGTGCGTAACCGGCCCGAAGCGATTGCCGCCGAACTTGGCCTGCCCGCGCGTACGGTTGCGCTGTTCGGCATGAGTGTCGGCTACCCCGACCGCCAGCGTCCCATCGCCATCAAGCCCCGCCTGCCGCAGCATGCCGTGCTGCATGCCGAACGGTATGACAGTGCTGCCGCGAACGACCCGGCTGTCATCGCGGCCTATGATGAACGGCTGCGTGCGGCCCGTACCGCTCAGGGATCGCCGGGGCGTAGCTGGAGCGAAAGCGTGCTGGCGCGTCTGGGGGATGTCAGTGCGCTGCATGGGCGTGAACGCCTGCCTGAAGCACTGCGCGGGCTTGGTTTTGTGCTGGGTCAGGCGTGAAAGCAGGGTGTTTACGCGCAGGGCGGGGTTGACCGGCGGAATGTTCTGGTGAACTTCTGCTAGCGATGCCCGCGCCTGACGGCGGGCATGAGCGCGCGCCTTGCGTATCGCGCCAGCGTCATGATGAAAGAGAAACAACGGCTATGGACAGCGCCACTTCCCTTCCCTTCACGCTTTCTCCCAATGCGTCGCCGGTTTCGGCGCAGCGCCGGGCGGAGATTCTGGCCAATCCCGGTTTCGGGCGTGTCTTTACCGATAACATGGTCGTTATCCGCTATGAGGAAGGCCAGGGATGGCATGACGCGCGCGTACAGCCCTACGCATCTCTGACACTGGACCCGGCGGCAGCCGTGCTGCACTACGCACAGGAAATTTTCGAAGGGATGAAAGCCTACCGCACGGCGGAAGGCGGGATCACCCTGTTCCGGCCCTATGCCAATGCCGCGCGTTTCCGCAAATCAGCCGAGCGCATGGCCATGGCGCAGGTGCCCGAGGAACTGTTTGTCGAAGCCGTGCGCCAGCTTGTGCGCGTGGACCACGCATGGGTGCCGGGCAATCCGGACGAGAGCCTGTATATCCGTCCCTTCATGATCGCGAGCGAGACGTTCCTTGGCGTGCGGCCCGCGGGTGAATACCTGTTCATGGTCATTGCTTCCCCTGTCGGCGCCTATTTCGGGGCCGAGGCGGTCAGCGTGTGGGTATCCGATTTCTGCCGCGCGGCCCCCGGTGGTACGGGTGAGGCCAAATGCGGCGGCAATTATGCCGCAAGCCTCATGGCCCAGCAGGAAGCCAAGACGCACGGCTGCGCGCAGGTGCTGTTCCTTGATGCGGTCGAACGCCGCTGGATCGAGGAAATGGGCGGCATGAACGTGTTTTTCGTGTTCGATGACGGTTCGGTCTCCACGCCAGCCCTGACCGGCACGATCCTGCGGGGCATCACGCGCGACTCGCTGCTGACCCTGGCGCGGGAGATGGGCCTGACGGTGCGTGAAGAACGCTATGGCATCGACCAGCTTTACGCTGATGCCGCCTCTGGCCGTCTGAAGGAAGTCTTTGCCTGCGGCACGGCGGCGGTTGTTTCGCCCATTGGCCGTTTCTGTGGCCGTAACGGTGACGCGGTGATTGGCGATGGCGCGGGGATTGGCCCGGTTACGGAAAAGCTGCGCAATGCCCTGATCGGCATCCAGCGCGGCACGGCGGCAGATCCGCATGGCTGGGTGGAAAAGGTTATCTGATTTTCCCGCATGATCCGGCCAGTCAGTCTGGCCGGATCATGCCTGAGACGGTGGGTGAGCGGATTGGTTTGGATTGATGCCGCAGCCCGCCATCCCGGATTGGGTGGCAGTTCTTGTCAATAGGCAGGTCTGTGGTCATGTCCTGTGATACGGGATCGGGTCTCACGGGCTGCTAGCGAAGCTGGCTGTCCTTGCTTCCCCGGCGGTTGATGCCGGTGAAGACCGGCTTCCTGTCGCGTTCAGACTGGCAGTCGATGCACAGCTTGACGCCTGGCATCGCCTGCTGCCGGGCGGGGGGGATGTCTTCCCCGCATTCACGGCAACTGGTTTCGCTTTCGCCTGTGGGGATATGGGACCGTGCCCGTTTGACGGCGTCTGCTATCGTATCGTCGATCTGATCCTGTACGGCTCCGTCGGGAGCCCAACCGGTGGCCATGCGTGTTCTCCTGAAACGAAAGCACGCAGTATATCGCGTGACGTATGTTCAGACAAAACGGTTCGTGATCGATATGACCGGAATTCGGTGCCAGCCCCGATGAGGCGGCGGGCGACGGGTCTGTGGTCCGGCACCCGTGCAGCAGCAGGCAGACATCTGCCGCACGGGCTGGATGGAGCGGCTGTTATTCCGCAGGCGTGACCGTTTCCTCAACGGGTACGTAAATGCGGTTGCCGCTGTTGCGGAATTCTTCCTTTTTCTGTTCCATACCCGCCATGCGTTCGGCATTGGCCTTCAGATCGTGGCTTATGCGCATGGAACAGAATTTCGGCCCGCACATGGAACAGAAATGCGCGTTCTTGTGGGCTTCACGCGGCAGGGTTTCATCGTGGTACGCGCATGCGGTATCCGGGTCGAGTGACAGCCTGAACTGGTCATTCCACCGGAAATCGAAGCGCGCGCGGCTGATGGCGTCATCGCGTATACGGGCTGCCGGGTGTCCCTTGGCCAGGTCGGCGGCATGGGCCGCGATGCGGTATGTGACCACACCGACCTTCACGTCATTGCGGTCGGGCAGGCCAAGATGTTCCTTGGGGGTGACGTAACACAGCATCGCCGTGCCAAACCATCCGATCATGGCGGCCCCTATGCCTGATGTGATGTGGTCATATCCCGGTGCGATATCGGTCGTGAGCGGGCCGAGGGTGTAGAACGGTGCTTCCCCACATTCGCGGAGCTGTTTTTCCACATTGACCTTGATCTTGTGCATGGGCACATGGCCCGGCCCCTCGATCATGACCTGACAGCCTTTCGCCCATGCGATTTTCGTCAGTTCGCCCAGTGTTTCCAGTTCGGCGAACTGTGCGGCGTCATTGGCATCCGCAATCGAGCCGGGACGTAGCCCGTCACCGAGCGAGAACGAGACATCATAACGGCGCATGATGTCGCAGATTTCCTCAAAATGTTCATACAGGAAGCTCTCGCGGTGATGGTGCAGGCACCATCCGGCCATGATCGACCCGCCGCGCGAGACGATGCCCGTCACGCGGTTGACGGTCAGCGGCACATGGCGCAGGCGCACCCCGGCATGGATGGTGAAATAGTCCACGCCCTGTTCCGCCTGTTCGATCAGCGTATCGCGGAAGATTTCCCATGTCAGGTCTTCAGGTACGCCATTTACCTTTTCCAGCGCCTGATACAGCGGCACCGTGCCGATGGGCACCGGCGCGTTACGCAGGATCCAGTCGCGGATGTTGTGGATGTTGCGCCCGGTGGACAGGTCCATGACCGTATCCGCGCCCCAGCGGATGGCCCAGACCATTTTCTCCACTTCTTCCGCCACCGAGGAGGTAACAGCCGAATTGCCGATATTGGCGTTGACCTTCACCAGAAAGTTGCGCCCGATCACCATCGGTTCCAGTTCGGGATGGTTGATGTTGGCGGGCAGGATGGCGCGACCCGCCGCGATTTCGGCGCGCACGAATTCCGGTGTGACGAAGGCGGGGATGTCCGCGCCAAAATCCTCGCCATCCGCGCGGCGTTCTTCCGCGTGCGCATCCATGGTGGCGCGGCCAAGGTTCTCGCGGTGGGCGGCGTAGATCATTTCTTCGGTAATGATGCCGGCACGGGCGAATTCGTACTGCGTGACCATCTGCCCCTGCCTGCCTTCATGCACCGCATGGGGGGCAGGGCAGGCGGAGACCAGATGTTCGCCCTGGGCGAAGCCGTTGTCTTCCGGGCGTACGGCGCGGGGTGTCACTGTGGGCAGGTCGCGTGCCGCAATCCACGGCGCACGCACCGGATCAAGCCCGCTTCGTACGTCGATGCGTGCCGTCGTATCGGTATAGGGGCCGGATGTGTCGTACACCCGTACCGGCGGTTCGTTCGCGCTGGGTTCCAGCGCTATTTCACGAAAGGGCACGCGGATGTCAGCGTGTCCGACGGGTGATGACCAGACCTTGACGGACCCCAGTATGGGGCCGGTGGTGACATGGTCGGGAGATGAAGGCGAAGCAACGGACGACATGGCTATGCTCCTCGTTTCCTCTCCGACAGGGGGTGTGGGGAGAAAACCGGGCTATGCGCCTGTATGCGCATGACCTTCGGCCACAGGGGCCAGCAGGGGTATGCCGATTGTCCGCACCAGTCCCTCCGCCGGTATGAGCCGGATCAGGTTCCCCGGGACGCACCATGCGCCCGGAAGGGTCCCCGCGCGCATGACCGGGTCATGCCAGCGGTATCTCAGCCCCTTGCCGGGACTCCCCTTGGTCATTTCAGGATCATGAATCCTGCCGTCCTTGTCAACGATATTGCGAAAAGCGGGGCAGGCGGGGCGAAAAAGAATCCGTGTGCCGATTTGTCATCCGCGCCGTTGTGATAGAGTGCGGGCAGGCAACATCTTTTTCCGGGGAAGCAGGACAGTATGACAGGCAGCGCCATTTCAGATCGGATTGCACAGGGCAGCGGGCGTGTGGTGGCGGATACCGTCATCAGGAACGTGCGCCTGTTCGATCTGGTGACCGGGGCGCTGCTGCCGACCGACATCGCCATCTGTGGCGATACCATCGTGGGCACGCTGGACAGTTACGAAGGCGCCACGGTGATCGAGGGGCATGGCCGCATCGCCGTGCCCGGCTTTATCGATACGCATCTGCATGTCGAATCCTCCCTGATCACCCCGTTTGAATTCGACCGCTGCGTCCTGCCCCATGGCGTGACCACCGCCATCTGCGATCCGCATGAAATGGCGAACGTGCTGGGCCGTCCCGCGCTGGATTACTTTACCGAAGCGGCGCTGCGCACGGTCATGGACCTGCGGGTCAATCTTTCAAGCTGCGTGCCGTCCACCGCGCTGGAAACATCGGGCGCCACGCTGGGTGCTGCGGACCTGCTGGCCTATCGTGACCATCCCAAGGTGATCGGCCTTGCGGAATTCATGAACATTCCCGGCGTGCTCAATGGTGATCCGGTATGCATGGAAAAGCTGGAAGCCTTTGCCGGCGGTCATATTGATGGCCACGCCCCGCTGCTGCGCGGGCGCAGGCTCAACGGTTATCTTGCTGCGGGCATCACCACCGACCATGAGGCCACGACGGCGGAAGAAGCGCTGGAAAAGGTACGCAAGGGCATGATGGTGCTGATCCGCGAAGGATCGGTATGCAAGGACCTGCGCGCGCTGGTGCCGCTGCTCAACCCGGTTACGTCCCCGTTCTTCGCCTTCTGCACCGATGACCGCAACCCGCTGGAAATCGCGCATGAAGGCCATCTGGATTACCTGATCCGCCTTGCCATCTCGCTGGGCGTGGAACCGCTGGCGGCATATCGCAGTGCCTCGCTCAGTGCGGCGAACGCCTTTGGCCTGCGCGACCGGGGCCTGATCGCGCCGGGACGGCGGGCGGATATCGTGCTTCTGGACGATCTGCGCGAATGCCGGGTGTCGGACGTGATCAGCGCCGGGCGACTGGTCAATGACGCGCTGTTCGCCGCGCGTGAGATCATCCCCCCCGTTGGCATCGACAGCATCAACCTGCCCGCGCCCGTGACGGCACGGGACATGGAAATTACGGGCAGCGGCACGCAGCGTCCCGTGATCGGCCTGCTGCCCGGCCAGATCATCACACCCTTCCTGCATGCCGACCTGCCGGTGCGTGACGGGATTGTCCAGCCGGACCCGGCGCAGGACATCGCGCGGATCTGCGTGGTGGCGCGCCATGGCCATAATGACAATATCGGACGCGGGTTCGTTAAGGGGTTTGGCCTGTCGGGCGGGGCGCTTGCATCCTCCGTCGGGCATGACAGCCACAACATATGTGTGGTCGGCATGAACGATGCGGACATGGCGGTTGCGGTCAACCATCTGGAAAAGACCGGCGGCGGGTTCGTGGTGGTGCGTGACGGCAAGGTCGTGGCCGACATGCCCCTGCCGGTTGCGGGCCTGATGAGCGATGCCCCGTTCGAGGCCGTGCGTGACCAGCTTGAGGTCCTGCGCGCCGCCGCCCGTGCGCTGGGCTGCGAACTGGATGAGCCGTTCCTGCAGCTTGCCTTCCTGCCGCTGCCGGTTATTCCGCACCTCAAAATTACCGATTTCGGCATGGTGGATGTCAACCGGATGGAGCTGGTCTGACACAGGCATGGATGGGAACGGTCCATGACAACGGTTGCTGAGGCCCCCGCGCGGGAAGCCACGGCCACCCTGCGTGCCTACCGTGCCGACTGGGTGCATTTCACCCAGTGGTGCGCGGCGCAGGCCGTATCCCCCATTCCCGCCTCGGCGGAGGTGGTGGCCGCCTATCTGCGCAGCCTGACGGAATTCGCCCCCGCCACCATCCGGCGCAGGCTGGCGGCGATCGGCAAGATGCACCGTTTCAATGAAATGCCATGGGATGTAAGGGACCACCGCGTGCAGCACGCGGTGGCCGAAATGGTGGAGAAAACCGCCACCCCCGCGCTACCCCCGGCCGTCGTAACGCCGGAGATGCTGCACGCCATGGTCGCGCGGTGCGGGGACGGGGTGCGTGGCCTGCGTGACCGCTGCCTGCTGCTGTTCGGTTTTGCCGGGGCGCTGCGTCGTTCCGAACTGGTGGGGCTTCAGGTGGAAGACGTGCAGCCAGACCACGGACAGGTCGTTTTGATGATTCGGGATGAAGGCGGCGCGCAGCCCGTCATCCTGCCCCGGGCGCAGGACCGGACGCTTTGCCCGGCTGCGGCATATGCGGCGTGGCAGCAGGTGGCGCACCGGCTGACTGGCCCGCTGTTCCGTGGCATTTCAAAGGGGGAGCGCATAGGCGGTCGTGCCCTGACCCCCTATGCCGTAACGCGTATCCTGCAGCGCCGGGCGCTTATGGCCGAACTTCCGCCTGATACGGTCGCCCGGTTAAGCGCCCATGCGCTGCGCTCCGGCTTTATCCTTGATGCCCTGCGCCGCGGGATGGAAACCACCGAACTGTGCCGCCATACCCGCTACCACGATCCACGCGCCCTGCGCCCTTATGAACGGCAGCTTGCCGATGGCTGAAAACCTGCGTCTGCCCTGGGCTGACCTGCCACCTCCCGCCGTGGCGGAGGAAGAGCCCACTGCCACGCCCGCCCGCCGGACACCGGCACGGCGGGGGCGACGGCCTCTTTCATCGTGGCCTAAATCCTCCGAACCTGCGCCGTGGAAGGGGTGGCACCTGCTGGTCCATGGACCCGATGCGGCCATGGATGCGTTCGTGGCGCAGGCATCCGGCCCCGGCCTGATTCCATGGCCGTTCGATGCCGAACGGGTGGAGGAAGATGTGTTCGCCCTTGCCATCGGCGCCAGTGGCAAGGGACCGGGGCGCAGCGGTCTGTCGGTGGAAGGGTGCCGGATACTGGCCCGCCAGTTCCGCGAGGCGGCGGAAGTGCGTCATGCCCGGCTGGCCCTGCGGTCGGGTGCGGCCTGTCCGCTGGACTTTCACCGTCTGGTGCCGGTGCCGCAGCGGATACTGGAACTTGGCGCAACGCATCCCGATGCGCGGGCATGGCTGCGCACGCACTGGGGAATAGCCGAAGCGCCGGTGCAGGTCAGCCTGCTGCCCCGGCTGAAGGCAGGTCGCCGCCTGCCGCGCGATCACCGGGCAGCCGTTTACGGGTTCTTTACCCGCAATGGCGCGCCCACCCCTGTGGTGCGTCGTCTTGAGGAGCATTTCCCAACCCTGACCTTCCGGCTGTCGGAACGGTCGCTGGCATGAACGCGCAACTGGGCCTGTTTGACAGTGGCATGCCGGACGGGGGGGAGCCGGTCATCCGGCTGGAAGCCTATCAGGGCGGGCTGTCCCATCTGCTGCAACTGGCGCAGGCGCGCGAAATCGATCTGGGCCAGCTTGATATCGTCGCCCTGATCGACCAGTTGGCGGAAGCAGCGCGCATCCATGCGTCCCTGCCGCTGGGCATGAAGGCGCAGTGGGCGGTTATGGCATCGGGCCTTCTGCTGCTGCGCTCGCGGCTCATGCTGCCAGTCGATGATCCCCGCCAGCAGCAGGCCACGCAGGAAGCGGCCGACCTGCGTTCGCGCCTGATTGCGGCGGAAAACGCCACCCGCCTTGCCGGATGGCTTGCCGCGCGTGAACAGCTTGGGCACGACGTTTATGGTTTCGGGGGCGCAATACACGGCGATACGGACGAATCGATGCCGTGGGAAGTTGACCGCATCGAATTCCTGTGGGGCTGTCTTGCCGTGTTTGATGGCAACTGGGGCGTCATGCCGGTGGAGAGTCCCGCCTACGCGCCGGTCCAGCTTGACCTGTTTTCGGTAGAGGATGCGCGGGTGCGGGTACGCTCCTGTCTGGCGCGGGCGCGCGAACGCGTGCCGCTTGAACGCATGCTGCCCGATTCCATGCGGAAGGGACCGCCGGGGCGCCTGTCCACCGGTCAGCGCCGCTCGGCTTGGAGCAGCACCTTTTCGGCCTGTCTGGAAATGGTGAAACAGGGCGAGGCGCTGGCCTTTCAGGACGCATCCGAAACCCTTCCGGCCTTCAGTGGCGTGCCCGATGTGGCCGCCCCGGATATGCAATCCGTTTTCGCCAAGAAATAAGGGTGGCGGGGGATGTGATCTGTTGCAACCTATACTGATCCACGGCAGACTCGTATCGAATCCGAAATATTATTATGCCCGCCCGGAAGGCCACGGAAAGGAGGAAAGATTTTTTCGGGCGTTTTTTAACACTTTGCTTGACTAGGATTTTTTTTTGATGAAGCTGGAACGAACGGTTTTTCAGCGATCTTTCGAACGGTGGTGAAGACGGGTCCATCGGACCGTTTCCCGCCCCCTCGGTATGTTTCGCAAAGTTATGACGTGCACATAAGTTTATTTCGGATAAAATCGGGGTTGATTTCGAGATGTTAATAATGTTTATGGATAAAACGTGATGAATGAGTGGCTTGGCCTGTCATGGCGGCATGTATCGGGTGCTTCGGCACCTGCCTGCATGTTGCCGGAAGTCGCGGCGGTCGTGTTCTCCTGTTCCGCCAGGAGGGATGGTTGTCGTGCTTCAGGGCCGGGTCAGGGAGAACAAGGCGGATCGCATCAGTCGTTTCGTAGAAATCTGGTCATACTCCCGCAGTAAAATTGGTGAAATCAGAACATCTAGAATAATTTTTGTAGTAATTCCTTCCTAAAACTATGCCGTTCTGAGTGAGGTATGGGTATGACGTATGCGGAACAGAGTGACAATACACTACAAAAGGTGATAATTTTCGCCATTGTCCTTGTGTTCGAAGCGGCGCTGGTGATGGCACTTTTGTTTGGGCTTCACTCACCACCTGATGCGCCAAAAGAACCACCGCGGCCGCCGGTGCAGGTGCACATGATCAAGGAGCCGCCGCCGCCGCCGCCGCCTCCACCCCCGCCGCCGCCGGAAATCACGCCGCCGCCGCCGCCCTATATTCCGCCGCCGAAGATTCAGGTGCCGACGCCGCCGCCGCCGATGCGCGTGACGCACACGAAGCCGCCGAAGGCCATGCCGCCCGTAAAGGCCATGCCGCCGTCCGATGCGCCCGTGTCCAACGCCCCGCCGGTGCCCGACCATTCGGCCGGAACGTCGCCGCTGAACCATGTGGTGCCGGAATATCCGGAGGAAATGTCGGAAGAAGGTCGTGAAGGCGTGGTCTCCGTCGCCTGTGACGTGGAGCCCAGCGGTGAGACCAGCAACTGCCAGGTTGTCAATGTAAAGGGTGGCGAACCGTTTGCTGAAGCCGCGCTGAAAGCGGTCCGCCGCTCACGGTATGCGCCGGCTGTTAAAAATGGTGTGCCCGTCAAGGAATATCACCATCTCTATACGATCACGTTCAGTCTGAATGACTGAGCCTGAATGTTAGGTCAGGCACGGCGGGGGCCGGCAGCACCCCGCCGCCTCGGAAAAAACATCCTGCTCCAGAGGATTTTGGTTAAATGATCAGACTGCATCGTAAACACACTCTTGTTGCCTCGGCCGCTTTCGCTGCCATGCTGTGTGCTGCCTCTCCGCTCGCAGCGCTGGCACAGGATGCCGCCCCGGCCGCGAACGATGCGGCCACGGCACCCGCACCGGCGGTTTCCGCTCCGCCGACCGATGGCAGCGGCGCGGTCGCCACGCCGGCTCCGGGTGCGGATGCCCCAGCTGCACAGACGCCTGCCCCGGCAGATGGCTCGGCACCTGCGGCCCCCACCCCGACCGACGCGGCGCCTGCCGCCCCGGCCGATGCGCCCGCCGCTCCGGCGCCCGCTCCCGCAGCGGATGCGACGCCTCCCGCCGATGCCCCCAAGGCACCCGAAGGCAACCCCTACGGTCTGGGCGCGCTGTGGGCCAACGGTGACTTCATCGCCCGTGGCGTGCTGCTGATCATGGTCTTCATGTCGCTTGGCACATGGTACATCATGATCACCAAGTTCTTCGAGCAGGCCCGCGTCATGGCTGCCGCCAAGAAGGTGATGAGCGATTTCTGGACCAAGGGTTCCATCAAGGACGGCGCCGCCGCCCTGCCCGCGAACTCTCCGTTCCGCTACATCGCGGATACGGGTGTGAAGGCTGCTGAGCACCACGAAGGCACGATGCAGGAATCCATCGACCTGCACTCCTGGACCACCATGTCCATCCAGCGTTCGGTTGACGTGATCCAGACCAAGCTGCAGGGCGGCCTTGCCTTCCTTGGCACGGTGGGTTCGACCTCTCCGTTCGTGGGTCTGTTCGGCACCGTGTGGGGTATCTATCACGCGCTGACCGCCATCGGCATCGCGGGTCAGGCTTCGATCGACAAGGTTGCAGGTCCGGTTGGTGAATCGCTGATCATGACGGCCATCGGCCTTGGCACCGCGGTGCCTGCGGTTCTGGGCTACAACCTGCTGGTGCGCCGCAACAAGGGCGCCATGGACAAGATCCGCAACTTCGCGGCTGACGTGCAGTCGATCCTGATGGGTGGTTACCGCCATGGTTCGGAAATCACCATCCATCCGGACAACTCCCCGACCACAACGACTATCGATAACCGGGTGGCCTGATCATGGGTATGCAAGTTGGAGGTGGCGGCGATGAAGACGAGGTGGTGTCGGCCATCAACACCACACCGCTTGTCGACGTCATGCTGGTGCTGCTGATCATCTTCCTGATCACCATCCCCGTCGCGACACACACCATCAAGGTCAGCCTCCCGATGGATGCGAACCAGCCCACCCGGACGATGATGAACAACGTCGTCATTGCGGTGACGCCACAGGGGCAGGCATACTGGGATGAAACGCCGCTTACCAGTTATGCCGACCTTGAGTCCCACCTGGAGCACGTGGCTGCGCAGAACCCGCAGCCACAGATCCAGATCCGTGGTGACCAGGCATCGAAATACGAAGGTGTGGGTCGTGTGATCGCGGCCTGCCAGCAGGCAGGTATCGTCCACATCGATTTCATTACCGAGCAGCCGCACGGCTGATATCCATTCCCGGCCGGGGTCTGATCCCCGGCCAATTTCGGGAGAGTAGACACCATGGGCATGAATGTCGGCTCAGACAGCACGACAGAGGATGAAGGTATTGTCGATATCAATACCACGCCCCTGATTGACGTCATGCTGGTGCTGTTGATCATGCTGATCATCACCATTCCGCTTCAGACGCATTCAGTTTCGATCGACCTGCCGCAGGGTAATCCCCCGCCGTCTTCTGTCCAGCCGGACCCGGTTGTGGATACTGTGGCGATCGATTTTGACAACACCATCACCTGGAATGGTGAACCGGTTCCGGATGATGCAGCCCTTCAGGCCCGTTTTTCGGAAGCGGCAGCCCAGCCGGTCCAGCCCGAGATGCACATCCATCCGGATCGTCTGGCCAGCTACAAGGTTGTGGCACGGGTTCTGGCTGATGCGCAGCGCCTGGGTGTGAGCAAGCTTGGCATTATGGGCAGCGACCAGTTCATGGATGCGCAGTAAGGCTTCTGCATTCCTGATAATGGTATGAATCCGCATGACAGAACGGCCCTTCCGCAAGGAAGGGCCGTTTTTTCGTACCATCATGCAAGATGTCAAAACTGCCTATTTTAAAGGCAACCGGCCTGTTTCACCTGTGACATTAAAGCCACGAAATACACATTGTTGACGGTGAGATCGGCTGGGTCACGCAGGAACATTCATGGCAGGAATATGGAATATTTCTTGTTTTTTAGGGGGATAGAGCTTATTTGCCCCTTCCGGCAACGGTGTGTTGTCAGATAGATAAACAGCCCGTTGCATTTTTTGAGCTTTCCGTGTCCATGTGTATTTCTTAAGTCAACATATATGCGGAATGTTTAGTTTCCGTAACTACTTCAGCATTACCGAACAGGACGGGACCTGCTGGTAGGAAGGCAGACGGGGATGGCTGCCGCTGGAAAACAAAACCGTATGGCAGCCCCGAAAAGCGGTGCGCCAGACAGATTTGCGGGGGAATGAATGAAGACGGGCCGGGATTTCTATAGCGCAGTGATACGTCAGGTACGGAACGCGGGGGGACGCACCGGACTTGCGGGACTGTGCATGCCGGGGCTGAAAACGCGCCTGCGTGCCATGTCGTGCCTTGTGGGCACGGTCTGCATTGCCTCGGGTGCTGATGGCTGGGCGCAGGCGGCAACCACCACCACGCAGCCGGCGCAGCAGCATGCGACGACAAAGACGGGTGCGACGCCTGCCGCCAGGCACACCACGACAGCCGCTACCGCGCAGCCCGCCGGGCTGGTCAACCATCAGGCTCCCGAAGTCATCAACGTGGCGCGGTCCCGTCAGGCCAATGACGGTGGCGGCGGCATGATGCGGCTGGAAACGGCGCCGCATGCGGTCCAGACCGTAGGCAAGCAGTTCATTGACATGCGCAGCCCGACCAGCACGGCGCTCGATCTCGTCAAGAACCTGCCCAGCATGAACGTGACCACGCCTGATTCGTCCGGCATGGAAGGCGGCCAGATCCAGACCCGCGGCCTGACCGATCTGGATATGGGTCTCATGGTTGATGGCGCCCCGGCTGCCGCTGCCAAATACATGGCGGAAGACATCGATTCCGAAAATCTGGATAGCGTCGAAGTCACGCCGGGCAGTTCCGGCACCGACCTGCCGGTCATGTCGGCAGCGGGTGGCGTGATGAACGAGCATTCGCACACGGCATCGCACAAATTCGGCGGCATGACGGATTTTTCCTACGGGACGAACAACCTGTCGCGTGAATTCATCCGTCTGGAATCGGGCGACATCGGCAAGACCGGCCTGCGCAGCTACTTCTCGTTCTCCAACACGCATGCACGGTCGTGGATGGGGTCGGGCATCAACCAGCGCAAGCATATTGATTTCGGTCTGCAGAAGGACTGGAACAACGGTTCCACGGCCCGGCTGTTCCTGTCATGGAACTCGGAAGATTTCACCATCGACGCCTATCCCGACAGCACGGCATTCGAAGCCTACAAGCACGGTGGCACGGGCTATGGCCGCAATTCCGATCCGACCAGTGACAACTACTGGAAGAACAACAACGACCACTGGAACCAGATCTTCCTGACGGCGCCGATCCACGTCGTGCTGCCCGCCAAGTTTACGTTCGACCTGCAGTCCTATTTCAGCTTCGGTCAGGGCTGGGATGCTTCGCCGGGTAATAACACCGCGTACGGCGCCAACTACTCCCCATCCGAAGGGCGCAACTATACCGACTACTTCCTCGAAAACGAGTCCCGTCAGGTCGGTGTAGTGGCCAAGCTGGGTTATGATATCGACCGGCACAACCACGTTTCGGTTGGTTACTGGTATGAAAACAACCAGACGATCCAGTCCTATCCGCTCAGCTACACCATGGCGAATGGCGCGGCTCCCAGCCCCAATGCCTCGGCGTACCAGAATACGTATTCAAACGAGACGTTTGGCGTATCAGGTGTGAATGCGGGCTATGAACTGCATGCCCTGTTCATTCAGGACACAGCCAAATATTTCAATGACAAGCTGCAGATTCACGCAGGCTTCAAGTTCGTCATGTCCGATGCATGGAACAAGGGCTGGAATTCAGCCGCCAATGGCTGGACCTATGGCAAGAACCTGACGCCGGGGGCATCCGTTGGCCATAATGGCGCCAATACCACCGAACCGCTGCCGCAGCTTTCGATCGGCTATACCTTCAACGATCACCATCAGATCTATATCAATGCCGAAGGGGACTACCGCCAGCCGTCCGCCGTTGATCTGGGGTGGCTGACGCCGGTAACGGGTCAGTCGATGCTGAAGAACCAGTATTCCATCAAGGAAGAACTGGGCTATCGCTATCACGACAAATACGTGATGTTTGATCTGGCGCTGTTCAACTACAACGTGACCAACCGCCTGATGGACACCTATATCGGTGCGAACCAGTACATGCCGATCGAGGCGGGCAACCAGACGATGCGTGGTTTCGACGCCATGGTTGCGACCCGTCCGTTCCATGGTTTCAGCCCGTACGCATCGTTTGAATACCTGCATGCGACCCAGGATTCGAACGTCACGGACCCCACCTCGGGCATTACTTATGCCGCGAAGGGCAAGCAGGCGATCATGGCGCCGCATATCATGGCGAATTTCGGCCTGACCTATAAGTACAAGGGCTTCTTCGCCAACGGCAGCGTGCATTACACCGGTGCGCAGTCCGTGGCACTTGATAACAGCGAGCGCATTCCCGGCTACGTGACGGATACCCTGTCGCTTGGCTATCACTTCAAGCCGTTCATGTATGCAAAGTCGCCCACCTTCCGCCTGAACTTCACCAACCTGACCGGCTCCATCGTCCGGACGGGCGCGATGGGTGCGATCTATCACGCTGGCACCCAGGGTGGTTACCCGGTCTATTACGGTGCGTCCTCGGCCATGGGCCGCTATGCGAATGGCAACTCTTTCATGGTTGAACCGCGCTTCACCATGACAGGCACCATTTCCACTTCCTTCTGATCATTAATCGCGCACGGGGAACCCCGCCTTTGCTCCAAAGGCGGGGTTCTTTGTGTCAGGACCATCGCACATGGCGGAAAAAGCCATGCAGCAGGGGAATGGAACTGTGACAACGGGCACGACACACCCGGTTGATGAAATGCTGCCAGCGGGCATGCTGTTTGCCTTTGGTCTCCAGCACGCACTGGTGATGTACGCGGGCACCGTGGCGGTGCCGCTTATCTTTGCCGCCGCCATGCACATGTCAGCCGCCCAGACGGTGTTGCTGATCAATTGCGGGCTGATGACATCGGGCATCGCCACGATCGTGCAGAGCATCGGCTTCTGGAAATTCGGCTCCCGCCTGCCCATCGTGCAGGGGTCATCCTTCGCCATGCTGGCATCCATGCTGCTGATCGGGCAGATTTATGGCGTACCCTCGGTTTTTGGCGGGGTGATCGGGGCCGGGCTGGCGATGGTGCTTCTGGCGCCGGTCATGGCGCGGCTCATGCGGTATTTTCCGCCGGTCGTGATCGGCTGCCTCATCACCATAATCGGTCTGACGCTGGTTCCGGTGGCTGGGCGCTGGATTGGGGGCGGGACACCGGGTGCGCCCGGTTTCGGCAGTGTTGCGAACCTGCTGCTGGCCTTTGTCACCATCCTCATTACGGTGGCGGTACAGGCATGGGGCAGGGGATTCCTGGCCAATATCAGCGTACTGGTGGGGCTGATCGCGGGCAGCATCCTGGCGGCGCTGTGTGGCATGGGACATTATGGCATGGTGGCGGATGCGCCATGGTTTGCCGTCAGCATGCCCTTTGCGTTCGGCCTGCCGGAATTCCACCTTATGCCGGTGGTCATCATGCTGCTGAGCATGGTCATCATTGTTGCGGAAACCACCGGCAACTGTCTGGCCATAGGTCGTGTGGTTGACCGGCCCGTAACGGATGCAACCATCGCGGGCGCCCTGCGGGCCGATGGGCTGTCCACCGTGCTGGGCGGACTGTTCAACAGCTTTCCCTACAATGCCTTTACGCAGAATACCGGGCTTATCGCCATAACCGATATCCGCAGCCGCTTCGTTGTGGCGGCGGCGGGCGTGGTGATGATCGTGCTGGGCCTGTTCCCCAAGCTGGGCGCGCTGATCGCGGCCTTGCCGCCACCGGTTCTGGGGGGCTGCGGGCTGGTCATGTTTGGCATGACCACGATCGGCGGCGTGCGCGAACTCCTGCATGTTCCCTTCGAGGGCACGCGTAATGGCCTGATTGCCGCCGTGTCCATCGGGCTGGGTGTGCTGCCCATGGCGTGCCCTGACCTGTTCACCCATCTGTCCGGATTGTGGCGGCTGTTGCTGGGCAACGGCGTGCTGCTGTGCATCCTGTCCGGTGTTCTCCTGAACCTGCTGGTGGGTGCAGGGGAAACCGATGCGGCGGATGGGAAAGGAGAACGGTCCGGCTCCTGAACCGGGCCAGGGATGGGTCAGCGCGTGGCGGTGGCTGATGCCGGGCGGAAGGGGAGCAGCCGGGCGGCACTGCACAGCATGCCGGTAAAGGCGACAATGGACCCGAAGCCAAGGCAGCTCCGTTCCGCGTCATGCGCGATCAGGCCAAAGGCCATGGCCACGCACATGGCACCCGTCGCCTGTCCGCATTGCCGTGCGATCTGGACCATGCCCGAGGCACTGCCCGACCGCCCCGCCGGGGCGGTGACCATCATGATGCGGTTGTTTGGCGGCTGGAAAATGCCGAATCCCATGCCCGCTACCGCAATGCGCCACGCAATGTCGAACCAGCCGGGATCGGGTGGCAGAAGGTAGAGGGCCAGAAAACCCACCGCCGTCACGCACAGCCCGATTGAGGACAGGATGGCTGCGGGCACCTTATCCGCCAGTCGGCTGATGACGGGGGCCACGGCCATGATGCCGACGGGCCATGGCGTCATGAGCAGCCCGACGATGGAGGGCGGATAATGGAACAGGGCCTGAAGCGTGAACGGGAACGAAACCATGAACAGGTTTGACGAAACAAAGCCCAGAAACCCCACAAGCGTGCCCATGCGGAAGGCGGGGATGCGCAGCATGTCGACCGGGAACATGGGATGTGCCTGCCCGCGCTGACGGCGCACCAGCAGCCAGCCCGCCACAATCCCGGTCAGGGCCAGCAGCACGACCCGGCTGGTATCCGCGTGGTGGGCAATGGAATCACCCGCCATGATCAGCGCGCCGAAAGCCAGCACGTTCAGCACCGCGCTTGTCCCGTCAAATGATGACGGATTGATGGGCGTGCGCGGCAGGGAGATCAGCGCCAGCACAAGGGCGGTCAGCCCCAGCGGAATGTTGATGAGGAACAGCCACGGCCACGCGGCGAAGGACAGGATGATGGAGGCCACGGTGGGTCCGGCACCCACGCCCATCGCCACCATCACACCGTTCAGCGCGATGCCGCGCCCGATGATGGCATGGGGGTAGATGAAGCGGATCAGCGCAATGCTGACGCTCATGATGCACGCGCCCCCCACGCCCTGTACCGCGCGGGCGAGGGACAGGACGAGCAGCGTGTGGGACAGGGCGCAGAACAGGGAAGCCACGGTAAACAGCGCCAGCCCAAGCTGGCACAGCCGCGAAAACCCGATCCGCGTGCCAAGGGCCGCCATCGGCAGTAGCGAGACCACGCTGGCCAACTGGTAGGAATTGACGATCCACACCGCCGAGGCGGGTGAGACATGCAGGTCCGCCCCGATGGTTGGCAGCGCCACATTGGCAATGGCGTAGTCAAGCAGGGCAAGCAGCACGGACAGCGCCACGGCGGTCATCGCGCGTACGCGCGCCGCGCCATGCAGGCCTTCGCCTTCGATCAGGACAGGTTTTACGTGGGGAGACATGGGCACGGGCTTTTCGGGCGATGGGGGCAATATGTTCTGATTGGTAAACGATATGCGAGCGTGCCACCTGCATCAACACCCGTCCGGGGCGGGGCAGGTATGGCGATGGCCCGAAAGCCGCGCGGTCAGTCCTGTGCCGCCAGTGCGCGCTGGCCGATATCGTGGCGGTAGACGGCATCGGGCCAGTCGATCGCCTTTACGGCCTGATAGGCATGGTCGCAGGCTTCGCGCAGCGTGTCCGCCGCCGCACATACGGCCAGAACGCGGCCACCGGCAGCCACCAGGCGACCTTCATCATCCAGCTTCGTGCCTGCCTGGAACACCTGCACGCCGGGTATGGCCGCGGCCGCTTCAAGATTGCGGATGGCCCCGCCCGTGACCGGTTTGCCCGGATAGCCCCGCGCGGCCATGACCACGCTTATGGAGGACTGGCTGGAAAAACGGATATCGGTCCGGTCCAGTTCGCCCGCCGCCACGGCGGCAAGGGCGGCCAGCAGGTCGCTTTCCAGCCGGATCAGCAGGGCCTGTGCTTCCGGGTCGCCCAGCCGCACATTATATTCAATCAGCTGCGGTCCCTGCGGTGTCAGCATAAGGCCCGCGAAGATGATGCCGGTAAACGGCGTGCCCCGTCGCGCCATCTCGCGCAGCATGGGGCGCACCAGCAGGTCAAGGGCGGCTTCCTGCCGGTCGCGGTCGAAGCCGGTGGGGGGCGAGACCGCGCCCATGCCGCCGGTGTTGGGGCCGGTATCGCCATCGCCAATACGCTTGTGGTCCTGCGCGGCGCCAATCAGCACGGCGGTTTCCCCGGCGCAGAAAGCGAACAGCGAGACCTCATCGCCGATCAGGCAGTCCTCGATCACCACGCTGTGGCCTGCCTGACCCAGCGTGCCGTCCGTCATCATGTCGGTGATCGCCTGTTCGGCTTCCGCGACACTCTGCGCGACGACAACGCCCTTGCCCGCGGCAAGTCCGTCTGCCTTGACCACAACGGGCGCGCCGTGGCGGCGCACGTAATCCAGCGCGGGCCGTGCCGCGTCGAATCGTGCCCAGCCTGCTGTGGGAATGCCCGCCGCGTCGCATATTTCCTTGGTGAAGGTCTTGCTGCCTTCCAGTGCCGCCGCCGCCTGCGTGGGTCCGGCACAGGCAATGCCAGCTTCGCGGCAGGCATCGGCGATTCCTGCGACCAGCGGTGCTTCGGGGCCGGGAATGACAAGGTCGATGCGCTCACGCCGCGCCAGCGCGATCAGTCCGGGTACGTCATCCGCGCGCACGGCGCAGTTCGTGCCCAGCGCAGCCGTGCCCGGATTGCCCGGCGCGATGAACAGGGCGTCCAGAAGCGGCGACCGCGCAATGGCAGTGGCCATGGCATGTTCACGTCCGCCCGATCCAACCAGCAGCACCCGCATCACTCTCGTACCTTCCGTTTTTCATCTCTGCCCTTTCGGGGTGGCCGTCTCTATCATACCTTGGGCGAATGGATGAACAGTTTCCCGACTCGGGGCCCATCATGGGCGGCAACACACCTGAATTTTCGGTTTCCGAAATTTCGGGCGCCATCCGCTGTACGCTCGAAGGTACGTTCGGCCGTATCCGCGTGCGGGGCGAGATTACCGAATTCAAGCGCTACCCGTCGGGGCATCTGTATTTCTCGCTCAAGGATGAAGGGGGCAAGCTGTCCTCCGTCGTTTGGCGCGGGACGGTCTCGCGCCTCGGGCTGAAACCCGAAAACGGGCTGGAAGTCATCGCCACGGGCAAGATTTCCGCGTACGGCGAGCGGTCATCATACCAGATGGTGATCGACCGGCTGGAATATGCGGGCGAGGGGGCGTTGCTGGCCCGCATTGAACGCCTGCGGCTGCGGCTGGCGGCCGAAGGGCTGTTCGATGCCGGGCGCAAGCGGGCGCTGCCCTTCCTGCCCCGTGTCATCGGCGTGGTGACATCGGCGCAGGGTGCGGTGCTGCATGATATCCGCACCACCATTGCCCGCCGCTTTCCCCTTCCGGTTCTGGTCTGGCCGGTGCCGGTGCAGGGAGAAGGCGCGGCGGAACGGATCGCCCATGCGATTGCCGGTTTCGATGCTGTTGACGGCAGGGGAAGCGTGCCCCGTCCCGATGTGCTGATCGTGGCGCGTGGCGGGGGTTCGCTGGAAGACCTCATGGCGTTCAACGACGAAGTCGTGCTGCGTGCGGTGGCAGCCTGCCGCATTCCGCTCATTTCCGCCGTCGGTCATGAGACGGATACCACCCTGATCGATTTTGTATCCGACTGCCGTGCCCCAACCCCCACGGCGGCGGCGGAAATGGCGGTGCCGGTCCGCATGGAGCTTGAGGCCGGCCTGACACAGCGTGAGGCCCGCCTGCGCAGCGGTCTTGCGCGCAGCCTGCAACTGGCCCGGGCGCGTCTTGACCGGGCGGCAGCCAGCCTGCCGGACCTGCCCGCCGTGGTGGAGGGCGCCCGGCGGCGGCTGGATGACCGGAGTTACCGGCTGGATCTGGCGTTGCTCACCCATATGCGCCACCTGCGCGCCAGCCTGCGCAGCGCATCCGACCGGCTGCCCGCCCCGCAGATGATCCTGGCGCTGCGCAGCGCGGACCTTGCCCGTGTGGATACGGCGTGCCTGCAGGCGATGACGGCGTACATCAACCGGCGCGAAGCCACGCTGGGCGGCCTGCGTGTACCGCCTGCGGTGCTGGTGTCACAACTGCGCGCCTGCGCCAGCCGCCTTGCGGGAGAGGGTGGGCGACTGGCTTCCCTCTCTCCGCAGGCCGTGCTGGAACGGGGTTACGTGCTGGTGACGGATCGGAAGGGCAAGCCACTTTCGCAGGCGGCGCAGGCGCGCAGGGCAGCACAGGTCGTCCTGACCTTCGCCGATGGAAAGGTTGCCGCCCGTCCCCTGCCATCGGGTGAGGCCGCGCAGCAGATTCTCGATCTGTAACGCATTACGGACAAGGCATATGACAGCATGACACGATGGACACGACTATACGCCACAGGCATGGTTTTCATGGCGCTGGCTGGCTGCACGCATCAGCCGCACCAGCCCCGCCCGCGCGTGGCGGGAGCCGCGGCATCCGTGCCGGGACGTATCCCGCCGCAGGGTTTCGCTCCCGGCCTGACCGGGGAAGAAGGGGCACCCCCACCGGGTGTCGTCCTGACCAATGATCCGTCCGCCCCGGCTGACACGCCCCTGTGCGGTCATGCCGTGCGCGAAGCCAACAGCATCGGGGCGACGGTACATCCGGACATTACGCCCGTGGTCAGCAGTTGCGCGGCCAATGCCTGTTTCGATGCGCAGACGGGCACCTATATCGCGGCGGATGGCAGCCGCCGGGTCTGTCGCTAGACCAGCCCGCGTAATTCCGTATGGGTCATATACCGGGTATGGTCGGACCAGAGCCATATTCCAATTGACTTTGCGTGTGGGGATGGTTGACCCTTGAGCTACCATGACCGTCCCTACATCATCCGGTACGACAGGTGATTCACAGGCGACAGTGCACATGTTCCCCCTCAGGCGCATGCTGTCGCTGCCTGAGGCTGCGGAATATATCGGCATTACGCTGCTGCGGCTGCGCTGCCTGCGCCTTGTGCGCGCCGGGCCGCATGCCGCCATGCGCAACGGGCGTGAAGTGATGTTCCGGACCGAGGATCTGGATGCGTATGTGGATACGCTCTACCGTCGCGCCAACATCTCCCATGCCGAACAGGCCCGGCACCGTAACGAATGGCGTGGCAGGATCGCGGGTCTGTCCGATACGGCGCGGGGCAGCATTTCCGATTCCTTCATGCAGATCGTGACGCGTGACGAACTGCTGGAAACCGGGACGAACCGGGGGTTCCGGGTGCTGTTCCTTGGCGGGCTGTGCCTTATTTTCCTTTCCCATACGCCGCTGATCTGGCGGCTGTAGCGCAACAGGACGCCCATTTCGGGGCAGATGCATTTTTTGGCTGTGCGGGTATGTTCTTTCGCCATACGATCCGCTACGCAGAAACCACGATAGCGGAACAATAATGGATCGGATAATGACAGGTATGCGCAGCAGCATTATGGCCCGGACCGGACACGCGCGCCTGCGGGGCGCGTTTTTTGGGGCGGCCCTTGCGCTGACCCCGGCCATTGCCATGGCGCAGGATGCGGGCAACCAGCAACAGCAGAGCCCCCCCATCCTGCCCATGCCGCCGGTGCCCGACTTCAAGCCGCTGCCTGCCGGTACCCGGCCCGCAGCACCTGTCATCGGCATTTTCAACACACAGCAGATCATGGCGCAGTCCACGGCCGTGCAGAAGCTGCAGACCGAACTGGGTACGCGGCGCGAAGCCCTGGTGCGTGATGTCCGGGCGGAGGATGCCCAGCTTCAGGCCCTGCGCCAGTCCATCATCAAGGCGGGAAAGGCCCCCACGCCCGAGCAGCAGCAGGACCTGCAGAAGCGTGTGATGGCTGACCGGACCAAGTTCGGCAACCGTAACCGCATCCTTGAAGAGGACGCGCAGGTCGCCCTCAATCAGGTCCAGCGTGAAATGCAGCAGGTCGTCAGCGCCATTGCCGCGGCACGGGGCATGACCATGGTGCTGCAGGCTGGCACTGCCGCCCTGCATGACAACAGCCTTGATATCAGCGATCAGGTTGTGACCTACCTCAATCAGGCACTGCCGACCGTCTACCTGCCCGGACCGACGGAAGACCCCGAGGAAATTGCCAAGAGCGGCAAGTACCCCGTCATGCCGTTCCAGCCCAGCGATAATGGCGGTGGCGAGTAATACAGACCCGGTCATCCAGTCCCTGCGGTCCGGTATACCGCAGGGCTGGCATGATTTATGCCAGAAGATCTGCCGTAATGCCCCCGGTGACCGCAATGGCATCGGCTGCGGCAAGGCGGACCAGATAGCCGCGTTTTCCTCCGTTGATGATGACATAGGGCTGCATCAGCGCTTCCTGCGCCAGCGCGGTGCGTACGCGGCGGCGCTGTCCGAATGGGCTTATGCCACCCACGCGGAAGCCGGTGTTACGCTCGGCTACGGCAGGCGGCATCATTTCGGCTGACTTGCCGCCAAATGTAGCGGCCACCTTCTTCATGCTGATGCTCTCGGCCACCGGTACCACCACACAGGCCGGTTTCCCGTCCACCAGAACCATGAGCGTCTTGAATACCCTTGCTGGTTCCTCCCCGATGGAGGCCGCGGCATGGTTGCCCGTCTGCCCGGCAGCAGGGTCATATCTGTATTCAATGACCGTAAATGCGATGCCCGCCTTTTCCAGTGCGGCGGTGGCGGGTGTTGCCTTGCTCATGCATGTAACTCCGGCTCGGGCACCGCCTGCACGTAGCAGCCCTGCGGCTGGGGACCGGGCAGGCACAGGCGGATGATCTGCGGGGCGATGGCCTGCGGTGTGGTCAGGCTGGCCATATCCAGCGCGGGCATGGCCAGTCGGCGCAGGCGGGTGGCGACCATGCCGGGTTCAAACAGGTTGATGCGTAAGGCGCTGTGCGGGGGCAGTTCCTGCGCCCATGTCCGGACAATGGCGTCCTGTGCCGCACGGCTTGCCGCCACCATGCCCCAGAACGGGGCGGGCTGGCGGGCATGGCGGTCCGTCAGGAAAACCGCCCGTCCCGCCTGCGAACGTTCCAGCAGGGGGGCGAGCGTGCGGATAAGCCGCCATGTCACGCCCGGTCCTGCATGCAGCGCGCGTTCCATGTCCTGTGGCCGGATATGGGGCAGGGGGGAAAGCAGCCCCAGTTCCCCGGCACAGTGGACCAGAATATCCAGCCCCCCTTCCTGAAGGGCTATGGAGGGACCAAGCGTATCCAGCCGTTCGCCATCCAGCAGGTCCAGCGGCAGCAGGATGGCGTCCTGCTTCGCATGCTGGCGGATCAGATCATCCGTCTGTTCCAGCCCGCCCTGCGTGCGCGCCACCAGAATGCAGCGTGCCCTCGCCTGTGCGAGGGCTACGGCAACCGCGCGCCCGATCCCGCGGCTGGCCCCGGTTACAAGGGCGGTACGCCCGTGCAGGTCTGGACTGGCGGGCTGGTCGTTCATGCAGGTTCGGGGTGATGTTCGGCTTCGTAATCCACAAGTTCGATCGGGTAGTCACCGGTAAAGCAGGCATCGCAGTAACGGTTGCACGCGTCCTTGCGGTCCTTGTAGCCCAGCGCGCGGTACAGCCCGTCGAAGGAGATGAAGGCGAGGCTGTCCACACCGATCAGCTTGGCCATTTCCTCGACATTGTGCTGTGCGGCGAGAAGCTGGCCGCGTTCAGGCGTGTCGATCCCGTAGAAACATGAATGCGTGGTGGGCGGCGACGAAATGCGCATATGCACTTCCTTCGCGCCCGCTGCGCGCACCATGTCCACGATCTTGCGCGATGTCGTGCCGCGCACGATGGAATCATCCACCAGCACCACGCGCTTGCCATCCAGTACGGGGCGGTTGGTGGAATGTTTCATCTTCACGCCCAGATTGCGGATCTGGTCGGTCGGTTCGATGAAGGTGCGGCCCACGTAATGGTTGCGGATGATGCCCAGTTCGAACGGGATACCGCTTTCGGCGGCGAAGCCCATGGCAGACGGGACACCGGAATCCGGCACGGGTACGATCACATCTGCTTCCACCGCGCTTTCGCGCGCCAGCTCAACGCCGATCTGCTTGCGGGTGTCATACACGGCCTTGCCATCCATGACGGAATCGGGCCGGGCAAAATAGATGTATTCGAACACGCAGAAGCGCGACTGCTTGCTGCCAAACGGCTTGAGGGAACGGATGCCGTCATCATTGATGATGACGATCTCGCCCGGCTCCACGTCGCGCACGAACTCGGCCCCCACGATGTCCAGAGCACAGGTCTCGCTTGCCAGCACCCATGCGCCTTCCGTGCCGTTTTCCTCCCGGATGCGGCCAAGGATGAGCGGTCGTACCCCCAGCGGGTCACGCACGCCAATCAGTGCCTCACGCGACAGGACAATAAGCGAATACGCACCCAGCACCTGCTTGAGCGCATCGATCAGCCGGTCCACCACATTCGCGTAGAGCGATATGGCGATGAGGTGGATGAACACCTCGCTGTCGGTAGTGGACTGGAAGATGCAGCCGCGGCGCACCAGCGCCTTGCGCAGGGTTTCGGCATTGGTCAGGTTGCCGTTATGGGCAACCGCGAGGCCACCGAATTCGAAATCGGCAAACAGCGGCTGCACGTTACGGATAAGCGTGGCACCCGTAGTGGCGTAGCGGTTATGGCCAACCGCGCAGTGGCCGGGCAGGGTGGCCATGACGCGGGAATCACCAAACACGTCCCCGACCAGTCCCAGTCCCTTATGGGTATGGAAGCGCGTGCCGTCATACGACACGATGCCTGATGCTTCCTGCCCGCGATGCTGGAGCGCATGCAGCCCCAGTGCCGTCAGGGCGGAGGCATCATTGATGTTCCATACGCCAAATACCCCGCATTCCTCATGCGGCTTGTCATCATCGTGTCGCCACTGGGCGGCGATATCGTCGCGTTCCGACTGCGTGGGGGAATTGTCGGAAGCGGCATGGAGGCGGGTGCGGGACATGGTCAGCGATCTTTCCTTGACGGACGGAGGCGGCGGGTACCGACGAAAGGTTCAGATGGGCGCGTCATGCCGCGTCCCGGCGGGTTGCGCAAGATGCACATGGAAGTTATCGGGCGAGAAAGCCTTCAGATAGGCCATGCTGGTGCCGATAAGGGGCGTAATGCGGCTTGAGCGCATCACATCGGGCCATTCCTCCTGCGGTACAAGGGCAGTGATGCCGGCATAGAGTACCACAAGAAGGATATAGCCCCGCGCCAGCCCGAACAGCAGGCCCAGCACACTGTCCAGCCCGGACAGGATGGAACCCTGTACCGCCCGTCCTGACAGATGGGCAGTCGTGGTGAAAATAGCAAGAAGGACCAGAAACAGCACGACGAAGGACGTAATGGCGGCCAGCGTGTGGTTACTGATCCATTGCGCGGCATAGGGTAGCAGCGCGCCATACCAGGCTACCGCCAGCACTGTCGCCATGACCCAGGCGGCAAGCCCCAGCACTTCGCGCGAGAATCCACGTACTGCACCAACTATTGCCGACAGGCCGACAATGGCGATGCCTGTGATGTCAATCCAGTTCATGCTTGCCGATTATGCTGGGTGCCGGCAGGCATATAACGGGCACGGCCCCGGTCATCTGTCGCACTGTTCTCCGTTATTCGGCCAGCGGCCAGCTTATGCCACCGGCATGGCAGCGCGCATAGGCAAAAAAGTGGAGGCCAGCCATTTCCCCGCGTGGGCACGTAGTCGGGTTTCAGGGCAGTTTGGTGGTGCGAATTTTCCACGGACGCTTGCGCGCAAGGGCCGGGCCTGACTTGCGCTCCGTCGTGTTCAGGGCCAGCAGCAGGTTGCCCATGCGGGTGCGGCGGTCAAGCTCGATCCATACATCCTCAGGGCTGACGGCCTGCGCCGCCCAGATTTCCAGCAGATGGACCAGCACATCCGCACTATGGGCGATCAGGCCCGCGCGGTCTTCCGTCATGAGATCCATCACGCACTGTTCGGCCGCACAGGTAAAAGCCCGCCCCGCGCGACGGGCGCGGGCAGGGTCCTGTGTCGTATCCTTGCCGGGGATGGCACGGCCCGACCGGTCCTGAAACGGGCCAAGCGCATGGGCCGCACCCGACTGGCTGGCTGGCGTGTGATGGGGGCGGGACATGATACGATGATGGGGATTATTTCACGTGCGGTCAACAAGACCCGTCCCGTATCGGCCCAGTGTTCTTTTCAGGTCGGATTGAGCAGGGCATGCGCTGGATTGCGATCTGTTGCATACGCGACAGGACAGGGCCAGCACCTGGCATTGTGTGCATTTGATCATTGCGGAATGGCAAAAATGATCCGGGGGCGACTTCCCGTCTCCTGTTTCCTGCCTCGCCTGAGACACACCTTCTGGCAGCCTTGGAAAGCTGATCCTGAACAGGGAGGAAGACAGGGAACAAAAGGTAAGAGATAACCCCAGATGGAAATATCTCTTTTCCACAGTGTCAGATGGCGCATCGTAATGGTGTTGCTGCTGATTGTCCTACACCATTACATGAACAGGGTCATCAATCAGCGGGCTATACCCCCCATTGATGTGCCGGGGGAGATGATGGTGGTAATCAGGCCAAAGAATTTATAGAATTTGTTGCTCGAAGAGTTGGCAATATAAATCAGATCCCGATCCCGCATCATGAATTTCTGTGCCAGGAAGAAACTGGCCGGATTCATCATATCCAACTGGTAAATGATGGGCGCAGTGGTGGCGTTCTGGTCTACTGGCATGCCCAGCCGCCTCAGAATATCGGCATTTTCAAAGCGGAACACATAAACCGCATTCGGATCGGCGCGCGAATCAATCGGGCCGCCATTGCGGGAGACTGCTTCGGCCATGGTCAGTGTCGGGGTCGTAAACTGGGTCTGGGTAACCCGGCCGCTGGCGCCGAAAACCGTGAAACTGCGGGGCTGGAAGGTCAACTGCACACGGTCGCCCGGCTGCACCACGATGTTCTGCTGCGGGTCAATTTCTATCGTTTTCAGCGGCATCTCGGCGATGCGTCCGTTACGGGTCAGCCGGACGGTATAATCCTCATGCGCCTGCGCGGGATGGTCCTGTCCCCCGGCGAGGGCGATGACATCCAGAATCCGTTCGCGGTTGGGGGTCAGTGAAATACGGCTGGGATGCTGGACAGCGCCATAAACCATGACCGAATTGGCGATATCGGTGGCAATACGGACCATGACCTGCGGCGACTGGGATTTGCCTTTCAGTTGCGCGGTGATGGCCTCAACAGCCTGACTGGTCGTCAGACCCGCTACATGCACCTGACCTGCAAAGGGGACCGTAATGTTTCCGGCACTATTGACACTGAGCAACGGCAGGCTGGAACTGCTGGAACTGCTAGGTATCGCGTTATTTCCTGGTGCCATGCCGATTAGGGGGGGGCTGAAAAGCGCGCTACCGACTTCATATATCGCAACCTGTAGCACATCACCCGGACCGATTGTGTCATTCCTAGTTTGATGGACCGGCGCGTTTCCACTATCCAGATTGCTGAACTGGGGGGGGGCTTCACTTTCGAGCAGCGTGATGAGATCCGGGCTGATCTGTACGATCGCGTATCCGACCGTATTCGTTTTCGGATCGCGCTGCATATGATTGACCTGCGCTTCTGTCGGGCCGCTGTCAGGCAGGGAATTACATCCGGTCAATAGCAACAGAAGCCCCCCCGCGACCGCGAAGCGTCTTTTTCTGCGCATGCTAGATGGAACGGGGCCCAAAGTTTTCGGAAAACAGAAGATGGTCAATGTGACACCGCGGATGAAGGTTTAAGGTGAAGCCGGTAATCAGGGTAGGCAAGGCACATGCATGCATCCAGCATGTCATGGATATAAAGCCCCGAAAAAATGGTGGGGCCTTTTATCAAATTCTGTTTCAACTGACTATAGGTAAAGGCCCGATCTGATATTGGATGTAGCCGTAAAGAAGATTATGAAGGGATATTTCCCTGTGAATCAATGCACTATTGACTGAACTGTGGGTTGGCAACAGCCTGTATCCCTTTGGCATATCAGTTGAGTCCCATATCCAGTCCTGATGTGTGAGGGGAGGCAGCAGCAACATGCGTTACATGATCGACTACAGCATTGTTTAAAGCGCATGCCGAATGACCTTCCTTTGTGGTCATCGGTCTATTGGCAATTCCGTCGCTGGATGATGGCGGGCGGCTTCGATGTAGTGGTGGCCTGATCTGCATATTGCTTTCGGTGCGTAGGGTGTAACCTCTACGGAGGCCATTATAGCCAGCCGGGCTTCCCGCTCAACGCCGGAAAGTGAATCATGCATTGTATATGGTGAGGGATAAACGCGAAAAGGGATCAAGGTTCCATTCTGGCGGTAGACGGTAGATCTACCTGCGGGACCCTGCATGTCATATCGGCCAGTCGTGACGATTATTGTGCCGAGGTCGGACGTTTCGCTGCCACCATTCCGGATACGACGGACGGAAAGCCTTGAACTTGGCCTATGTTGATCAGGGCTATATGGGAAAAAAGCCTGCTGCGATACCCTTGAGGTCGTCAGCTTGCCTGCGGCCAGACGAAGCTTGGTTCTACTCTCATGCTGATGGGTAAGAGATTTTTCGCATGGGCCACACGCCTCACAGGCTCATCAGGAACTGCGAGGGTTAAGCCTCAATCCTCGCGTCTCCATGTCGTCACGACCGCATGATTATGTTCTGAAATGCTTAAGATGGTAATATTCTCTATTACATGACGTGCCTCTCTTTTTGTTACCACTCAAAAGAGAGTTCCCGGTTTTTATGGTTTGGGATTGATGGGATGGCAAGCGTCTCGGGGGCATGCCCCCGAGACGCGTATCTGGCGGGCATGCGTCAGGGACGTGAACAGCGTTTCGTTGAGAGTCTGAATCAGAAAGCGGTTTGATTGATTTTCCTCAGAACTCTGCGGATATGGGGCAATCATCAACCACGCGTGGGATGACGAGATTGTTGCCTCGACATCCTTCGTGAGGCGACGGCAGCGTCCGGGCCATGCAAAGCTGCGCTCCACGATCCAGCGTTTGAGCAGGACGACGAAGCCTTCGGCCCGATCGCTACGTTTGACGATCTCGATCGTCCATCGGCCGAGTTCAGCCAGCGCACCACGCAACTTCTCGCCAGCATATCCCCCGTCACGATCCTGAATGTCGGCGGGATGTACGACAGTCGCCACGACATGACCCGCCGTGTCGGTCGCGATATGCCGCTTGCGTCCCCTGATCTTCTTGCCCGCGTCATAACCGCGTGGGCCGCCATTTTCAGCAGTTTTAACCGACTGGCTGTCGATAATGCCCAGTGAAGGCGTGGCGTCTCGCCCATCCTGCTCACGCGACAGGATCACGAGCATATGGTTCATGGTTTCCCATCGTCCCTCGCGGCTCCAACGGTAGAAATAGCCCTGTACGGTTGTGAAGGCCGGAAAGTACCAGGGCAACTGCCGCCATTGGCAGCCGGTCGTGACGATATGGAGGATCGCCTCCGTGACCTAGCGCAAATCCGTACGCCGTGGTCTGCCTAGGTTCTGTTGACAAAAGGTCTTTTCAGACTGGCCTGGACGTGATTCAACGCTGGTCTTTGCGGAGACCTGTAGATGCGTGGCGACCTGACGGACGAGGAATGGGCGATCATTGGCGGCCTGCTGCCGCCGGAACGTGGGCGTTGGTCACGACCGGCACAGGATAACCGTCTGTTTCTCAATGGAATGCTTTATGTCCTGCGTGTTGGTTGCCCATGGCGGGACATGCATGAGCGCTACGGAAAATGGAACTCGGTCTATGTGCGGTTCCGTCGGTGGGCAGAGCAAGGTGTCTGGGACGCTCTGCTGGAAACGCTGGTCGAACTTGGCCTGACCGATGACTGGCAGCACATGATCGACAGCACGGTCGTTCGGGCTCACGTAAGCACCCGGCGACTGCCGCCTTGCTGAATATTTCTATTCTGGTTCAGCTATGAATCATGAGCGATTCAAGAGATAGAGACGCGGTACTACCTGCGAGTGTCGCAGGTAGTACCGCAGAGAGGCTCCAAGGGAGCGGTATGGAGGCAGGAGAGCGAGACAGGCTGGCGGAAGCCTCGCGGATCGAGATCGTTTCGGATCGCCGCCGCTGGCACGCCCCTGAATTTCGCGCGCGCGTGGTCATCGCGTCCTACGAGAGCCGGCGCCCCGTAAGGGAGGTGGCTACACAGTATGGTGTTCATCCAAGCCTGGTGTTTCGCTGGCGGCGAGAGGCCCGGGCCAAAGCGCAGGGCGGAACATCGTTCGTGCCTGTCATGGTGGCTCCGGCACCTCAGCCGCAGGCATTGGAGCGTCGAAGCGAACAGGGAACGCCGCCTGGCCGAGCGGTCAGCGTGGTCTTTCCGGACGGTGTGCGGCTCGAATTCGACACGGGGCTGTCCGCTGATCGTCTGCGTGAGATTGTGGGCGCGCTGCGGTCATGATTCCGCTTCCCTCCACGCTGAGGATATGGCTGGCGGCCGGCGTGACCGATATGCGCCTCGGGATGCCCGGGCTGGCCCTGAAAGTCCAGGAAACGCTGGGTCGTGATCCTTTCGCCGGCGACGTTTATGCCTTCAGGGGAAAGCGCGGCGACCTGGTGAAACTGATCTGGCACGATGGCGTAGGCCTGTCATTATATGCGAAGCGGATCGAGCGTGGGCATTTCCTCTGGCCCTCGGCCAGGGACGGGGTGATCCATCTTTCCCCGTCACAATTAAGTTGCCTGCTGGAAGGGATCGACTGGAGAAACCCGCAGAAAACCTGGAGACCCGAACTGGCGGGATAATAAAAACTGCGCCAGATCAGCATATACTGGTACTCTTTTGAGCGCCCATGTGGTCAACTGTCTTCATGACGGGAGACACGGACGAGATGATGGCCCTGCGCGCGGCACTTGCCGCGGTCGAGGCGCGCGCTCAGGTCGCCGAATTCCGGGCGTCTTCTGCCGAAACCCGGGCCACTGCCGCTGAAACCCGAGCGATCAGCGCCGAGGCGCAGATCGCCCATCTCAAGCACCTCATTGCGCGGATGCGCCAGGACCGTTTCGGGGCCTCATCGGAGCGGGGACGCCGTCTGCTGGCCCAGTTCGAACTCGAACTGGAAGATCTGGAGACGGCGCACGCCGAGGATGCGCCGGAAAACGCTCCGGATCCTGCCGTGCTGGCGACAGCGCCCCGGCGCAATCACGGTCGCCAGCCGTTGCGCGCCGATCTCCCGCGCGAACGGGTCGTCATCCCCGTGCCGACACATTGCCCGTGCTGTGGCGGCGAGCGCCTGAGCAAACTGGGGGAGAGCGTCACCGAGACGCTGGAGGTGATCCCGCGCCAGTTCAAGGTGATTCAGACGGTACGCGAGAAATTCACCTGTCGCGACTGCGAGAACATCATCCAGCCCCCGGCACCTTTCCACCCGATCGCGCGCGGACGGGCCGGGCCAAAGCTGCTTGCGGGCATCCTGTGCGACAAGTTCCTGCAGCATCTGCCGCTGAACCGGCAGAGCGCCGCATTTGCCCGTGAGGGGATCGATCTCGATACCTCGACGCTGGCCGACTGGGTGGGGGCCTGCACGGCGACGCTGGCGCCCCTTACCGCGCTGATCCGGGCACATGT